>NZ_AZFZ01000002.1 GCF_001435895.1 Lentilactobacillus parafarraginis DSM 18390 = JCM 14109 | reverse complement strand
CTGAAATAAAGTTTTCAGACGGACCCTAGTATATATATTGAAAACGATTTGAAGCACGCTACATCAGACGGAAGTGCTGGTCCGAGGCATAAGACGAGTTAGCTAGTCTTAGAGCTTCTGGATTGCTTTTTGACGAATAAGCTTATCAAAAAACGGAAACCACTCAGTAACTTGTGGTTTCCGATTTCTTTTATGCACTCTAAAAAAGCGTATGAATATCTTATTATGACTGAACTTCTACCATGTCACCCACCGGTTGCATTCCCATTTTTCCCATGTCTCCCAACCATAGCTTGCCTTCTTGACGTCGGAATTCTATGATTTAATCAACCCCATTCACTGGAGTTGGTCAGTTGCCCGTGTTTGAACCACTTTTTTAGCGTTCAATCTTTTCGATGTTTCACCCGGAAAAAGACAACCAACGTGAGGCTCAGGGTGATGAGCAGAATCAACACAAACTCACCGGTGGCCATACCGACATTTTGGATATTATCATTCTTGGCCAAATGACCGATAAAGTGATCGTTGAAGGGGATCGTCAGGATGTTGAGGGCTAAGAAGACAAAAAATGCGATAATGGTTGCCGCCAACTTGGCTTTTCGTTTGAAGCTCTCCCAGTTTGAGTAGTGGGAAATGAACATGATCATGTTGATCAGCAGAAATAGCGTGATGAACGGTGAGTGCATGCCGCCAAAGTGAAACATCTGGACATAGCCCAGGATCAACATCACGATATTGATGACATAGGTAACCCGCTCAATTTTGACATCCTTCTTGTTCAACTTAGTTTGCTCGGCGTAGTGCTTGAGCATGTGATTATCTTTTAGAAGGTCATCAGTGGGTACGTGAAAAAGTTCGCTGATCTGGATCAGGCTGTTAATGTCTGGATAGCTGCGGCCGGTTTCCCACCCGGAAATGGTTTTTCTGGAGAGGTGGAGCGTGTCGGCGAGTTCCTGCTGGGTTAAGTTATGTTGGTTCCGTAGCTGTCTCAATTTGTCTCCAATTTGCAAGCGAAGGCCTCCAGTCGATTAGGTATCTCTCATCATTATAAACGAAATAACTGATTTGTGATGAGCTGATTTGGCTGGAGAGTAGTATGTGACACTAGTCAACCAGATATGGGGAGGACAGGGTATGAAGTGTCGACGAATGTTCAATCGTCTTTTCTACCAGACAATCGATTTTTGGCTGGGGCTGTTTTTGTTAATTTCAAATCTGTTCGATGTGATTTCGGATCTTTCAGCCATTCATTTTAATTTCTATTTGGATCTTGTCGGTGCCCTCATTGGTTTGATATTGGTGGGTAACGGGTTAAGTATTCAGGAAGATTCGATTTCTGACCGACGGCGGGTTTCGGAAAAGTAAGGAGCGTATTTATGAATCGAATAATCAAAAAAGGTGCCATCGTTACGACAATCTCATATTTCTTAGTGATATACATTATTTATCAGTTAGTTGATATACCACTGGTAATTGGCAGTTTCGTCCGCCATCGGTCAATTGCTTTAATCATTGGGCTGGCAATCGCCACGGCACTGCTAAGCGCGTTATCAATCTGGTTTACCTACCACATCTATAAGAGCGTCATGGCGCGTTCACAACGGGCGAGTCGGGGGTCAGTTTCTTGGGCCGGCATCATTTGGGCCGTTGCGATTGGGTTTACGGCGATTTGTCTGTCGAGCCGGTTTTTTGAAATGATCATTAGAACGACTCGCAACCAGCAGGAAATTCAGAATATGATCAATCCCAACACGATCCTAACGGTTGGCATCATGGTAGTCATTATTTCGCCAATCGTTGAAGAGTTACTGATTCGGGGACTGCTGATTAACCTGCTTTTCAAGGACGATCTTTTCTGGGTGCCGATCATTGTCAGCAGCCTGATCTTTGCTGGCCTTCATGCCGTTGCCAGCCTCGCGCAGTTTGGGGTGTACTTCGTCATGGGACTGATTCTCGGTTGGGCTTACTTGAAGACCAACACCCTGTTAACATCAATTGGGTTACATATGCTGAACAATGGGATGGCTTACCTCTCGTTGTTCGTGTCCGTTGGGAACTGGCCAAATACCATTATGATCCCACTTCAAGCGGTAGTCATCGCAATTCTTGCGTTTGTCGCTTATCGGCAGAAAGATTTGTTGCAGCCCCACGTCGTTAATAAGATTTCAGTTAGTCAATTTCGGGCATGAGGTTGCCACCGTGGCAGAATCGAGTTGGGCTTTGTGGCAACGTTGACAATATGTATGTTTGATGGTATAATATACGTATATTAACAAATCAAGTTAACTAAGTTTTGATCTCCCAGTTCTTAATTGCTGGGAGATTTTTTTGTCTTCAAAATAACTTGTAAGCCATCAAAATAATCGGTGCCAGCGGTTACATTTTAAGTGATAAAATGAACGTGAACCAAGTTAATCCAAACGGATAAGGAGCGCTTAAAATGAAATCAACATTATTTGTTAAACCAGGAAAAGTTGAAATTAAAGATATTGAAAAGCCGACTATTCAGGCCAATGACGACGTGATCATTCACGTGGTTCGGGCCTGTGTGTGCGGTTCGGATTTGTGGGCCTACCGCGGCCTTGAAGATAAGGAAGCCAATTCCGACAATACCGGCCATGAAGCCATTGGCGTGGTGGAAGAAGTTGGTAATGCCATCACAACGGTGAAGCCCGGGGACTTTGTGATTGCCCCGTTTACGCACGGTTGTGGTCACTGTGCTGCTTGTCGCGCTGGTTATGAAGGAAGCTGCCAAAGCCATTCCGATAACTTCAGTGTTGGCTATCAAGCCGAATACATTCGATACCAGCATGCGGAGTGGTCGTTAGTTAAAGTGCCTGGTAAACCGGATGATTACAGTGATGGGATGTTAAATTCACTGTTGTCGCTGGCTGATGTCATGGCAACCGGCTACCACGCTGCCAGGGTTGCCAACGTGAAGCCCGGCGATACGGTGGCCGTTGTTGGTGATGGCGCCGTTGGGCTGTGTGGCGTGATCGCCGCCCAATTACGTGGCGCGACCCGCATTATTGCCATGAGTCGCCATGAAGACCGCCAGAAGTTGGCAACCGAATTTGGTGCCACCGACATTGTCCCGGAGCGGGGGGATGAAGCGGTTGCTAAGGTCATGGCCCTGACAAATGGCGCTGGTGCTGACGCGGTTCTCGAATGCGTCGGCAGCGAATTATCGACTGATACCGCAATGAAAATTGCCCGTCCAGGTGCGATTGTCGGCCGGGTTGGCCTACCACACACGCCAAAGACGGATCTGACCGCCCCATTTTACAGTAACCTCGCAATTGCTGGGGGTCCGGCCTCAGTCACAACCTACGATAAATCGGTTCTGTTGAAGGCGGTCCTGGATGGTGATATTCACCCAGGGAAAGTCTTCACGAAGCGGTTTGGTCTTGACCAGATTGACGATGCTTACCAGGCAATGGCGAAGCGCGAGGCAATTAAGTCGTTGGTTGTGGTTGGAAAATAAAGAATTTTCGAAGAATCTGTTTTCCGATTGAGGTGAAACTATGAAAGAATACACGCCAAGTGATGCCCAGCAGCATCTTTCCGAACTGATTAAGTATGTGAATGAGCAGCGAAAGCCGGTCATGATCACGGACCCCGATGGTAAGGATGAAAATAGTGTTGTTTTAATGTCTAAAAGTGATTGGGATTTTCTGAATCAGACGCGGGATGATTAGAGCATTTAATGACATTCTCTAATAGGGTGAAGTCATCAAAATACCATTAATCAGTTTCTCGATATTTCGTGTGTGCTTAATAAACATTTCAAATTAATGTGTCATAAATTAAAAGGCACCGAAGCAATCCAACTATCTGGATTGTTTCGGTGCCTTTGCATATCATTTAATGAACGTTAGTTATTCAATCGACACTAGCTGCACGTTACTTGCACCGCTCACCTGGCGGAGGTTTTCCAGCAGATCATCCACGGTCCCGGTTAAGTTGCTAAGATCCAATGAAATCACAATACTGGCGATGTTATGAATCGGAATGTTTTGGTTAATCGTTAACACGCTGGCGCTGGATTCGGAAACCGTCTGCAGGATTTTTGTGAGCATGCCGCGACGATTCTCTAGCATCAGGGAAATGACCGCCTTTCGGTCGATCATGTTCTCCTCTGGTAAAAATACCAGATCTTTGTATTTGTAATAGGTTCCCCGGCTGATGCCTACGACCTTCACGGCTTCACTGACTTGGCGAACTTTGCCGCTTTCCAGTAATTGCCGAGCCTGAATCACTTTGTCAAAGGACTCGGGTAAAATCGAGCTATCAACGATGTAGTACTTTTCCACGTTCGCTTACCTCACTCTGTACACCGGCCAAATCAACCGCCATTTTCCGAATTTTCCAATTCGGAAAGGCTGCTCGCGCGTTTTTGACGATTGCGTCGGCTGATGCTTCGTTGGGCGTGATTGCCATCATTGTGGAACCACTGCCACTAATATACATCGTACCATGAGATGCTTCGCTAATGGCCTTTGCCTGGTCATAATCCGGAATTAATTTTGCTCGGTAGGGTTCGTGCATCCGGTCATCACAGGACTCGTGAATCAGATGCATGTCACCGACTTCCAAAGCCTTGGTCATGACCGCACAACGGCTGACTTGATGAATGGCGTCGGCGTAACTCATCGTTTTCGGTAACACCTTGCGGGCTTCATGAGTGCTGACCTCGTAATCGGGAATCAGCGCCACAAAGTTCAGCCGGTCATTGACGTTATATTTAATAACCTGGGGCTGGTTGTGATCGTCGAGAAATGAAACGCACAGGCCGCCCAAAATGGCTGGGGTGACGTTATCGGGATGGCCTTCCATTTCAGTTGCGAGAACCAAGAGCTGATCGGTTGAGATTTGATTGTCGAACCAAACGCTGGCGGCTTTAAGGCCGGCAACGACACAGACTGAGGAGCTGCCAAGCCCGCGGGCAACCGGAACGTCACTTTCAATGTCAATTTTAACGTTAGGCACCGGTTTGTCGAGGTAGTCACAGCCCTTCACAAATGCCTTGTAAACCAAGTTGTCTTCGTTTTGAAATTCGGTCGGGCAGCCGGTAATCGTTAGTTTGGCTGCGCTTTCTTCAAAACTGATGGTTGAGTAGTACGATACCGCGAGACCCATACAGTCGAAACCAACGCCGACATTTGCACTAGTGGCTGGAACTTTGATCTTTATCATAGAATACCTCCTCAACCTGCGCCTTTACATAACTTTCCATATCTAATTTATCAATAACGGTTTCGTGTCTAACCGGTAATTCCCATACTTTCGCTAAATTATCGGGAATGGCCGTCTTTGTTTTTGTCGACAAATCCTTCATCGTCTGAAGAACATTATCCGAGTCCGCTTCCTCTGGAAGAACCGCAGTGGCCACTGCCTTGACGAACTTATACGGACTGGCCGTACTGAGCAGAATCATTGGCGTGTCATCCAATTTTTGATAGTCCCGCATCACCTTGTAACCCGCGGCGGTGTGGGGATCCATCAGGTAACCATTCTGGTTGTAAACGTCTCTGATGGCTGCCTCAATTTCGTCGTCGGTACTGTAGCCACAATAGAAGTCTTCCTGAACGGCTTTGAGGACGTCCTTTGAAACCCGGTACTTGCCGCTGTCTTCCAGATCGTCCATCAATTGTTTGATGTAAGCGGTGTCTTCACCGCTCTTATAATATAGAAGTCTTTCGAAATTACTTGAAATTTGGATGTCCATACTTGGCGCCACTGTCTGGAAGAATGGGCGGTTGCGGTCGTACACGCCGGTCTCAAAGAAGTTGGCCAGGACGTTGTTTTCGTTAGAGGCAACCACGAATTTGTTAACGGGGAGGCCCAGTAGCTTCGCGTAGTAGCCGGCCAGCACGTCACCAAAGTTTCCAGTGGGAACGGTGAAGTTAACTTTATCGCCAGCTTTGATCGCGCCCTTATTGACGAGCTGTTTATAGGCATCAAAGTAGTAAACGACTTGGGGAATTAGGCGGCCGATGTTAATGGAATTGGCGCTGGAAAGGCTGACTTTATCGCCAAGCTGGTCCTTTAATTTTTGGTCGTTAAAAATGAGTTTAACGTTGGTTTGCGCGTCGTCAAAGTTTCCCCTGATGGCGGCAACCCGCGTGTTACTGCCGCCGGTGGTGGTCATCTGTAGCTTTTGAATCTTGCTGACGCCGCCATCCGGGTAAAAGACGGTGATCCCCATATTTGGCAGATCCTTGAATCCTTCCAGAGCCGCCTTACCAGTGTCCCCGCTGGTAGCCGTTAAGATCATGACCTTGTTATCGTCAGTCAGCACGTGCTTCATCAGTTGTGGTAAGAGTTGAAGACCAACGTCTTTGAATGCGCTGGTTGGTCCGTGGAACAATTCCAATACATGGAAGTTATCAACGTCGACGACCGGCGTAATCTTATCGGAATCAAAGCTATTCCGGTATGCCTGCTCGACGCTCTCATCAATTTCTTCCTTAGAGAAGTCCGGCAATAATTTTGCCAGCACGGTTTTTGCAATATCATGATAATTTAATTTTAAGATTTCATTTAGATTCAGTTGGTTCTGGCCCAATTCAGGGTAAACGAACAATCCCTTGTCATCGGCGAAGCCCTTTTTGATCGCTTGTTTTGCGGAAAGGTGAACTGAATTGTCTCTCGTACTCGTATAATTTGTATTCATCGACTTTTACTCCTTGCATTTCTGTGACTATTATGATAATCTGTTTTCAGTTAAAAAACAAGTGTTTATTATTAATGAACACACGAGAGAAATGGGAGGTTACAGCTGTGAATATTGCAATACTAGGGTTTGGAACGGTCGGCACGGGTGTTTATAAAATTATTAAGAAGGCAAGCCGTTTAACCCAAAACCTCCATGTGAAGCACATTTTAATCAGAAAAAATAAAAAACCGAATTTACCGGAAATGACTGACAGCATCGATGAAATTTTAAACGATGATGACGTTGATATCGTCGTCGAAGTGATCGGTGGGATTGAACCGGCTCATCAGTACATACTCGAGGCGCTCAAACATAAGAAGCATGTCATCACCGCTAATAAAGCGGTGATTGCGCGTTACATGGACGAATTTACCAAGGTTGCCGCTGAGAATGATACGAAGTTCTACTTTGAATCAAGTGTTGGCGGTGGGATTCCTTGGATCCAAGGCTTAGAGCGGGCCCTGCGAGTAGACGATGTTAACAAGATTCAGGGAATTTTCAACGGAACCAGCAATTTTATTCTCGATCAGATGAAGCGCAGCGGCGAAACGTTCAACGATGTGCTGTTGAAAGCTCAAGCCTTGGGTTATGCGGAAGCTGATCCCAGTGCCGACATTGACGGCCTGGACGTTGCCAACAAGCTCTGCATCAGCTGTGACATCGCTTATGATTTATTCGTAAAGCCGACCGAGGACCTGCCGATCTTTGGCATTCGTAACGTTACCGAGGACGACATTTCCCATTTTGCCAAGAAGGGCTACACCGTTAAATTGATGGGTAAAAGCCATCAAAATGGTAAGGAATTTGACTACGTCGTGGAACCAACCCTGTATCACGGGAATACGTTGGAAGCCAACACTTGCGATAACTACAACCTGATTTCGCTTCACGGCGAAACAATTGGTAACCTCAAGTTTATGGGGCAAGGAGCTGGGCAACTCCCGACTGCGAACGCGGTCATTCAAGATATCTTGGATATTTTCCAAAACAAGGAACATTTAAAGCGTGAGTTCAAGAGCAAGCTCAAGTATCGTTCGGATCTGACACGGAGCAATTACGTTGTCCGTTCAGAAATTGACTGCTCACATCTGTTTGCGAAATTTAACCCGTGTGTCCGTGGCGATTATCTGCTGGTCCAGCAGATTCCAATCGGCGAAATGCACCGACTAATGAGAAAAGTACTCGAAAAAGACGAAACCGCATTTATGGCAAGTCTGCCAGGTAAGGAGGGTGAGAATGCATGAAAGTAGCAAAATTTGGCGGCAGTTCAGTCGCTGACGCGGATCAGTTTCGAAAGGTCAAGGCGATTGTCGGGGCTAACGCTGATCGCAAAGCGGTGGTCGTGAGTGCTGCCGGTAAAAGTGCCAGTGAACCCATCAAAGTCACTGACCTGCTGATTCAGATTGAGCAGTTAAGAGATCGGGGCCAGGATTTCCTGCCGGTATTTAATCACATTGCGGATCGATTTATTGGGATCCGGGACGCACTGGACCTCAACGTTGCGATTGAAGATGATCTTCGGCTTATTAAATCGCAGATCGTTGAGGCTAGTTACGACTACCTGGTTTCCCGTGGTGAATTTTTAACTGCCAAACTAATGGCTGATTTTCTTGGTTTCCAGTTCGTGGATGCCAATCAATTCATGATTTTTAGCCACCATCATTTTGATTATGCTGCAGCGAAGCAGCACCTCTTATCCTTACTCACCCCCGGTTCGCGAATTGTGGTTCCCGGTTTCTATGGCCTTGACGAACATGGGAAAACGCATTTAATGCCCCGTGGCGGCAGCGACATTTCCGGATCAATTCTGGCAAACCTGCTGGGCGCTGATTTGTACGAAAATTGGACCGACGTCTCTGGAATTAAAATGGCCGATCCGCGGATCATTGACCAGTCGCGAAAAATTAATGAATTAACTTACGAAGAACTTCAGGAATTATCCTACATGGGCATCAGCGTCTTTCAAGAGGAAGCTGTTCAGCCAGTTCGCGAAAAGCGGATTCCGATTGCGATTTTGAACACCAACCATCCTGAAGAGGATGGGACGCTGGTTGTCAGCCATGTTCGCGAAAGTGCAGCTAATTTGGTAACTGGGATTGCCGGTAAGAAGGATTACGTGATCATTACGATTAATAAGTATCAGCTCAGCAAGCGGCTCGACATTTTGTCGCAGGTGTTTGCGGTTATCCAACGTTTCGACGTTGCCTTTGACTATCTGCCATCCGGTACCGACGCGTTTAGCTTTATTGCCCGGCGCGGGGATGTGAAGGGTCAAGTTGGCGCCATTATGGATGCGTTGAGAAACGAATGTGATTTAGACAGTGTTGAATTGGCTAAAGACATTTCGCTAGTTGCCGTTGTTTCTGATGAGTTGGGTAAGCGCCCAGCTGTTGCGGGAAAAATCCTTGACATGCTTGATAACAGCCAGATCAAGATTCAGTTGGTGATCCAGCAGAGTAGTGACATCAAGCTGGTCTTTGGGGTGGCAAATCAGGATTATGAAAAAACAATTGAGAAAATTTACCGAAACGTCAATGTGACTGAAAAAAAGTTAAGAATGGCAATTTAGATGAGCCAGTTTAAGTTGTCAGGGGTTTCGGGCCGAAAAAGTTCACTGCAAAGTGGGCTTTTTTATTTTTCAATGAACGGGTAAACAAGTAAACAAATACAATCCTTTTTAAGGATCCACCAACTTGGGTAATTGCGAATCAATTGATTTATTGGGGGGCTTTGAGTAAATAAAATTGCTTTAATGCCTGTTATAAAGCGTTTTTAATCGTTATCACGGTTTATTTAAATGTTGGAATTGATAAACGCTTGACAATTATGTAAGCGCATACTAGAATGAGCATTAAATTGATAAACGTTTTGCATTACCATTAAATAAACAGTAAACGATTATCGATTTTAAATCTAAACCGATTAGGGGAAAAATTATGGAAAATTCAGTGAAATCTGAACAAAGCATGCTTAAAAAGATCACTTCACGAGTGTCCTATGCCTGCGGGGCGTTTGGTAACGACATGTTCTACGGGGCGCTGTCCACATATTTTATTATGTTTGTCACCACCCACCTGTTTAATTCGGGAAACAAGGCTCAGGATGACCGGATGATTCTTTACATTACGTCGATCATCACGGCACTGCGAATTGTCGAACTGTTCATCGATCCGTTTATTGGTAACTGGATCGATCGGACCAAAACCCGGTTCGGCCAGTTTAAACCTTGGGTGGTTGTTGGCGGAACCATTACATCCGTTATTCTATTGATCCTATTCACTGATCTCGGGGGGATCAACCGGACGCACCCAATTCTGTACTTGATTGTGTTTGCTATTTTATATATCACAATGGACATTTTCTATTCCTTTAAAGATGTGGCGTTTTGGTCAATGATTCCTGCACTGTCATTTAGTTCAAAGGAGCGTGAGCGAACGGCTTCCTCTGCCAGAGTTGGTTCAACTCTTGGTGGTGGCCTAGTTGGGGTTATCGTAATGCCACTGGTACTGTTCTTCTCGCTGAATAAAACGGGTGGTACCGGGGACTCCCGGGGCTGGTTTGCATTTGGCCTGATGGTTGCGATTGTGGGGATTATCACCGCGTGGATCGTTGGTTTTGGAACCCATGAAGTTCAATCCGATTTACGGAAGAATAAGGAAAACACGGTTGGTATTAAACAAATTTTTGCAACGTTGGCTAAGAATGATCAGTTAATGTGGATTGCCTTGACCTATGGGGTTTACGCAATTGGGATCAACATTTTGAATTCCCTGGTGTTGTATTACTTCACATTTATCCTTGGTAAATCAACTTTGTTCTCAGTGTTCCAAACCATCAACATCTTAATGAGTTTGGTGACTGTCACGGTTTTCCCTAAGTTGGTTGATAAATTTAATCGGCGCAACTTGTTTGCTTCCTGTATCGGGATTATGCTGGCTGGAATTTTGGTATTTACGATTGCCGGTAAATCCTTCGCATTGGTTCTGGTTGGGGCAGAGTTATTCCAGGTTCCCCAAGCGATTATCTTCCTGGTTGTCCTGATGATCATTTCCGACTCCGTTGAGTACGGTCAGTGGAAGCTCGGTCACCGTGACGAATCACTCACATTGTCTGTTCGACCGTTGCTAGATAAGCTTGGCGGCGCGATTTCAAACGGGGCTGTCGGCCAAATTGCCGTCCTTGCTGGGATGACAACTGGCGCAACCGCCGCATCAATTACTGCTGCCGGGCAGATAAAGTTCAAGATTATGATGTTTGCCGTTCCAGCTATTTTACTAGCGATTGCACTGACGATCTTCTGGCGCAAATCAACTCTGACCGAAGCGCGGCATGCTGAAATTGTTGCGACCCTCGAAAAGACTTGGGGAAAGAATGTTCAAGTTGAGCCAAGTAAGAATTTGGTCGGCCAAGCCATTCCAATCTACTCACCAATTTCAGGTGAACTATTGCCCCTTGCCAACGTTTCCGATGAGACGTTTGCGTCTGGTCAAGCTGGCAATGGATTTGCTATTAAACCAAATGATGGTAAGGTACTGGCTCCCTTTGACGCAACGATTAGTCAAGTATTCACGACCCGTCACGCCGTTGGAATTGTCGGCGATAACGGCGTGGCGATGCTGATTCATATCGGGATTGGGACGGTTTCGATGCGGGGCACGGGATTTGTGTCATACGTTGAAAAAGGAGACCACGTTAAGGCCGGGACCGAACTGCTTGAATTTTGGGACCCCGCCATTAAAAAGGCCGGATTGGATGATACGGTGATTGTGACGGTGACAAACAGCCAGAAATTCAGGAACTTCGACTTGTTGACTGCCGCCGGCACAATGATTCAGGCTAATACTGAAGAAATTATCAAATTAGCACCCGTAACTAACGATTCAATTATGGAGGAGTGACCACATGACAGTCCGCGAGCCATTAAATCAGCACCTCATTGAATTTGACGACAAAAATCACGTTTTCCATCTGCACAACCATCATATTTCGTACCTGTTCAGTATTGAAACGGGTGGTTTCCTGAGCCATTTGTACTTTGGTAAACGCATTAAAACCTATCACGGCCAGTTAAAGAATCCGAAACGGGACCGGGGCTTCTCAGGGAACCTTCCCGGTTCGCAGGATCGCACTTACTCACTTGATTTCCTGCTGCAGGAATACAGCAGTAAGGGCGACGGCGACTATCGGGCGCCCGCTACGGTTATTCGGCAACCTGACGGCAGTCGCTCGGCATTTTTCACTTACCAATCCCACGTTATCCAACCTGGTAAGCCGGCGTTAAAGGGGTTGCCGGCAGCCTACACGAAGAATGATGAAGAGGCCGAAACGCTGGTTGTGACGCTCGCCGATCAGCTCAGTGACTTGGAACTCGACCTGGTGTATACGATCTATCGGGACCGCGATGTTGTGACCCGCTCGGCAAATTTGCACAATCGGGGTAAGCAGTCGGTTCATTTGGAAAAGATCGCGTCCATGCAAGTTGACTTGCCAAGCAGCAACAAGGACGTCATTTCATTGCCGGGGGCCCACGTTAACGAGCGGCACATTCAACGCGAACCGATTGGCTACGGGGTTAAAAGTTTTGAAAGTCGTCGGGGAACAACCAGCCACCAAATGAATAACTTCATCGCCGTCTGCGATCCAGATACCGATGAGTTTCAGGGAGACGTCTACGGGTTTTGTCTGGTTTATTCCGGCAATCACAAGGAAGAGGTTGAAAAGGATCAATACGGTCAGATCAGAATCGTCATTGGGATAAACGACGACCAGTTCGATTGGCAAATTGATCCAGGGGCCGACTTTCAAACGCCCGAGGTGATTATGACCTACTCGGCAAATGGGCTGAATGACATGAGCCATACTTACCACCACCTTTTACGAGAGCGGGTTGCCCGTGGGAAATACCAGTATGCTCAGCGGCCCATTGTGGTGAATAACTGGGAAGCCACGTTTATGGATTTCACTGAGGCAAAGCTGCGGGAAATCGTTGACGCCGCAAAGAAAACCGGGATTGAAATGTTTGTGCTCGACGACGGTTGGTTTGGTCACCGGGATGATGATCACTCGTCGCTTGGAGACTGGAAAGTATTTGCCAAGAAGTTTCCAAACGGGTTAAAACCGTTCTCGGATTATATTCACAAACAGGGGATGAAGTTCGGTATTTGGTTTGAACCTGAAATGATTTCCTTTGATTCTGACTTATACCGAACACATCCGGATTACTTGTTAAAGGTTCCGGGGCGGCAGCCGAGCCCCGCCCGGTCCCAGTACGTGCTTGATATGGGGCGGGCCGAAGTTCGCGAAAACGTTCATGAACAGATGAAGGCAATTTTTAACAGTTGTCAAATTGATTATGTTAAATGGGATATGAACCGCCATTTGAGTGACATTTATTCGGTTGGCCTGCCCCCGGAAAAGCAGGGAGAAGTGCTTCATCGTTATGTTCTGGGACTCTATCAATTGCTGGAAGAACTGACAGAGGAGAACCCGGATATTCTGTGGGAAGGCTGTTCTGGTGGCGGCGGTCGGTTTGACGCCGGGCTGCTATACTACATGCCGCAGTCCTGGACCAGTGACAACACAGATGCAATCGCCCGGTTAAAGATTCAGTACGGGACGTCATTGGCATATCCAATTTCCTCGATGACCGCCCACGTTTCGGTGTCCCCTAACCAGCAAACTGGACGGGCAACGCCGTTAGAAACCCGGGCGAATGTCGCCATGAGTGGGGTATTGGGATATGAACTCGACCTAACAAAGATGTCAGCGAAAGATAGGGCCCACATATCAAAGGAAGTGGCCTTTTACAAACAGATTCGGCCGGTTATTCAATACGGTGAGTTTAGCCGCCTAATCGATCCCAACCATGGAAACCGGTGTGCCTGGCAGTTTGTGGCGCCGGACCAATCGGAGGTCGTCGCGTTTTCGTTTAATTTGTTGGCAGCGGCCCAACCCGAATTTCAGCAGTTGAAATTGACGGGGTTAGATGCCGGAAAACTATATCAAAACGTTGAGACTGGTGAAATGATTGGTGGGGACGAACTGATGCATACCGGTTTTTATGAACCGATCCACCAATTCGATTTCAGTTCAAATATGTATCACTTTAAAGCGGTGGTTTCCGAAAACGAAAACTCGTTATAATACCCGAAGCTAAACTGGGTGTCTCAAAAGGCTCGTGACAAGATATTATGTCATGAGCCTTTCCGTGTATAATATGGGTAAATAAAGCAAGGACTGATTGATGTGGTAGCAAAATTACAAGATGTTGCGCAGTTGGCCGGCGTGTCCGTGACAACGGTTTCTCGGGTCATCAACGATTACGGTTCCCTCAGCCAAAAAACCAAGGACAAGGTTCATCAGGCGATGCGTGACTTAAATTACCGACCGAACGCACTGGCTCGAGCAATGCAGGGAAAGCCTTCAAAATTTATCGGGCTGATTTTTCCAAGCTTAACCAACCCATTCTTCGCAGAATTGGGAAACGAGATTGAACTTCAGCTGTTCAAGCGGGGATATAAGACGATCATTGCTTCCTCCGCTAATAATGAACAAATTGAGAAGGACTATCTTGAAATGCTGATTTCAAATCAGGTGGACGGGATTATCTCAAGTTCTCATAACATGAATCGCCGCGGGTACAAGAATGCGGCAGTTTCGGTGGTTTCTTTTGATCGTAATCTGGCAGAAAACATTCCGGTCGTGTCGTCCGATAATTATCAAGGGGGTAAATTAACCGCGGCATATATGATTGCCCATCGTGCCAAAAGGGTTTGCGTTTCAGTTGATGAGGACACGTCGTTATCGCCCACAATCTTGAGAATTCAAGGCGTGATTGATACTTTGAATCAGGCCGGCGTTTCGTATGAACCGGTCGATTTTAATAAGCATCCAGCCGCCGACATTATTCCCGGGGACTTTGACGGGATCATTGCCAGTAATGACGTTGCTGCCTTGGAATTTGCCAGAATTGTGAGGGAGGCCGGTAAAGTCCCTTTCAAGGACATCCTGATCACTGGATATGATGGCAGCCAATTAATCCGCCGGGTTGCACCGGAGCTGCCAACGGTCATTCAGCCGGTTAAAAAGCTGGCGGCTGAACTAATTGACCAGCTGCTGACGACAAATGGCGCATCAGCTGACCGTCACGCTCAGACTCAGATTTTACCGGTTAGCTTTTATGATCCCGCTTTAAAGTAGGGTAAGCCATTGGTGGCGTCAGCAGTTTACCTGCTTGGATTAACGTTATTGGCGGTTTGGTGGATCAACTTGGCCAGGGCGATCATCACTGGGTCGGTGGCGTTTTCCTCGCGAATCAGCAGGTAAAAATCCCGACTGAAATGATCACCTAAGGCGGTGGTTTGGACGCCGTCTGGAACGTCGCGGTTTGACAATAACGCTTGGCCAACCCCCTGGGAGACAATTCGACGCATTAGGCCGCTGTTATTGACGTGAATAAGTTTTTTGGGTTGAACGTCGGCTTCTCGGAAATATTGATCGGTGTAGTAGCCAATCCCCGACCCGGGTTCCCTGGTAATCCAGATACCAGTGTCTATCCCGGCCTTGACCAACTGATCTTTGCCAATGGAGAGACGCTTAATATTTTTGGTGACCAACGGCTTTTCGATAATCCCCAAATCAATTTTATAGGTTTCCAGTTGGTTAAGAACCCCTTCGGAATTGGAAACCGTTACGTCAAAGTTGATTTCTGGAAAATTATCTGTCATGTCGCGGGCAATTTTTGAAAATAGAATTCTTGAAACGGTTTGTGAAATGCCAAACCGGATTTTTGGCGTTGCTTGGTTTTCCAGGTGGGTAATTTGTTCGCTCACTTCCTGCCAGTTGTCCAGAATCTTTCCGGCCTTTTGATGTAGAAGATCGGCCGCCTTAGTTGGTGTCATTTCCCGCCGACTCCGCCGCTCAAAGAGTTCGGTGTGCAGCTGGGTTTCCAGTTGCTTGATCTGGTTTGAAACGGTCGGCTGGGTGATGAATAGTTGCTGAGCGGCTAGCGAGAAACTGCGGGTTTTATATACGACCATGAAGGTTTCCAAAAATTTGAACATTGGGTGATCACCTATAAACTTTCTCTATATTAAAAATTAATATTATCAATTTTATTTATTCTAACACAACCCGTATAATTAAGCTCATCAAAGATAGGAGGAAAGCGAATGAAGTTATTTTTGAAGAAGTTACCCCTACCCATCTGTGGGCTGATTCTTGGGATTGCATCGTTGGGAAATCTATTCAAGGCAATTGGATTGCCGGTTGTCGGCAATGCCTGGGGTGTGTTAGCACTTATTTTAATCTTATTGGTTGTTGCAAAGATTGTGATTCACTTCAAGAGCAGTCTGGCTGATCTGAATGATCCGGTGATTGCGTCGGTTGCGCCAACGTTCACCATGTCACTAATGATTATCAGTACCTTCCTGAAAGCATGGGGACTACCAATCTTACCCATCGTCGTTTGGACGGTGGCCGTTGGGTTACAGTTCGTCATCATGGGCTACTTTGTCTATCAACATCTATTGCGGCCATCCGTTGAATTGAATCACGTGTTACCCAGCTGGTTTGTGACCTTCGTTGGGATTGGCGTGATTCCGGTAACTTCGAATAACTTTATTCCAGCAGTTGGGATGCCGGTTCTTTGGTTATCCCTGGGGCTGTACGCGATTCTCCTGCCAATTGTCTGCATTCGGCTGTTACGGCGGGAAATGATGTTTGAAGCAACCTTACCGCTGCTCACGATCATGGCGGCTCCCGCATCACTTTGCCTAACCGGTTACCTAACCATTACCCAGAATCCATCGTGGGTGTTCGCCCTCATCATGGTCGGACTAGCTCAGACGCTTTACTGGGGGACGCTATTGAAAATCTTTAAGTACGTTCGGATGTCATTTTATCCAAGTTTTGGAGCCTTCACATTCCCACTGGTGATTTCAGCAACTGCATTGAACCTGTTCAACCACAGTTTCCATTTAGCAAACGGGTTTAATGCCATTATCGGTGCAGTCGCAAACCTCGAGATTACGTTGGCAACCTTTATGGTCGTCTTTGTGGTCATCCGTTACGGTCAATTCCTTGTTAAATTAGCCTTTCCATCACACGAAACAAAAAAAGTGACAGCCGCGGAAAATGAGACTATCACTAAATAATTAAGTGAATTACTGCCGGTTTTGACAATCATTTGTCGGACCGGTTTTTTGTTGGGTGAACTTTGATTTTCACATAGTACACCACGTAGCAGAGAATCAGGAACGGGATCATGTAGAATAGCGCGGGCCGCTGAGTGGGATCAAAGACGATCAGCACACAGGAGAGCAGACTAAGAATGAACGCTGCCCATGGAATGAGTGGGTACCACGGGGTTTTGAATGTCAGTTCGTCGGTGGTGTGGCCGGCCTTCAACCACGCTTTTCTAAAGTTAATTTCGGAGTAGGCAATCGCCATCCAAACGATCACGACGGCCAGTCCGGAAATGGAAACCAGCACCAGATAAACGGTCGAAGCGGCAACCACACTGGAAACCAGTGCAAGAATGCCGCCTAACATGCTGAGGCTTAACGCGATCATCGGAACACCCCGAGAATTGGTTTTCGCATACTTCAGGGGAATCATGCCTTCGTGAGCCAGTGACCACAACATGCGAGTCGAGGCGTACAAGCCTGAATTGGCAGCGGATAGAATCGCGGTTAGAACCACGAAGTTCATCAAGTCACCGGCAAACGGTAAGCCAATGCTGTTAAAGACCAGAACAAACGGACTTTGATTCACGCCAGCTTTCTGCCACGGAATCAGGGCGGCCATCACGGTAATACTGCCGATAAAGAAGATAATCAGCCGAAACAGCGTTGTGTGAATGGCCTTAGGGATGTTTTTGGCGGGATCCTTGGCTTCCCCAGCGGTCACGCCAATGAGTTCGGTGCCGGAAAAGGCGAAGTTTACTGTCAGCATCGTCGTAAAGACGCCCTTAAAACCGTTAGGGAATAGGCCATCCTTAACCAGATTATGGAAGAGAGGCGCGTGGGAGTAACCCTTAATCGGAATGACCCCGAATATGGCTAATCCGCCGAGAATAATGAATAAAATAATTGCGACGACCTTGATACTCGAAAACCAAAATTCGGTTTCGGCAAAAAATCGAACGGACAGCGCGTTGGATGTAAAGATGATGATCATGAAGAGCAGGCTCCAGATCCAGGTTGGTGAATTTGGCAACCACGTTCTCATCATCAGACCGGCTGCTGTGAATTCAGACCCTAAGGCAACCGTCCAGGTCAACCAGTAAAGAATGGCGACTGTAAAACCGGTCCCCGGGCCAATAAATTTGTCGGCATAGACGTGAAATGAACCGGTTTGCGGCATGGCAACCGAAAGCTCACCGAGGCAAAGCATGACGAGATAGACGATAACGGCGCCAATCCCGTAGGCCAGAATGGTCCCGATTGGGCCAGCTTCATGAATCGTGTAGCCGGAACTCAAGAAAAGTCCGGTACCAATGACGCCGCCCAGTGATATCATGAGTAGGTGACGGGATTCCATTTTGCGTTCTAATGAAACGTGGGGTTGATTTTTCAAAACGTGACCTCCAGGCAATTGCTTTTTTCTCATTTTGCGATAGAATAATGAGAATCCAATACATAATAGAATGCACTAAAATGGGCTCGGACACAAGCCCAAAATGCGGGAGGACAACATGGCAAATTTAATTAATGAAAATCTGAAGAAAAAAGCGGCGTTAGTTCTGGACGGCGCAATGGCAACCGAATTGGAGAAGCGGGGGGTGCATACTGATAATGCGCTGTGGTCGGCCACGGCACTCATTGATAATCCAGAGGCGGTTAAGGCTGTTCACAAAAGTGATTTTGAGGCAGGCGCTGATATTGCCATTACGGATACGTATCAGGCAAACGTTAACGGATTCGAACAGGCTGGGTATAGTGAAGGCCAAAGTGAAAAATTGATAACCGAAGCGGTTCGGTTGGCTAGGGCTGCTCGAGATGAGTTTTATTTTGAGTTACCCGCCGATGAGCGGGCCGATCGGGCACCGTATCCGATTGTTGCCGGAAGTGTCGGCCCTTACGGTGCTTATTTGGCCGATGGCAGTGAATATACGGGCGATTATCTTCTGACAACCACTGAATTTCAAGAATTTCACGCCCCGCGCATGGAACTGATGGCTAAGGCGGGGGTCGATATGTTTGCGTTTGAGACCCAGCCTAATTTTGATGAGGCCAAGGCGTTGGCAGCTATGATGAAAACCAGGTTTCCGAATATGTTCGCGTGGTTATCGTTTAGTGTGAGTGACCCTGAGCACCTGTGTGACGGTACGCCGCTAGCCGAGGCGGTGGCGTACTTCAACGACAATCCCCAAATCAGCGCGATTGGCGTAAACTGTACTTCGATGAATAATATTGAAGCAACCATTAAGACGATTGTCCCGAATACGGACAAGCCAATCATTGTTTATCCAAATAACGGTGACATCTATGATCCCAAAACGAAAACCTGGGAACCCAATCCCCAATCAGCAACATTCGCTGATCTGACCCCTAAGTGGTTGGCAGCCGGCGCGAAAATTATTGGCGGTTGCTGTCGGACGACGCCGGGGGATATTGAACAGGTTGCCGATGCAGTTAATGCGAAAAATCTGTCCTAAAAGAGAGCGAAATAACTTAAAATGACGTCATTGTATGCGCTTGGTAATGTAATGACACTACTTATAAAAAGCGCATTATTAATTAAAAGATCTCTTGAATTCAGCCGTACCAATGACACAGTACTGAATTTAAGAGATCTTTATTGCGACAGCGCTATCTAAAATTATTGTTGAGTCCATACGCGAGTGAGTTTGTTAAGTGGCTTATCCGTTGAATGGTTATTGCAGCTAACAATGGTGCGCCTATGCCAACAAGTAAGATGATCACCGGATTCTTGAGCCCTACCAAGCCACAGATATCCAAAAATAATTTGTGGCCATACATAATTGCCAGCGTATGCCGGCCAATCAGTGGCAGGCCAAATTTAAAGGGTAATTTAGATGTTATCAAAGCGCAAACCATCACGCCGAGGGCAAGACTGGTGGGTATCAGAATAAGTGCCACCGCTTTTGGCAGTGAGCTTTGAATCAGGTGGGACTTGAGCGATAGCCGGAAAGTAAATCCACCGTTGAGATGAATGAGGATGAGGGTTGTCGCGATAACGATGATGCCACTAATCGCCTTTGGGTCCTGAATCCAATTGCGATTCGCGTGAAACAGGGTGTAGCCGATATAGCTATAAAATAGGGTGATCAAAACCGTGTCGGCACTCCACGGAATCATGGCAAATCCGTTAATGTGCATCCAACTGACCTGACTGTAACTGGCACCAAGAAGCAAGCCACCCGTGACTAATAAAACGAGCATGGTTCGACTAGATATGAGTGAAATGATGATTGTGAGCACGATGATGGTTAGAATATAGGCGTTAATAAACCAGAACGTGCTGGTGTAAAAATTAAGTGTGCGACCACCATAAATCAGGTCGACTAAATGATTTTGCAAAAACATCTGATTTTTGTGGTGAATGACGGTGTATAACCCGATGAGGAGGATACCCATTCCAATGTAAAGTTCCAACTCGGGTTTAATTCGATGATTAAAAAATTTTTGCCAGTCGTGGACATTGTTAAGCGGTTTAACGAAGATGCCGCTTAGGATGAAGAACAAGGGGATGTGCCACCAATAAAGAAAGTGGCTTACCGGAGTATGAGATAAGATGTGGCCCAGAACAATGGCGATAATCCCGTATGCTTTAGCAATATCGATCCATTCAATCCGAGAAGGTAATTGATGATGAGATGGGATTGCCATTGGTTAACGACCATCCTTTCGTTTTAACTTTTTTTGGTAAATTGATATCGTTATCCAAAGACCATAGCCTGACAAGCCCAGCAATGATAGGCAAAGGCCGATGAATAAGCCTGGCACATGATACGTCATTGAGATGTGATTAATGGTTGCGGTTAGTGGAATGGCCATAAAAGCACCCAGCGCGTTATGAATGACAACTTGCCGACCATTAACGGCTGCTGACCATCCAGAATCGTCCGGAATTGCGATATAGGACCATTTGGATCGCCGATTGGATTGTTTGATGGTGCCTTGAATGTGATTGCCGTCGTAGGTGGGAATGAATGCTTCTGACCGCAATTGATTCGTTAAGTGTGTCAGTGACTGAACATTGAGAGATTGCACTTGAATACCCCTGAGTGTTTTTTGACTGGCACCGGTAATCACAATGTGAACTGCATGGCCAACAGACGCGGTGCCAAGCTTCACAAGGTATTTTTTATGAAGCCCATTGGTAACGAGATCGACTTGGTGACCATTTACGGTTAGCGACGACATGCGAAACACGGGGGAGGTCGTGGTTAAATAAAGCGGTCCCCGTTGGGTTGGGTCAACGGTAAAGGTGGCGTGATAGAGGCCTGGAAGCGATGATCGACTGACGGTTTTTCGCCGGATCTTCTGGTGAGTAAGGAAGGTATCAGAGCTTGGTTTAATGGTTTTGAGGGTTGATGCCAGATTCGCAAAGATCCTGCCTGGCTTTAATTTCAGATCGACAAATTGCTTGGTCACAGGAAAGCCCATTCCGACGTACGCTGAATTTAGGTTTGGCGTCTGGGTGGCGGCGAGGTTATATTTAACCCCCAGTAAGAGATCAGAAATTGCTGTTGCGCCAACGTTGCTGATTCGGCGCTGATTTTTGCTGAAGAATCCCAATTCTTTAAGTGACTCACGGACCGGCTCGTGAAGAGTAGAACTGTACTCCTGAATCCCGGCGTATTGAAAGGCAGTGGGGTCATTATACCCGAGGTAAATTTCCGAAAAAGCGGGTGCCAGTAGATTACTGCGATTATCAATTCGAAAAAGATGGGTTTGTGGTTCCGATAACGATGAGAGTTGCTGAGTTTCAGCATTAAAACCACTGGCATAGGTCCGCTGATTTCCCAGAGGCTCGCTTTGAACGACATAGGCTAAATTACCACCCATTTCTAAGGCAATAAAGCCCCCAATTGTGGTTGTGAACAAGCGGTGATGATTTGCGAAAATCAGAATTGAGAAAAGCAGCACCAACGTCAGGTTTAGCAATAGCAGCTTAACCGAGGCGGGTTGCACCGAGAGGTATGTGTTATGGTACGTTACGGTACCGATTTTGATGGTTTCAAAGCCGATTAACAGCGCGAAGCTGATGCCAATCGGGATGAGCCACTTAGCCCGATCTGATAACCGTGTTGGATGTGCCAGCCAGACTTGGTAGGCAGCGGCGATCATGACAAAGCTGATCAGAAATGAGTATCGAAATGGTGATCCGGAAGGGACGTTAAGCATATGCCAGATGAGATTTATTGGGCCAATGATCATACTTAAGAACAGCGAACCAAACGCAAACCCAGTTCCCACCTTTTCCTGATGGGAGATTGATGGATGCGCAAAATAACTGATAAATAAAATGATGATCGCAATCGAAGAGAAGATTGCCGGGGCGTGGTAAAGCCGATTCGAATAGGCCGTGCCTCCCATACCAAACTGTGAGAGAATTTCCAATCCAAATTGCGGGGTTCTCGTTCCAGCTGTTTGAGTGGGTGATGCGGGCGCCACCTTGGCGGTTTGGATCATTCCTAACGCGACCGGCAGAAGTACCGTCATGGTTGTCATCACGCTTAGAAATTCTGTCCCGATGACTGAGCGGATAAACGGGCCGTTTTCGCCAAGTGTCTTTGTTAAAGAATGTTCGGGTTGCTTGGCAGCCATGATCAAAGTTGTTGTGTAAATGATGGTGAACAAACCAATCATATAGCCAATATAGAAGTTCGTGATGATCGCGATGGTTAACCACGCAAAAAGTTGGTAGGAACGGTGGCCTGCTTTAATCTGGTCAATGCCATGGCAGATTAGCGGTAAGCAGATCAAGTCATCCAACCACATGATATTCGCAAGGTTTGCGGTTACGAATCCGGACAGACTGAACGCCAATGCGAAAAAGGGAACAATCCAGTTAACCCTGTGAAAATGATGGATGAGGTAAAAGCTCATGGTCAATGCCATGGTCGCGATTTTTAACATCAGGATTATCGTGACCGCCGTGGGAACATTTGCCGATGAAAATAGTAAAATAATCAGGTTGAAAGGACTTAACAAATAGTAAGCCACGAGTGAAAATATATTTTCACCTACGCCAACTGAAAATGAGAACCAACTCATGTGGCCCGTGAGGAGAGCATGTCGCAGGGCTGTGAAAAATGGGGAATAT
The DNA here is from genome assembly GCF_001435895.1 of Lentilactobacillus parafarraginis DSM 18390 = JCM 14109. Lineage (GTDB taxonomy): Bacteria > Bacillota > Bacilli > Lactobacillales > Lactobacillaceae > Lentilactobacillus > Lentilactobacillus parafarraginis. The sequence continues at coordinate 71,912 of NZ_AZFZ01000002.1, read as the reverse complement.
TGCGCGCCCATATCCCCAACCAATAGATTGCGACTTCCGAATGGCGTGATGTTGTTAGCTGCCAAAATAATGCCGACGACGACCAATGGGAGGATGAATGAACTGCCCATGATGATAACGGATTGTCGCGTGCGATTCTCGGGATTCATGATTAACTTCCCCCCTTGCTCTTAATGAGATTTGTGATTTTTACGCGTTCTTGGCGAAATGCGACCAGAACCGTCTGACACCAAATGAGTGCGAACAAACCACCACCCAGTACGTCAGAAGGATAATGGGCTTGCAGGTAGAGCCGCGACAAAGCAACCAAGACGAGCCAGAAAAGAATGAGCATCTCAATCGATATTTGCGTTCGGATGGCCGGAATTAACTGGATGCCGAATTTAAAAATAATGATCGTTAAAATGGTGCATCCGATGACGTGGCTGCTGGGAAAACTATAGCCGGACGCTGCCGAAATGAAACTGGTGGGTCGTGGTCGGTGAACCAAAAATTTGATCAGGACGCCAGCTGCGTTGCCGCCGATTGCCATGGTGAGGGCAATGAGTGCGGCACTGACGTGTTTACGCTGCCACAGAAGAATGACAAGAAGAATCTCTATCAAGAACGTGATTGCGGGGCTCCCCGTCAACGCGATGACCCGAAAGAATGCCGTTCGTTGCGGCGTTTGAAACCGACTAATATCGTTTAATATGTTTTGATCCATAAAAAATATTTGCGGCAATTCAGACGCAACGCTAACCGCTAAGCAGATAAAGATTATCCAGCCAAGGCTGAGGTAGGGATGCTTACTAAGAAATGATGATTGCATGTTAATCGGCTCCAATCGTTAAGCTTGAGTCAATTGAAAAATGGGTGTGCCGTCAATTGACTTTTCGACAGCTTAAGAATAGGACTAAACAGAACCGCGCGATACGGGTGTAAAAAGAGAAAAAAATGAGAAATTCACAGGAAAATCTTTCATGGTTAGCTTCGACGACAAAAGGCCTTCAAAAAGCGGATGAGACATTGAATGCAGTTGTCTCATCCGCTTTTTGAAGGCCTTTGAAGTTAAAATCTGGGCCTGATTTTTATTTGGTGTTATTTGAATCTGAGTCTGAAAATATGAGGTTAAAACTGACGCCGTGGGGGATTACGTCCGTAACGGTAATCTTAATGTCATTCAGCGCCGCTAATTGAGAAGCAATCGATAATCCCAGTCCGTTGCCAATAACCTGGTTACTATGCGCATGATCACCCCGATAAAATCGATCAAAAATGTGCTGTTTATCCTCATCCGGGATACTTGGACCATTATTTCGAATCGACAATGTCGTTTTGGATCCATCTGCGGCAATGATCACATCGATTGTTGCCGTTTTGGGGGCGTACTTTCCAGCGTTGTCCAAAATAATCGAGATGATTTGGGCGACGTTGGTTTGATTTGCAAGCACCGTTGTCGGGGAAGCCTCGGCTACGTTGATGGTTTGGGCTAAAATTGCCCGTTGTTCCTCGACTGTTTCGTTAACCACACTATTTAAGTCAAAATGATCCTTTTGAACGATTTCTTTATCCGCTCGTGAGAGAGCCAGTAAACTGTTGACTAAAGATTGCATTTTAGCAGATTCATCGTCAATAAAATCAAGCGAGCGCGAAACGATCTCTGGATGTTGTTGGCCACGCCGTTTGACAAGCGAAACGTGACCGCGGATTGCGGCAATCGGGGTTCGTAATTCGTGTGAAGCATTCGAAATAAAGGCCTTTTCCCGGCGGTTATTTTCGATAATTGCGGCTAACAGGTTATTAAAACTCGTAGCTAGTTCGCGAACCTCAACCGGCGAAGCGGGAACCGGCAGTAAACTTTCAATCTTGGTGACGGATCGGCTTTGTCTTTGGGCGGTTGTTTGAAGCATCTGTAACGATGATGTTAGCCGCTTAGAAACAACTGAAATCACGAACCACCCGAGCGCCAGGCCAATGATCAATACGCACAGAACCACTAGCATGACTGAAAGTAAGGTGCTGACGATTGGATTTAAACTCATCCAGATTTCTGAGCGAATATTCTTTCTTGCGCCCGTACGAATACCGCTTCTGTAATACAGAAGACCATACCCGTGGTTATAGATGAGGGCGGGGAAAAATGGGAAGTGAAGCATCTGTGACAGCTTTGTTGGTTTGGCTGCCAGGAATTGTTCAGTTCCTTTTGAATAAAAAATCTTTGGCCGCTCTTTGGAATGAGTTTGATCAGTGACTTTGACATACGTATTTTGGGTGTTGATACTGCTATTACGCCGCCACTGATTCCAATCAGGTTTGTTGTCGATAAACGACCGGTTCAGACTTTTAAGCAATTCTGCTGATTGGGTTTGTTCTTGGTGAACGAGGTTAACGCCCACCATCGTGATCACTGAAGCCCCGGTAAAAATTGCGAAAAGCGTAAAAATAATTGTGAAGTTTAAACGGATTGCCTGAAAGGTCGTCCGATTTTTGGGTTGTCGCACACGTAAGCCTCCTACTCCTGATAATTCCCAGAAAGCACATAACCGATTCCCCGAACAGTGTGAATTAATTGCTTCGGGTATTTTCGGTCAATTTTATTGCGCAGGTAGCGAATGTACACGTCCACGACATTTGGTTGACCTTCAAAGTCAACGCCCCAGACGGAATCTAATAGTTCATTGCGAGTGAGCGTTTCCCCAGTATGCTTAATTAGGATCAATAGTAATTCATATTCGCGTTGGGTTAGCTGAATCAAGTGATTACCCCGAGTGACTTGCCGGGACTTGGCATTCAATGTTAAGTCCTCAACGGTGTAGAGATTTGTCACTTTTGGGCGGTGGTGTTGGTGGCGCAGAATTACCCGAATTCTGGCGAGAAGTTCTTCGATTTCAAATGGTTTCGTAATGTAATCGTCGGCACCACTATCCAGACCGGCGACTTTATCACCCACGTATCCGCGGGCGGTCATCATGATGATTGGAATATCGTCACCCTTGCGAATTCGCCGTAAGACTTCTAGACCATCTAGTTTAGGTAACATCCAGTCGAGGATAATCAAATCCAAATTGCCCCGGTTATTGTCATAAAGACTTAAAGCCTCAACCCCATCACGGGCTAAAAGAACTTGATAGTCTTCAAATTGGAGTTCCGGAATTAGGTAAGAACTTAAAGCCTCTTCATCTTCAACTAATAGAATTGTGTTTGTCAAAAAAATCCCCTCGTGTTTCTTCAAAAACGAAGTCCCTTATTCGTTACGACCGCCAATAAAGGAATCCCCCCTAGCTTAAAATGATTTTGATAATCAAACTAGTGGTTAAAAATAATGAAGTAATGAGAATTTATCAGAAATCGGTTACATCCCAAAGGCCCTAAGATAATGAACGGTTCCCTGGACGCCCGAAAGGCCATCGGGAATAATTGCTTTAATCATGTAGGTGTCGTCCGGAGCTGGAAATGGGGGATTAATCCCAAATTGGCTGGCTCTTTGATAGCCAAGTTTGCCATAGTAATCCGGCCATCCCAGCACACTGATGAAGGGGAACTTGGCAAGGGCTGCGCGATGTTCCAACTCGGTCAAAATTTGTTTGCCAATTCCTTGGCGCTGGTGGGATGCGATAACGGCCATCGGCGCCAAACACAAACCGGTTTTCGATTGGTTTTCGTTTTCAATAATAACGTTGCTCAGGAGACCGTAACCGACCAATCGGCCTGCCTGGTCAGCGACAATTTCAAAGCGCCGTTTATAAGTCGGATCTTTGCGAATTCTTTCAACTAAGGCTGCTTCTCCACCATAGCCATTTTGAGATTTTGAAAATGTTGTCATCAGGAGATCAGAAATGGGTGAATAATCTGCCTGGCGAACGGTTCTGATTATCACGGAACCACTCCTCTCTTGTTACTCATACTATGAGCATAAACTAAGCAGGCCCCAGAAATCAATCAAATGCCTATTATTAACTAAATGACACGTGATGCGATTTTATGGTCGTTTGATAATAATTATGTGAAAAGTTTTAATAAAGTGGTTGACAGGTTCACTGGTATTGAACTAAACTGCATACAACATTTAAATCCGACTAATTAGTTTGATTCAGCGGATTACGGTAACAGCTTCACCAAGAGAGTACCAGCGGGTGAGAAGGTATTGGAACTGTTATTTGGAAAGGTTGATCAATGCGTTCACTTTTCGAGGTGAAATGGGTGCACCCATTATCGTGCGGTGTATCGGGATCTTGATCCCCGTACATGCTAAGGAGCGGGTCGTAAGAGTCGTTCAAATTAAGGTGGTACCGCGTTAAGCAACGTCCTTTGGTTTTATAACCAGGGGGCGTTTTTTAGTTGGAAAAATAAATTAAGGAGTGGTCATGATGAGAGAGTTAGAATTGCAAAAATTAGTTCGACGGGTTAACGGCGTCTTCGCGTTATGTGGCCATTCAGTCGTGTAATCAGATTAACAAAAAAATTAACATTTCAATGAAGTTTAACAATCAATCACGTAAGGAGTGCATTAATATGACATATCAATTTTCTACTCGTGTACCAGCCAGTGACGAAGATCCAGTCGGCAACATTTTGAAGGTTGCCGGCAGTCCAGACATTATTTCTTTTGCCGGAGGCCTCCCCGCGCCGGAATTATTTCCGGTTGACGCTCTCAAGAAGGTCACAAATGAAGTTTATGATGAAAGTGGCCGACAGGCTTTACAATATAGTGCTGCGATTGGCGACCCCGCATTACGGACTCAAATCGTGAAGCGGATGGCCAAACAGGGCGTCAACACCGCAATCGATAATGTGATGATTTCGACTGGTTCCCAGCAGTCGATTGACTTAACCGCAAAAATGTTTATTAATCCCGGTGATACGGTGATTGTTGAAAAACCAACCTATTTGTGTGCGTTGGACGTCTTCCGTAGTTACGGGGCCCACATCGTTGGGGTGGAGATGGACGAAGACGGAATGAAGATGGATGACCTGAAAAAGGCGGTTGCGGAAAATCCCAACACTAAGTTTATTTACACCATTCCAAATTTCCAGAATCCAACCGGTCGGACCATGTCAGCTGAGCGCCGGCGCCGAATGATTCAGATCGCCGATCAATACGACATTATGATTCTAGAAGATGACCCATACGGGGCCATTCGATTTGCTGGTGATGATATTGCACCAATTAAATTTTATGATGATCAGAATCGGGTCATCTATCTCAGTACTTTTTCGAAGATTTTGGCACCCGGTTTGCGTTTAGGGTGGATCGTTGCCGAAACGTCATTGATGAAGAAGTTTACTTTAATGAAGCAGTCTGCCGACGTGCACTCGGATAATCTAACGCAACACATTGTGGCAAAGTTCATGGCCGAGTACGATATTGAAGATCACATTAATAAGATCAAGCGGGTTTATCGGAAACGGGAGAATGTCATGATGGCGGCAATTGAAGCCGATTTTCCGAAGGGGGTCAACTATAGCCATCCCGAGGGTGGACTCTTTATCTGGGTTGAAGTACCTGGTAATATTGATACCCAAGAACTCTTTAATACCTGCATTAAGCATAACGTCGCCTTCGTTCCTGGTGAACCGTTCTATCCTGATGCGGTTACTCCGGGAACGTTCAGGTTAAACTTCTCAAACATGTCTGAGGAACAGATCAAGACGGGGATCAAACGACTGGGATCCGCCATTAAAGAAACCATTTCGGAATCAGTTTCCGAGGTGAGTGGGAACTAGTTTTCGATTTTGGCGGGATAATCTGCTTGAGACTTTAAATTTCTTAATAACATCGGGTCCGGACACTTTCTGGGCCCGATGTTGATGCTTTTAAGGCTTTGCGTAACGAAGAGTGCCTGATGACTGAATGGTTAATAGATAAAAGTTAATTAACGATGGCGAGGAGATAAAAATGAATCATCAAATACATGCATACTGGCAGCGGTTTGTGACCACCCATCGTCTGGAAAATGCCCACTATGATGCCTGGGCATTTGGTGACGACGCTGAAACGGCTAATCAGCTCGCTGAATTGGTTGTAAAGGGAATTAAGACCGCAACAACGTCTGCTCTGGAGGATTACGAATCTAACGAACCACTGCCAAAGGCTGGTGATTATAATATGATCCTATGGGCTGATGGGACTCCGGCCTGTATCACCCAAACCAAGGTGGTTGAAATCGTTCCTTATAAGTGGGTTTCCGCGGAGCACGCGTTTCACGAAGGTGAAGGGGACCGATCGTTAACCTATTGGCGCACGGTTCACGAAGCGTTTTTTAAAAATGAGTATCAGCGGCTCAAGCAGTCCTTCCCCCCCCCAATATCCCGTGTGTTTGTGAATTATTCGAGGTTGTCGATCGAGATGCGGGTATTACAAAATAAAAGCCTGATTAATGAAAAAATGATATTTTTTAGTAAAATTCCCCTTGTATCTTCTTGCCTAAATGGTTTATTATGATTAAATGCGCTTTTCAGTATTAATTTAATCAAAGGGGACTCATTAACCGTGGTAGAATCACAAACATCAATTCAAAAACAAAACGCGAAGCATCCGTTCTTCGTCATTGTTGTCATTTCCCTAATGACCTTTATGGGGGTCCTAACGGAAACGTCAATGAACGTGACCTTTCCAACGCTGATGAAGCAGTTCAACGTTTCGCTGACCACCGTTTAATGGGTGACGACGGGGTATTTGCTGACGGTGGCATTATTGATGCTCACGTCTGCCTATCTAAAGCGGCGCTTCACAAATAAGCAGTTGTTCATTGCCGCGGCCTGTCTCTTCATGTTAGGGGATATTCTTGGCGGAATGGCCACCACATACTGGGTCCTGCTGCTTGGCCGCCTGGTTCAGGCTGGGTGCGTGGGGCTAACCGGACCGTTAATGATTAACATTATTATGGACACCGTTCCAGCAACTAAGTTTGGAACCTATATGGGCATGGCCAACCTCATTATCCTGGTTGCTCCTGCGCTTGGGCCGACCTTTGGCGGAACGGTTGATTACTTTGCCAGTTGGCGGATGATTTTTTGGATCACCTTGCCGATCACCGCGTTATTATTGATTCTCGGGATTTTCACCATTAAACAATATTCGCCAACCCGCCATTACGTTTTCGATTGGTTACGGTTTGCGTTATTGGCGGTCTCACTCACCAGCTTGATTATGGGCTTGAATGTCATGGGAGATGCCCACGGCCTTTTAAATAGCCTTTGGTATTTTGCCTTCACCGTCATCACGTTTGGTTTGTTTATGTGGCGATCCAAATTCAGTAAGAAGGCGCTCTTCAACTTAGCTGTTTTTAAGCACCCATCATTTATTTATAGTTTTTTGCCATACATTTTATTGCAGGCTTCCAATATCGGGATTAACTTTGTGCTGCCAAATTACGTCCAAGTGGTTGATCATGCCAGTGCCTTCATTGGTGGACTGGTTTTGCTGCCAGGAAGTGTTTTAAACGGATTGGGTCAACCAATTTATGGCTGGATGTTGGATCGGTATGGCGGCAAACTGCCGTTATACTTGGGGAACACACTGTTCTTCATTACGGCATTGGGATTTACCATTTATGGTCGTCATCTATCGATTATTGGCATTATTTTACTCTACACCGTCTTTGCCATGGGCCGCTCGATGGCCTTTGGTAACTGTATGACTTACGGCCTTAAAGTTTTAAGCGGTGACGTTCGCAATGATGCCAACGCCGTATATAGTACTGGTCAACAGGTTGCCGGCTCTATCGGCACAACCGTGATGGCGGTGCTCATGAGTTCGATAACCGTTCCCCACTTTTCAAACGCGCAAAACGTGGCTGTCGGCAGTCAGATGGCGTTTGGGATTATCTTGTTTGTGGGAACCATCAATTTCTGGTTGTTTACGAAGTTATTTAAAGCGAAACCTTAAAGCCTGACTAGAAAGATTACCGGCTTGGTGAGCTCAAGGATGATGATCGCAAAAAACACCTGTGACAGCTCAATGTTGTCGCAGGTGTTTTATTTGATTAGTGGTTTAAATAGGCTATAAAAGGCGCGTTTTCGCTGTTAACGGTACTGCTTCATTGGTTTGACGAAGTGCCAACTGCGCTGATGATACGCTTGATCCCAGAATTCCCACTCGAGTTCACAGCTCTTTAAAAATTCTTCTTTAACGATATCCAGATGGTGCTGGTCGTAGTGTTCGGCTTCACGATCAATCAAGGCAAATAACTGCGGCAGGATACTGTCATCGTCATTTTCCATGTTGGCATAAAAATCAATCCATGGTTTGAAGACATTATCATCAGTGTTCTTACCCTGATTCACAAACCGGTTTGCGATTTCCAGATATGTCCATGGACATGGTGTCATGGCGGCAACGATATCAATTAGGTCGCCAGTTCGGGCAGCCCGGTACATATGTTCATTGTATAGGTAAGTGCCGGGAGCTTGGGCTTCGTGCTGCAAACTTTCATATTTCACCCCGGCAACGTTACAGAAATTGTGGTGGGGATGAATTTCGCTGTTCAAAATAAAGTCGATTTGTTTCGCAAAGATTGCCATGTCGGCCCGGGTTTCCGATTTTTGAATGGCAGCCGCGTAAACCTTGATGAACGCGTTCAAATAGTTATAGTCCTGACCCACGTAAAACGTCAATGCTTCTTTTGGTAAGTCTCCGTTGCCAATTCCTTGGACGAACGGATGTTGATAAATTTCATGTAAAATTGGTTGTCCCGCTGCGACTAATTCTTCGGAAAATTTCATGAATGGATACTCCTCAAAACAAAATTTTCAAACAGAACGCAACCGGACTTGGTACTCGTTGTTCTCATTTTTCCACTTCCCTACGTTGGTATTAACCAAATCAGGTTCAAAGGGATTGGCGAAACGCCATCTCAGCACAAGGCACCCCCAGTGATCTTATTTGAATACCCAAAGTTTACCATAATTTTTGGGAATTTCACGAATTTCTTCCATTATGGTATGGTTAATGTATGGTATAGTTAACGCAACAATTTTCTGAGGGGTGGGGGAATCTTGTTAAGGAGTGTCGTTGATTGAAATTTAATTTTAAGATTGCCCTAATTTGTTTTGTCCCATATATCCCGTTAATTGCTCTGTATTTGCTTGTTCATATATACATATCAAATGTGGTTGGCGCGTTACTAGTCGCTGTCGGAATCTTTTCGGTTTTGGAATTTTTTATTCACTATCGATACGGTAAAACATTCTTCAAGAAACATCCTGAGTTGGACCTCCATAACTTTGAATCGACAATCATGTCCAATTTTGTGGTCTTTGTGGGCATCATTGGGATTGTTGTTAGCGGCTATACCATGGGGGTCTCCAGCCACTTTCTTGGCGTCATTTGGCTTATACTATGCCATAGTTAATGGATTTAAATCTTACAGGAGACCAACCAATGACATTTAATTGGAAATACGCCCTCTTCAACAACGTACCGCTGATCATAACGCTCATCATCGATATTTTTATGGTGGCATTAAAAGTTGATCCAATCTGGTTAATGCTTGCCTTCATTCTTACCTGGATTGCGTGGTACGCATATGCTGGTAGGAAGGTGTATTTGTACCATCCAGAACTTAACTATCATCATTACCGCCGCGGATTTACTTCGATCTTAATCGCCACGGTTGCAACGATTGGGCTTTTTTTCTTACTTGTGGAGCTGCAACTGATTGGGAATATCCCAATTTTTATAACGTGGTTAACCATTTCAAATTTCTTGGTGGATGGATTTTCAAAGTTTAAAGGAGTTCAATAACTGCCAAAAAGATGGGCACCACTGATCTCAAATGAGATTGGCGGTGCCCATCTTTTTGGTGCGACATTAAATATGATTCTCGACCAAGGAGTTATTGTCGATTAAAACTATTCATTTAAAAATTCGGGTTTCTTGAACTCAGGATCAGGGTACTTGTAAAAGCCTTCGCCGGACTCCATTCCTAGTTTTCCCTGATCGAGTAATTCCTTGAGGCGATCGGCAATCGGTTGCAGTTCCGGGTGGTCCTTCAATTCCGCCGCGGTAATATTGTACGCGGTTCGAATACCAACCGCATCTAAAATTCCAAAGGGACCGAATGGCGAACCAGTTGCCGCAATCCAGGTTCGATCAATCATTTGCGGATCCGCAATTCCCTTTAGCCACAGTTGCTCAGCGGCATCAAGGAATGGAATTAATAGGGAGTTGAGAATGTAGCCGGGCTGTTCCTTCTTTAGTTGAATCGGAATCATGCCAATTTGGCGCGCATACGCAACAATTTCATCGTAGATTGCCGGATCAGTTTCCGGTGAGCCCATAATTTCAGCCGTGTTGTTTAACCAAACTTGGTTTGCAAAGTGCATATTCAAGAACTGCTTTGGCCGGCCAGTGTCTGCGGCAAACATACTTGGGACTAACGTTGATGAGTTACTGGTGAAGATAGCGGACTTTGGTGCCAGGGTGCCAATCTTTTTATAGAAATCACGCTTAATCTTAGGATTTTCCGGAATCGCTTCGATAACCAGATCAGCATCCTTAACAGCATCAGCTAAGTCGTCGGTGAAGCGCAGTCGTCCAATCCCCGCGTTAAATTCCTCGTCAGTTGCGTCAATATCAGTTCGGTAAGCATGGCGCAGCCCCTTGATTCGCTCAGCTGCCTTGTCCACGGCCTCCTGGTTAATATCATAAACGGTCACGTCGAAGCCCTTGAAGGCACTTTGAAACGCAATTTGACTTCCCAACACACCACTACCAGCAACGGTTACTTTTTTGATAGCCATGAGAAAATCCCCCTTGTTATAAATGAAAACGGTTACAACAATCATCAACTTAAATATAGCAGAAGCCTTGTGAAATGCAACCAAAATGCCTTGGGAATTATATGATGATTACTTCACAAACGTAAAATGATGGCGCCTATCAACCATTAATAAGCATGTTGATTAACATTGTCCGGATTAAGGGGAGACCTACTGACGTTTCCGGCGAATCGGGATGAGAATTAACAGTTGAATGCCAATCACGACGACGGCCAGGATTCCAACAACCGCTAAACTCGCCAGCTTTGCCGGTAAGGTTTGGACAACGCCGGCACCATCTACTTGCCTGAGCATGACAAAGATACCGAGACCGCCTAAAATTAGAATTTCAATGATCAAAGATACCCACCAACCGCGCATTTAAACCACGTCCCTTCGCTTATTACCATCAGAATATGGCATAGATGAATGCTTTGCAAACAGTTCGACTGAAATAATTCGCCGATTCTGAACCCGGTAGCTTGTATTTTTTGGCGGCCGTGTTATAGTGTAATAGTAACATATAACACTAGGGAGGCTTGAAAATGCAGTTCGACGATAAGGTGCCAATCTATTATCAAATTAAAGAATATATTTATCGGCAAATCATCACGGGTAAGCTGGCGCCGGGGGACAAAATGCCTTCCGTTCGCCAACTCGCCGTTGATTTGACGGTCAACGTCAATACAATTCAACGCGCTCTGAGTGAATTAACAGCCGAGAATTTAATCGAACCAAAACGTGGGAAGGGAAATTTTGTCACGGCAACTGATCAGCAGATTAGTGAGTTAAAGGAACAATTAATTAACGAACATTTGCAACAATTATATAAAAATTTACGGGAACTCAACGTGAGTGACGAAGAGATTTTGAATGACTTGGGCAGATACATCGATAAACAAAGGGATGATCAGAAATGACAAACGCGATTGAAATTTCGAATTTAAGTTATCGTAAGAATATGAGGGCGATTTTAGCAAGCATCAATTTGAGCATTGGTGCCGGGAAGATTGTTGGCCTGTTGGGCGAAAACGGTGCCGGCAAAACAACCTTAATGCGGCTAATCGCCGGCGTTGGTAAGGGATACTTCGGCCAGATTGCCATTGATGGAGAAACGGGCATTGCCGAAAAAAAGGCGGTGGTCAGTTTTAGTGAACCATTGACGGGTTTTCCACGGAACATGCGGATTGACCGGATCGTCAGTTTCTTCGAGGATGTTTATCCCGATTTTTCTGACAAGCGCTATAACGAATTGGCTGGCTTTCTCCAAATTGATGAAGGCCTTAAATTATCCCAACTATCAAAGGGGATGCGCGAAAAGCTCATTATCGGATTAACCCTATCACGGGACGCCAAAGTGTACCTGTTGGACGAGCCGTTCTCTGGAATTGATAGTATGTCCCGCAAAAAGATCATCAACAGCATGATTCGGTGGAAACCGGAAACCGCAACAATCTTGGTGAGCGACCACTACGTTTCCGAAATCGCCAGCATTCTTGACGAAGTGGTGATCATTAAGGATCAGACAGTCTTTGACCAGAAATCAACCGAAGAAATTCGGGAGAAGTTTGGACAAAGCATCGAAGATTACTATGAAAAAGCATATGAAGGGCGTGATAGCAATGACTAACTTTCTGTCGTTATTAAAGGTACTTAGTCGCAAACGAATTCGGATCATTAACCACATTCTCCTTGTGGACGTCGTGGCCATTATCCTCACAATTTTGTATATGGTTTACCGGGGTAACCTGAATACGGAAGATCCCTTGGGAATCACGGTTAGTTACTCATTTATCGTGTTATTTGTCGCCTTCATTCTGATTGCCAGAGATAATGAAACGGTGTTTGTGAGTGATTGTTACCGATTAATTCCAACCAGTGACACGAAACTGTATATGGCTAATATTCTGGCCGCCGTCATCAGCATGTTTTACCTGGGCGTGACCCAAGTGATTTTTTCAATGTTGGCGATGCTCACAAATCTCAATGAGGTTATTAAGAGTGTTCAACGATCATTTTCTTACATGGCTGCCCATTCCAGTTCGGAGTGGGGAAACACTGGCTTTTTGATTAATCTAACCATCGCCCTGATTGTCCTGACCTTTGCCTTGGCCGTCTTTTCATGGGCGTCGGTTAGCACCGTTCACCTCATTACAACGACGTTAACGTCATTCTTGCCTGATACCCGGTCCCGCCTTTTCAGACTCGTTCTCTACGTGGTTGTCGTTGGGCTTTTGATTTATATTATCAGCTACACCGTTCAGCCGCTGGCCAATATTTTCACTGGAATCGTCAGCAAAAATGATTATCTTCAGGTCTATGTTGGGGCAAGTGTCCTGTTGGTATTCGGAATTGTTGAGTCGGTGATTAACGTTTATCTGATGCGCAGTTGGGTTGAAACGGCCAACAATTAGAAGTTGCGAAGCCTTGGGAGGGCGTGCTAGACTTTAAGCAATCTATAGATCGAGAATCGGAAGGCCTTGAAGTGGAAAAATCTTGGACACAAACGAATATCTACCTGCACTTTTGCCTGTTTTTTGCGATGTGGATTGCCGCTCGGCTCTGCATTGCGTTAATCGAAAACCAAATTCCGATTGGTTTAACGACTGATTTGATGGAAGTGGCGTTCAAAACCGCAATCATGGTTGGCCTAGCAGTCATTTGGCTGAATCGAAATCAGCGGGGCCTCTGGTTGGAAAATCGAAAACTGTATCAATTTGAGTTTCCGGTTGTGTTTTGGCTGCTGCTGGCGTTATTTATTGGCTATCTTGGCATCGATATGTGGGTCAAGTTTCACGGATTTCACTTTCATTCAAATGTCATCAATAGCGGCCAGTTTTTCGGATCGACGATTTGTGCGGGCGTAACTGAAGAGCTGCTATTTCGCGGCTTCTTTATGAATTCCTTGCTCAAGCACCATTCGTTTTGGCCAGCCAACATCATTCAAGTGATTCTGTTTCAGCTGTCGCATGTCCCCCTCTATCTAATCGAAGGCCTTTCATTGATGGGATGGTTTTCCAATGTTCTGACGGTGGTGCCACTGGGATTGATATTTGGCTGGATTTTCTACCGGTCAAAGAGCCTGTGGCCAAGTACGATCCTCCACTGTGTGTGGGACGCGGGGATTCTGCTATTTCTAAGTTAGGGATAGCGTCATAATTGAATAAATGAATTTGATTCACTCAGGTGGCTGATTGGTTATTCTCAAAAAAGAATAATTGATCAGCCATTTTTTCATGGTTGCGATTGACAAAATAACGCCATCTGTGCATAATAGTAATCGTTACTATTAACGATTGACTTTAAAATTTGTATTTCACATGGTTATGACTAAAATGGGTGGCGAGTAGCCACCGTGCAAAGGAGAATTTGGATGCGAAAAAATATTGTTTTGGAATGCGTTGAAACTGGTGAGCGGATTTATCTGACAAGCAAAAACATTCGGAACAATCCAGACCCCCTCGAATTGACGAAGTATTCGCCCAAATTAAAACGGCGGGCAATTTTCAGAGAAACAAAGTAAAGGAGATATCAATTTGGCAAAGAAATCAAAGATTGTAAAGTATCAAAAACAACAGGCGTTGGTCGCAAAGTACGCCGATTTACGGCGGGAATTGAAGTTAAAGGGCGATTACGCGGCATTGGCAAAGCTACCGAAGGATTCCAATCCAATTCGGATGCGTCGCCGCGATCACATTGATGGTCGTCCACGGGGGTATATGCGCAAGTTCGATATGTCCCGGCTGAACTTTAGAAAGTACGCGCATGCAGGTCAGATTCCTGGCGTGCATAAGGCTAGTTGGTAGTCGAAGCGCTTCTCTTGAGAGGTAGCGGAGCATGGTACTATCGACGGTAAGTTATGACGTCGCTATCGTGGATTCAGAGAAAACAGGTGACAAATTATGGAAAAGCAGTATTTGGCAAGTGCTTATCGACGTTTGAAGAGCCCGAGTATCAAGACCCGCAAACGGGCTTTGAAGATTATTAAGGATTTCAAACGAACCCAAATTAAATAGTTTTACAGCTTATAAGATGAGCGATCCTTGTATTCAAGCGTTAGGGTCGCTCATTTTTTATGTCCCGATTGTTTTCGAAGGTTTACAAGGAGCGAAAAATCCGTTATGATAATAAAAAATACCCATGGGGGTATGCAGGAGGAAATCAACTTGCTATTTGCTAAATTTAAATCAATTTCAACGAATGAATTACAAAATGAACTGGCTAAGAAGCCTACAATTGTCGATGTTCGGGAAGATTTCGAATATCGTGCTGGGCATATTCCAACGGCCGTTAACCTACCGCTCTCAACGCTTGGAAATCAAGTCAGCCGAGTTAAGAAATCTCAGCCATGGTACCTCATTTGTCGTTCCGGTGCGCGCAGTAAACGGGCCGCAATGATGTTAAGCAAGGCTGGTTACGATGTTATCAATGTTAAGGGTGGAATGAATGCTTGGAACGGCCCGGTTCAGGGTTAGTGTTAGTAAGGGTTTATTATTATAAAGAACTATGAGCGACCTGAAAATAAGGAGGAGAAGTGGATGCGAATTGTGATTGTTGGTGGGGTTGCCGGCGGAATGTCGGCCGCAACCAGGTTAAGACGACTGTCTGAAGATACCGAAATCATTGTGTTGGATAAAGGGCCCTACGTTTCGTTTGCGAACTGTGCGCTGCCTTACTATTTGTCGGGAACGATTAAGGATCGTGATCAACTGGTTGTCGAATCCCCAGAACACCTCAAACAGCGGTTTCGGATTGACGTGCGGCCAAATACCCAAGTGACCGCAATTGATCCGGATAAGCATCAGCTGACGGCCGTTGCTGGTGGCGAGGAAGCAACAATTGATTATGATCGGCTGATTTTGGCTCCTGGGTCAACCGCGACGATTCCGGATATTAAGGGGCTCGAAACTGCTGACAACGTATTTACCCTCCGAAACATTCCGGATGTCGATCGGATTATGGCATCACTCAATCACGACGCGAAAACCACCGCGGTGGTTGGTGCTGGATCAGTTGGGATTGAAGCGGTTGAAAATCTCACGAAGCGGGGCATTGAGACTACTCTTATTGAAGCCGGCGATCACATTCTTCCCTTTATGGACGAAGAAATGGCCGCCCTCGTTTCACGTGAAACAACCCAACACGGTGTTACCTTGAAATTAAATACCCGCGTTGACGAAATCGCCAATCATCAATTAAAGCTGAGTGATGGGACGACGGTTGATGCGGATTTGGTGATTCTTGCCGTTGGGGTTCATCCAAATACGGATACCGCCCAGCAGGCAGGCATTAAGACCGGCCAACGGGGCGGGATTGTTGTAGATGACCAGTATCGCACTTCGGCACCTGATATTTACGCAGTGGGGGATGCTATTTTGGTGAAACAATTAATCACCGGAAAATTGACATCCATTCCGCTGGCATCACCCGCTAATCGCCAGGGACGCCAAGTCGCCGACGTCATCATGGGACTGAATCGCCGCAATCGAGGCGGTATCGGCACCGCAATTGTTCGGTCGTTTGATATGGCGGCCGCTTCAACGGGGCTGAACCGCCGCCAGCTTGACGAAGCTGGTATTGCCTACCAGACAATCCACATTACTGGCCAAAGCCACGCGGCCTATTATCCTGGGGGAACACCACTATCCTTGAAAGTGATGTTCGACGCCAAAACCGGTCAGCTCTACGGTGCTCAAGCGGTCGGCAAGGCAAGTGCGGATAAGCGAATTGACGTTCTCTCAGTCGCAATTAAGGCAAAGATGAGCATTTCCGATTTACCCGAACTTGAGTTGAGTTACGCGCCACCATTTGGTTCAGCTAAAGATCCCGTCAACATGGCGGGATACGCAGGTGAGAATCTCTTGGAGGGACTTTCGGATAATATCCAATTCGATCAGGTTGATGACGCCGTTAGAAATGGGGCTTATCTGATTGATGTGAGATCGCCAAAAGAACTCCAGCGGGATGGTCGTTTACCAGACGCAGTTAATATCCCTCTGGACTCACTGCGGGATCATCTCGATGGGTTGCCAAAAAACAGACCGTTGATTGTGAGTTGTCGGAGTGGTCAACGGAGCTATATTGCCGAACGGATTTTGAAGAATGACGGTTTTGACGTGAAGAATTTGGACGGGGCATTTTTGACATATAGCGCCGCCTATCCGGAACGGATTCAACATTAGGGGGAATGATCATGGCGTGTGATCCAAAAATTGCGAATCGCTTAAAGCGGGCGGAAGGCCAGATTCGCGGGATTTTAAAGATGATGGATGATGACAAATCGTGTCAGGAAATTATGCCACAGCTGATGGCCGTTCGATCCAGCGTTGATAAGGTGATGGGACTGGTAGTCGCTGAAAACTTGAAGCGCTGTTTGGATGAAAGTGGGACGGCTTCTGATGAGAAAATTGATGAAGCTTTAAAGATGATTACGAAACTTTAGATTACGAATAATGACGATTTTAAAGAGGAAACTCTGTGATGTGCCAGTGCACTGGCGCCTAACAGGGGATCCTCTTTTTATGAATTATCGAATTAACCGTTCATTTAACAGGGCTAGCCCATTCATCCCAACGCCGGCCAACAGCACCCACGGAATGTAAAAACTGATCTGATAACGGGCCTGCACTTCGACGGCCATGAAAATTAAGGTGAATCCAACTAGCATTGAAGCGCACAATAGGATCCCGTTTTGGCGTCGTTGCTGCAGCTGGGATGCTTTTTCAGGGATGAGCTGGATCGAAAGGCCAATTAATACGAGAAAGAGGATGTTCAGCTGAACCGCCGTTGAGATGGTGGTGACTGATGGCACTAAACTCTTTGCGATTAAGGAACGACTGCTGATGGGCTGGTTTGTGTTCATATCCAGTAGAACGATTCCGTAATTAGGATCCATTAGTTCTTCATTTTTAGTGGTGATGACTTGTGAAGTCTGATGATGGGCGATTAAGCTGTGCCGATTGGTTAATAATTTCCGTGATAGAATTTGATCAAACTCGGCAAACCTTTGCTGGTCGGTTAACTTGTGATTGTGGTTGGGCTTTTCCAGCTGGCTGATAAGCTGTGGCGAGTACATCCCGTGGGTTTTAGGATCCGTGCCAACCGCGAGCGTATATTTCAGGCCAATCGATGAATTTGCAATGGGCACCTGGTAAATTGATCGATCAATGGTGGTGCTAACCTGATTCAAACCAAAGAAAAGCCCAAAAATCAATAGAATCGCCAGCCGGGGCTTCCAGAAATATTGGCGAGTGTGGGTTTGACTTGGCGTTAGTCCACCGGTGAATTCCGGGATGATGGGCACTTTGAACATCCCCAGGATAACCACTGCGATGACGATAATTAACGTAAGTGGGCGCAATTCTTTGGCCACAAATAAGCAGATGACGGCCAAAATGAGCACGCCCCAAAACCGCAGACTTGTCCATTGCCAATCGTTGGTGAGAATTCGGATAATAAAGTACAGTCCCAGCAATTGAAACAAAAGCCAGACCGGTTCCACACCAATGAGGGAGCTGTAAAGGTACCAATTTGGCATGAGTAAAAAAATGATTGCTGAAAAGAAGCCAACCGTTCTGGTAAAAAACCGTTGCGCCAGACTGACGATGAGCATCGCACATAAAATGACACAGATAATATTAAAACCTTCCGTTATCAAAGGCGTGGTGGTCGTTAATTTAAAAAGGAAGCCGTCAAAGGTTGCAATATGGAGCACGTGCGGTGAAATACTATCCAAATCAAGAATGCCGACATGATTCATCCACTGCCAGGAATCACCCGATGCCCAGGATGTTGCCAAGACATTGTACGAATACATGTCCGAGACCGGGTGAATCGGTAGTCGGATCGCCAGGATCACTTTTGGAATGGAAATAAGGATGCTAAAAAGAAGGAACCAACCACCATAGTGGCGCGCGAAGAATCGACTCAGGGCCCAAATTACCAGCATGCATCCAGACGCAAGAAAGGTCGTTAGGATGAGCGCGTTTTGATCTGGGAAATCGGTGATGAGGCGATTGTGAAGATAACCAGTTATGGTGCCAGTTAGCTGCCAAATAATGGCTAGAATGGCGATGATGGTAACGACTATGTAACTGACGGTGATGATGGGGGATTGCTTGAAACGCAATTGGGGGACCAGCTTTCTTAGCTTTGGGAGTTATTTGGGCGTTGTTCACTTTGCATTGCGTGGGCCGTCTTTGCCCAAGTCGTTTGATTGGTCATCAAGTGTATGAGGGCGATGTAGGCAACCGGCACCAGCTGCCAAATATATATCAAATTACCGACGGTCATGAGGCCAGCCTGTTTGACGCTAAACAGGCACTTTGTATGATGAAGTGAGTGATCAGTCATGGCAATCATTGCCGCCGTGATGAACGTGCTGATCAAAAAAATCGTGGTGCCGATGAGGATAGATGAGGCCGGCCAAATAAATAGGTGGGCGATCAAAACGCCAAATGAGATGATTGAGCTGATTGAAAAGATGATTGATAGAAATGGGAGCCCCATGAAAATCAGAATCTCAGTTTTGAGTTTAGATGGGATCCGTTTGGAAAAGAAGAGGGTCTTCCCATATTTAAACAAACACTGCATACCGCCCTGGCACCACCGGACGCGCTGCTTTACGAGTGGCCGGTAAGTGAGAACCCCTTCCTGGGGCATGAACGTGTCCGCTAAAAAACCGCCGCGGTAACCCTTGAGAAGGCCGTTAATGCTGAACTCCAAGTCGTCGAGCAAGGCGTTGTGCCATTTGACGTCGGCAGCCATCTGAAGCGTCATAAACTGGCCGTTTCCGGAGGCAATCGCGCTGCCCCATTCCGTTCGAATGACCTGCTGCAGTAAGTTGGGATAGTCAAATTCGAACGCCTGCATGAGGGTGAGAAAGTTGGTGACGTTGTTAATGGCGATGGCGGTTTGGATTAAATCATAGTTTGAGTGAATGAAGGCCTGACAGATTCGCTCCATGACTTGGCGGGTTGGCTTAGCATCGCTATCAATGACGCCGACAATGGTGTTTTTTGGATGATGCGACTGACTTTCAATCCACCGCAGGCCGGCATTGAGAGCCAGCCCCTTTCCTTGACGCGCATTGGGAAGTTCACGGGTAATCACGTGAATGAAGGGGTCGCCGGAAAATTGTTTCAACTTTTCCCCGGTACCATCGTCTGACCCGTCGTTAATGATGACGAGTGAAGTGGTAATTGGGAGATGGTGGACAACGCGGTGCATTAAGTTAATGGTATTAACAATCTGGCCAGCCTCATTTAACGCCGGGATCAAAATATACATATGGTTGAAGTGGCGCTGAATATTTGGTTTGTATGCCGCTTGATAATTTTTTCTTCGGAAAATTGCGAATACGTTCCAAATGCCAAATCCGCTGGTACTGACTAGGGAGATCAGAAGAAATCCCCAGATGACTAGTAAGCTCGCCAAAAATAATCACTCCGATCGATCATTCGTTTAATGTGAAGGGCGCATCGCAAACATGTGCCGATATAAGACTAACATAGAATAACTTAATAGCAAAACAGTTAACTAAACTTGAAAAATAGTTAACTGTATATTACGGATGGGGTCATATTTGAGCTGAACGGCTCCTATAAATTGGTGATGATTGGGTGATCGATTTCATGAACGTTAAAAAAGCGACCAATCCCAAGTTGGGAACGATCGCTTAGCTGCAGGAAATCCATGAGTCAAAAGTTGATGGATTCTCAGGATTAATTCAATTCAAACGTCAAAATTTCTGGATTGTGATCGGAGTTTTGGAACCCGAGTGACTTCACCCGCACGTGTTTAATAGCAATGTTGTCCGACACTAGAAACCCATCGATCAGTGACGTATAAGTTTTTCCGGGATGATAGGGGGTGCCGTTTGCCCGCACTGACGGGATTCGAGCTGTTGCTAAGCCTTCTTTGGCCATCCGGAAGCCGGTAGGTAATTGATTGACTGGAAAGGGATGGGTCCAGTTCATTCGTTTATGTGTCGTGTGAAACACTTCGGGGCTGTTTCCCAAAATGTCGTGGTTATAGTCGCCCGCAACCATGACGTAGTTACCGGCCTGACGTTCCGTGGCCATCTTTGAGAATAACTTTTTCAACTGGGCCTTTCGAACCTTTGCATTCTTGGTGAACGCTGATAAATGCAGGTTGATCACGGTGAGGTTTTTACCCCCCGCCACTGGCAGGTGAGTCACTGAAATGGCGCGATCAAGGTCCATGAATTTGTTAAAATCCGTGTCGATTGGCAATGAATAGCGGGTGCTATTGTTGATTTTGCTCTTGGCAAAGGTCACTAATCCGGACTTGGCTTTGCCGATTGGCCGGTTAAACGGGTAGAACAAGTAGGCCGAATCGTAATTTTGGGCGTAAACGTTGGAATAATCGTTGAACTGCTTACGCAGCCATTGAACTTCGTTGACGTGATATGAGCGGTCCCCATCAGTATCAACCTCTTGGAATAATGCGATGGTCGGGTCCTCTTCTTTAACCGCCTTCGAAATTCCAGCAAGATCATTAACTACGCTGATTTTACTGAAAGCCCGGGAATACTTACCGCCGTCCATGAAAAACGAGTAGTTTTCTGGGTAGGCGGCATAGCCAATGTTAAAGGTCATCGCTTTGTAGGGGGTGTTGGTTTTCAACACCTGTGAGGCGTGGTTTTGAACGGTTAGCTTTAGATTGTCCGGTTGGCGGTGGTAACTGAGATACAGGTAGGCGATGTAGCCGCCAGCAATAATTGCCAACCCAGAGATTAGTGACAGGATGAATTTAAAAAATGTCTTCATGGAAAGATCAGTCCTCGTTATGAGATTTTTGCCAAGCCATTTCAATGGCCATTTCACCGGTGACGTTGTCTAAAACTCGGTCAGTTTCGCGAAACCCCTCGTCAAGATAGAACTGGTGAGCGATTGGATTCTTTTCGTACACTGAAAGGGTGAGTTCGGGATACGTGCGTTTGGCTGCACCTAACAGCTGGCGCCCGATTCCTTGGTGCCGGAAGGGCTTATTGACAAATAAGCCGGCAATATACTGACCATCCAACCCGAGGAATCCCTTAATCTCACCGCAATCTTCAAAAATAAATAGTTCGGCATCGGCAATGGCTTTTTGGACTTCCGGGGAGTAATTACGCCAATACTCCGGATCAATGAACCAGTGGGCGTCAAGATTCGCTTCGAGCCAAATGTTGGTAATGGTGCGCAATTGATTCCCGGAAATGCCGGTGGTGTGAATGATCATGGTGAGGCTCCTTTAAGTACGGTGAACAAAGCATTGATTAACCTAAGTTTAAGTGGTGTGGGCAGCAAAGACAAGCCGGAAAATTAGAGTGGCGATGAAAAAATTCTGCAGTCAGAGTGGGTCCAGGCACTCTTGGTTCATCATAAACAAAAATCGGCCGATTATCCGTCTGGGGAAGGTCGGCCGATGTATTGAAGGGTACCGGCAGTCGGTAGCCATTTAACTAATTGCAAAAGAAAGTTTGCGTTATCCTCAATGGCGAGACACTAAAGATAGCAACTTGGTTTGTGATTTTAATATTCTGGTTTCCACTTTGCAGCCCTAATTGCGTCAACCACCGATTCAATTGGCTGTTGATTTAATTTCTGATCAACCGCGCTCTTTGCCACAGCTTCGGCAACGGTTTCCGAGAAGTCATATAACTTTGTGACTGGCGGTAGAACTGCGGCACCAGGTTTAGCGGCATCAACGATCCCGCCAAGGGAGTGGGCAGCAGCTGAAATCATCTTATCGTTTAACACCTTGGCAGTGCTGGCAATCGCGCCCAAACCGAGACCGGGATAAATTAAGGCGTTGTTGGCCTGGCCAATTTCGTAAGTTGTGCCATTATAGTCAACGTTATTAGATGGCACGCCAGTTGCAATCAGCGCTTTACCGTTCGTCCATTTAATGAGGTCGGCGGCGTGGGCTTCGATCAGTTTGGTTGGATTGGAGATTGGGAAGATAATTGGCCGTTCCGTGTGGGCAGCCATTTCCTTGACGACCGCTTCACTGAACGCCCCGGCTTGCGTCGAGGTTCCCACCATGATGGTTGGGTGAACTGCTTTTACGACGCTGAGCAGGTCAGTCAGGTCTTCAGCGTTCGCAAACTCGGTTCGCGAACGCGCAAATGGTTTCTGTTCTGGGGTGAGATTGGGGGTATCGTCAAATAACAGGCCCTGCTTGTCGACCATGTAGAAGTGTTCGCGAGCTTCTTTTGGTGATAACCCCGCGTTCACCATTTCTTCAAAGATTCGTTGGGTGATTCCGGCACCGGCCGTTCCGGCGCCAAAGCACAGGTAGCGCTGGTCAGTTAATTTCTGCTTGGAAATGTTGAGCGCTCCCAAGATTCCGGCAAGGACGATAATGCCGGTTCCCTGAATGTCATCGTTGAAAACTAAGTTGTTGGATTTATAACGGTTGAGAATTGCCGCGGCGTTGTTTCGACCAAAGTCTTCAAAATGCAGATAAACGTGCGGAAAGAGGTTCTCAACGGCTTTGACAAATTGATTCACAAATTGGTAGTATTGGCTGCCCTGAATTCGGGGATGCTGATTACCAAGGTACATGGGATCGTGTAACAATTCCTGATTATTGGTGCCAACGTCTAAAACGACCGGCAATACTTGGCTGGGATCAATTCCGGCAGCGGCAGTGTAGACCATCAGTTTTCCAACGGCAATGTCGACGCCCTGGGTTCCCCAGTCGCCAATCCCCAAAATTCCTTCACCATCGGTCACAACAACCAAACGGATGTTGCGATCACCGGCAGCATTTTTCAGGCTGGCCTGAATGGCGTCCGGGTCATCGATTGAAAGAAAGGCGGCGTTTTGTGGCTGCACATAAAGCTTACTGTAGTTTTCAACGGTTGTCGCAATCGTCGGGTCATACACGATTGGCATGAATTCAGCCACGTGCTGACTGAATACCTGGTAAAAAAGAACCCGGTTTTCGTTGAAGATTTGCATGAGAAATAAGCGCTTTTCCAGCATTCCGGATTTTGACTGGTACTGGGCATAGACCTGTTCAGCCTGCTCGGACAGTGACTGAACCTTTGGTGGCAGCATGCCCACCAATCCTAGAGACTGACGCTCGGCCGTGGTGAATGCCGTGCCCTTGTTCTTAAACGGATCGTTTAAAATTTCGTTTGGTGACATATTAAGACTCCCTTTGTAATTGTTACCGTTAGTGTATTCCAGAAATTTTAGTATAGTCAAACACTTGGCATTCGATTATGATTAATAATAGTAGATTTACACAATCCATTACTATCGGGAGACTTTTAATGAATATTAAAGACATTCAATATTATATTTTGTTATCGGAAACCAAAAACTTTTCCGACGTTGCCAAATACTACCATGTCAGTCAACCCACTATTTCGGCTGCTTTGAAACGGTTAGAAAATGAATTTGGCACCCAGCTGGTGGTTCGCGGGAATCCCCACCAAGCGATTGCCCTGACCCGAACGGGTGAACAGCTGTTAGCTCACGCGCGCGAAATTGCTGACCATTATCAACTGGCTAAAATCGATATTCAAAACAGCCAGAATCATCAATTGGTGGTGGGGATGCCGCCAATTATCGAAACCAACTATTTTCCGCGAATTGCTGAGGAACTCCCTGCCAACGTGTTGATGGCGATTCACACGGTTGAAGAGGGTTCAATTGCGGCCTTGAAGGATTTGAAAAGTGGCCAACTGGACCTCTCATTTTTAGGCTATATTGAAGAAATTACCGATCCGACCATTGACGTTTACCAGATTGATCAGCAGCCGTTTACGATTCTGGTGCCGACGGCCAGTGAGCTGGCTAAGTGGACCAGCGTGTCATTTCAAGAGTTGAAGAGTTATCCTTTTGTGTTATTCAAAGACAGTTTCGTTCATGATCGGGTCTTTTCTCAACTCGCTTCGGCCAGCCATGTGCGGCCAAAGGTGGTCTTTCGAACCAACGCGGCACAAAGCATTCTGAATATGGTGGCCCATGGCGTCGGACTAGGCTTTCTTACCAGCGCAATTGAGGTTTCCGATCCCCGGGTGACCCGGATTCGATTGGCGGACACCGATTTGCCGGCTTTCAAAATCGGCCTGGCATTCCGGCGCCACACGGTATTTGGTGAGCATCTGGAACCAATTGTGAATCAGCTGCGAGAGATTATTCAACGCGACCATAAGCCGGGGCGGATTGGAAATCAATCGAGTCATGGTAGAACCTAATTCGGTAATTAAAAGAGGGTCCCACGCAGTTGCATGGGCCCCTAAAAGGATGATTATTTTTTATTAATTGAACGGTTTGTAATGTGTCGCCACAGGATCACGGCGACGGACCAGGTAAGGGCGAACAAAACCACCAGTAGAATTCCCAGCACCTGAAAATTAAGGGCGGCGCACCACCGGACCAGGTCGGAATTAAAATTGAGTTGGCGACCAAAGGCTTGGATGAACTCCACGCCACCAACGAAGAACGCGGTGATTACGGATAATCCGGTCAACACGATGTTATAGTAAATCTTTTGAAATGGTGACGAGAAGAGCCAACCGTATGCGGTGCTCATGAACAGCCCGTCACAGGTGTCCATGAAGCACATCCCGGCGGTGAACAGTAACGGAAACGCCAAAACGGCAACCCAAGGCACCCCGTTACTGGTGGCGACCGCTGAAGTTGCCAGGACCGAAATTTGGGTGGCCGTGTCGAACCCAAGGCCGAATAAAAACCCGACGATCAGGGTTTGCCAACTGTGGTCGATGAAGTGAAGGGCCCAGTGGAAAACCCGCAGCGTTCGCGAACTCATTTGGTCTGCCGGGGCGCTTTCTTTGCCATGGCGCAGCTGACGAAATTCCCGCCCGGTCTGAATCAGAATGATGAGGTTGAACGTCCCCAGTAGAATCAGGACCGTTCCGGAAACGATCGGGCCAAACGTGGCGCCAATTTGTTGGAGATGCGGAAGTCGCTGTTTTGACCAGCCCACGAAAAAGATGGTGACCGTTGCCATTAAAATCACCACTAATGAGTGGCCAAGCGAAAAGAAGAAGCCGACACCGTGGGTATTTTTGCCGTCATTAATCAGTTTGCGGGTAATGTTATCAATTGTGGTGATGTGATCAATGTCGAAGGCGTGCTGTAAACCAAACGTGAATGACAGAAAAGCCATCGCGAGCAGAGAAGGATAGCGGTTTAGGTAGAGAATCACCAGTAACCAGCCAATCGCAAACAAAGCGAAAATGTAACTGCCATATTGAAAACCATCACGAAGCAGCGTTCGGTGGTTGGCTGTCAGTTTCTCCATTGGCGGATCCTTCCTTCTGGTTAGTTAATTTGGGACTGTAGTTTGGTTAGTTGATCGATGAATCGTTGCTCGTGGTCATCGGCCAAATAGCCCTTGCGCGTGGCGATTGAAATGTTGAAGCGTTCCGGGAGCGGGTTTTCGAGGGTGGTTTGCGATAATTGATCATTTTGGCTCACAGCATCCTTTACCAGTAAACCAATCCTGGCATTCTTCTCGACCAACCGTTTCATGGTCGCAATACTTTCGGTTTCGAAAACAATGTGTGGTTTGAACTGGGCCTGTTGGGAATAGACCTTCAAGACGTTGGCGTGAATAAATTTGCCGTTAAGGGTAATGAACCGTTCGTTTTGCAGGTCGGAAAAGGCAACTTGTTCCTGATTGGCCAGCCAATGGTCCTTTGAAGAAATTACCACGAATTCGCGACTCGTCAGCATGGTCGTTTGAATGGCGGTGTTTTGAATCGGCATTGGACTGCCCAATAACGCAATGTCGATTTTACCGCCCAGCAGGTCCAAAAGGAGTTGCTGGGAGCCATTTTCGTCGACTTCAAGATCATCCAGGAGATGCTCTTCAATAATTTGGTCAATCACCAATGGGAAATAGAGACTGCCGATGATCGGCGGCAGTCCAAATCGAATCTTCTTACTATTGTATTTACTGATTTCTAGGCCGGCCAATTCCGCGTCCCGTAACATGCTGGTTGCGTGGCGGTACAGAATTTCCCCCGCCGGCGTGATCTGAATCACACCCTTAGAGCGGTTCCGAAAGGCCAGTTTCGCGTTTAGAGAAGCCTCAAGGCGTTTAATTGCAAGGGTTACCGTGGGTTGTTCCACGTGAAAATGATTGGCGACGCCGGTGAACGTGCCGACCTGGTACAGGTAGCAAAAGTATTCCAAGTCTCGTAATTTCAATCGTGCCGCCTCCCTTATTTTGAATTGATTGATACGTTTTATTTTAGCTGATCAGCCGATGGGTGTCCAAACGAATCTGGTTCGTGCCGCCATTTGATCGAAACCGGTAGTGAATTGATATGCGGCAAGTTTTTAAATGCATGGCGATCAATGTAGATCACGGCTGGCTGCTTGACGTTACTGGGCTGCTCGACTTGGACGGCCATGGACACTTTCTGGTTGGCAACCCGTACTTCACAAGCATATTGACCGCTTGGCGGCAGCTGTTGCAATCGACTGGACGGATTAACAATGGAAAGGCCGTTGATTCGCGCGTGGATCAGTTTGCCGGTTGTTTCGTACTGGTGTCCCAACAGGCGATTTGCCTCGGCAATCTTTCCGATACTGATCAGATGCCGAATTCTGGTGGAACTGATCTTGGTCTTTTCACTGTCCAGCTCGTGAACGGTAATTGTCTGAACTTCATTTTCACTCAGAGCGGCCATCGACTCAATCGTTGTGGTACCCCCCTGGCCAAAAGTGTAGTCGAAGCCGGCAACTACAATCTTCGCGTTCAATCCCAGGACATATCGGTTAATAAACGTTTTGGGGGGCAGACTGGCAAAATGCTTGTTGAAATCAACCACATAGAGAATATCTGCCTGCAGTTTGGAAATGAGTTCGATCTTTTGCTTTAACGTGGTTAAATACCGAAAGCCTGATGATTCGGAATGGTTAAACACCCGGGATGCGNGCGTGCCGATTAAAGGTCATGACCTTTAATCGGCAGTTCGTCGGGCGGTTCGAATAACTTCCTGGTGGCCGCGGTGAACCCCATCAAAGAACCCAAGCGCTAACACGATTGGTTGTTTTGATACGATGGCTTGATTCTGATGTGTGTGGTTGTTCAAGTAGATGACTTGCATGTGGTTTATTTTCCCCCAAAAATAACATCAGACTAAGTATAACCAAAATAAGTGGGGGAGACAAAAGTTCATTTTGCCCCACCCACTTACTGGTTTACGAATTTTATTGAATAGAAACCGGAATTGAATATGGTTTCCGATTTCAACTCATCTGCCATTCCGGCAGTGCAAGGAGGGTTATTAACCCCGCTGATTCGCTGATGATTTAATTAGTTGGTTTGAAGTTGATGGTTTTGAGCTTCCTTTAAGAAGTAGCTGAATGGCTTCAAATCTTGAGCATCGTACTTCTTAACGAATTCATCGATCTTGGCTTTGTCCTGCCATGATGAGTCCAAGAACATGTGCTGAGTTGTAAATGGCATCTTGTGCGTTAACTTGACGTCAATGACAACCGGTTTGTCGGTCTTCTTGGCATCAGCTAAGGCCTTTTGCATGTCATCCTTGGTCTTAACGGTGTAGGTAACAGCACCCATGCCTTCGCATACTTTAGCCCAGTCGGTTGCTGGTAAATCAACACCCGACAATGGTTGATGCGAATCATCAGTCTGTTCTGCTTCAATGTAGCCAAGGGTTTCATTACTGAAGATGACGTTGACAACGTGCAGGTTGTACTTAACTTGCGTCATGACTTCTTCCATCAACATTGCAAAGCCACCATCACCGCTCAAGCTGTAAACATCACGATCCGGGTATTCCATCTTGGCAGCGATTGAAGCTGGCAGTGCAAAGCCCATGGTTGCGTAAATACCGGAAGTTGCCCACTTCTGATCGTCATGCATATCGATGAGCCGTTCAAAGTTAATGTTGACGTTTCCAACATCGATTGCCCAAACGGCTTTGTTAGAAGCGGTCTTGTTCAAAACATCAAAGATTGGTTCTGGACGAACCGGCATTTCGGTTGAATCGCTAAAGCTTGCCAACCAGTCATTCCAGTTCTTCTTATCAGCCAATGATGCTTGATAGAATGCGGATGGTTCCTTGGCTTCACCAGCGTCAATAATTGCCCGCAAGGCTTTCTTGGAATCTGCCAACATTGAAACGTCATTGTGACGCCGCTTGCCTAATTTTTCGCTTTCAATATCAATTTGGATAACCTTAGCGTTCTTATTAAACAGGAAGATACTGAATGGCACGTTGTTACCAACCCAAAGAATCAAGTCAGTGCTAAAGCCAATTTCAGAACCTGGTTTAGGCGCAACCCGGCCGGTTGATCCCAGGTATGCCGGGTAATCGTCTGGTAAAATGCCCTTGGCTAAAACGGATGAAACCAGTGGCATCTTGAACTTTTCGGAGGCTTCCTTTAATTCGTCGGCTGCATCTTTGGCACCAATCCCAAAGTAGATCATTGGGGACTTGGCATCCTTGATCATTTGAACAGCTTCGTTGACGTCTTCTTTACGTGGTTCTGGATAGAGCGGGGCAACGTGTGACTTAACGTTTGGTTGATAGTTGTCGTTAATTTCAGCCCAGCCAAAGTCCTTAGGAATTGTCAAAACGGCAACCCCATGCTTCATGTAGGCTTTGCGAATGGCTTCATCGGTCATTTCAGGTAAGGATTGCGCGGTCATAGCCGTCCGGTTCCATACAGCAACGTCGTCGAAGATTGGTTCTTCGTCCATTGCCTGGAAGAAGTCCTTGTTCATGTTGCTTGAAGGAACTTGGGCAACGATTGCCAAAACTGGAACCCCGTCACTCTTAGCGTCGTAGAGTCCGTTTAACAAATGAACGGCACCTGGGCCAGCTGAGCCAAAGCAAACCCCGATTTTGCCGGTTAACTTAGCTGAAGCGGAAGCGGCAATTGCGCCGGCCTCTTCATGACGGACTTGGACGAACTTCAATTGATTTTGTTGGTTATGAATTGCATTCATGGTCGAGTCAAATGAGCCACCTGGCAGGCCATAGATGTGGTCAACGCCCCATTGTTCAATTACTTTTAATACAGCATCGGATCCACTAATCTTTTCAACCATAGTAAATTAAACCTCCTAAAATTTTGATGAATTTATTACCCTTCACTTACCCGAGTATAGTATCGAATTTGTGAAATGTAAACGCTTTAATTTAAATTAATTAATTTTTTTAATGCCAAGTTGCAAAAATATTGAAATAAATGTTGGTTGTAAACCCCACTGTGACGGCATTAAGACAGATAGTTAATTTTTTAGTTTTAATATTCAGAAAAATTTACGGTAAAAAAGTTTGTGAAATTTTGCTCATTTTTTAGACGTTTAATTGAAAATTATTTTTGAAAAATCACTCACTAATTCTTGATCATTTTTGAGGGTCAATATCCTTTGGAAAAAGGGGAAATGCCAGGAGACGTTGCCGAATTATCGGCGTTTTCACCGGCAATGATATATAAAAACTATTTATAACCATCTATATGTTTGACTATAATGGTTCATAAATAGTAACATCATCTTGAAGATGATTGAAAGCGTTTTAACTGCGCTGAAAATTTTTTGCGATTATTTGTGATTTTGGTCACAAAAATTGGCGATGAACGCTTCAACATCAGGGTTTCATTTGGTATTCTGATTAATACGATGGTTGTTATGAACATTTAGTGGAGGTAATTTATATGTCAAACAAAGATGTCCGCGTTGAAGAAGATACATTAGGTCCAGTTGAGATTCCAGCTTCAGCATTGTGGGGACCCCAAACAGAAAGAAGCCGAAATAACTTTCCTACCGGCCAATTCATGCCCCTACCAATTATCAAAGCGTTATTGCAAATTAAGAAGGCTGCCGCTCAGGCCAACGCCGAAGAGGGTGCCTTAAGCAACGACAAGAGTCAGTTAATCGTTAAGGCAATTGATTCATTACTGGCCCTTTCTGATGAGGATTTACGAAAAGACTTCCCATTAAAGGTTTATCAAACCGGGTCAGGAACCCAAACTAACATGAACGTCAATGAAGTCGTTGCCCATAAGGCGGCTCAACTTGATGATAGTATTGAAATTTTGCCAAATGACGATGTGAACCATGGCCAAAGTTCAAACGATATTTTCCCAACGGCTATGAATATTACCGCTAGTGAAGCCGTTCAAAATCTTGAAAAATCCGCTCAACATTTAATTGATGAATTAAAAGTTAAACAGGAAACCTACTGGCGAACGGTTAAAATTGGCCGGACCCACTTGCAGGATGCTACGCCATTGACATTTGGCCAAGAAGTCAGCGGCTGGGTCAGCATGGTTGAACATGACCTGTCATATCTCAAGAGTCTGGACCCAACCCTGCTGGAACTCGCAATGGGCGGGACCGCCGTTGGAACCGGCTTAAACGCTGCGCCACACTTTGCCCAAGATATTGCGGATCGCATGAGCAAGGTTTACGGATTGACATTCACGGCGGACACCAACAAGTTTGACGGATTGGCTGCTCACTCTGGCTTAAACGTTGTCCATGGTGCGATGAAGACACTGGCTGCCGACTTGATGAAGATCGCCAACGATGTCCGTTTCTTGGCCAGTGGTCCCCGTGCCGGCTACGACGAATTGAACATTCCGGCTAACGAACCAGGTTCATCAATTATGCCCGGCAAAGTTAACCCAACTCAGGCCGAAGCCGTTACGATGGCTGCTGTTCGTGTAATGGGTAACGATGTGGTGGTTGATTTGGCCGCATCTCAAGGTAACTTTGAAATGAACGTTTATAAACCAGTTCTCATCGACGCCTTCCTGGAATCAGCCGATTTGTTAGCTGGAACAATGACGGGATTTGCTGACAAGATGATTCATGGCTTAACAGTCAATGCCGATCGGATGACCGAATTAGTCGACAACTCATTGATGACCGTTACCGCGTTGTCACCACACATTGGCTACCATGACAGTGCCAAGATTGCGCAAGCAGCTGATAAAGCTGGCAGCACATTGCGTGAAGCTGCGATTAAATCAGGCAAAGTCACCGCGGAACAGTTTGACGAATGGGTCGACCCATTAAAGATGACAAACATCGACAAGTAAGAGGAGAGACAATATGGCAAAATACGTCTTCAAACCGACAGACATTAAAGAACTCAAGGATCAATATGATCTGGTTGTGATTGGCTCAGGGGCAACCGGGTTGGTTGCTTCGCTGCAAGCTCATGAACTGGGGTTAAAGCCCGTTATTTTTGAAAAAATGGATAAGCTGGGCGGCAACACCAACCGGGCATCTTCCGGCATGAATGCCGCGGAAACCAGCGTTCAGTTAAAGCACCACATCGTGGATAGTTATGAAGAATTTTACGAAGATACCTATCGCGGCGGCGGTGAGATGAATAACAAAGAAATGCTGCAGTACTTTACAACCCATGGCGCATTAGCCATTGATTGGCTGGCAGATCACGGCATTCATTTGGATGACCTGACGATCACCGGCGGCATGAAAATTAAGCGGACCCACCGCCCAGCCAGTCTCGCTCCAATCGGCGGGTTTCTGGTTACCGAATTACTGAAATTAGTTGAAAAGCAACAAATTCCGGTGTTTACTGACGTTCACGTTGACAAACTCAACCAAACTGGGAACGTCGTTGACGGGGTAACGGCAACTCTTGGTGACGGTTCGCAAACCGAAATTAAAGCCGATGCCGTTGTCCTGGCAACCGGTGGATTTGGTGCCAGCAAGGACATCATCAAGAAATACCGTCCCGACCTGGTTGACTACAACACGACCAACCAACCCGGTGCTACCGGTGATGGTATTAAGCTTGCCCAACAAGTGGGGGCTGGATTAGTTGATATGGATCAAATTCAGGTTCACCCAACCGTCCAGCAGGACACCGACCACGCTTTTCTGATTGGTGAAGCCACCCGAGGTGAGGGCGCTATCTTAGTTAATGGTGAAGGTAAACGATTTGTGAACGAACTTGATACCCGAAAGAACGTCACCAACGCCATTAATGGGCTGCCTGAAAAGAGTGCCTATCTGATTCTGGATTCAGGTATCCGTGAACATGTGAAGGCTCTGGACTTCTATGATCATGTTGGCTTGGTCGTTCACGGTGAGTCGATTGCGGACTTGGCAACTAACATTAAGGTGGATTCCGGTAACCTGGAAAAGACGGTTTCCGATTGGAACACGGCGGTTGCCGATCAAAACGATTCCCAATTTGGGCGATCAACCGGGATGGAACGCGATATTTCGCATGGCCCATTCTTCGCCATCCACATCGCCCCAGCGGTTCACTACACAATGGGCGGCGTCAAGATTAACCGTAAAGCCCAAGTGCTCGCTGACGACGGTAACCCAATTAAAGGCTTGTTTGCCGGTGGTGAAGTTGCCGGTGGTCTGCACGGAAATAACCGAATCGGCGGCAATTCAATTGCTGAAACGGTCATCTTTGGTCGTCAAGCTGGCGAACAGTCATTTAAGTACATTCAGGACACAAAGAATTAGTAAAAATTTTTACGACAATCAAATCAATTAATGGTAGGCTGGAAACAAAACAAATCGTTTTGTCCCAGCCTTTTGTCGAACTTAATGGTTTGCCGTTTTTAATTTAAAGTTGAACAGGAAAGGACCCAAAACGTCATGAAAGTACGCGTACCCTATGGTGAAAAGGATGCCTTTAACATTGAAATTGCCGATAATCAGCTTGTCGGCGTTTATAATCCCAACCCAGTGACCAAACCTGACGCTGATCAGGTGATCAGTGAGGCCCTGGCGCATCCGATTGATTCGCCGTCTTTCGACGAATTCATTAATACTGATAAGAAAATTGTCTTTATCGTAAATGACGGAACTCGGCCAACGCCGACCGCCAAGATTTTGAAACTCATTTATCCAAAAATTAAGGATAAAAACATTTCGTTCATCGTGGCAACGGGCGTTCACCGGGCACCAACCGAAGCGGAATACCGCTTTATTTTTGGATCTGATATATACGAAGATCTGAAGGCACGTGGCTTGATTCACAGCCATGACAGTAAGAATGATCCGATGGACTACTTGGGGAAATCGAAAAACGGCACTGAAATGTACATCAATAAGATCGTTGCCGAAGCTGATCGGGTGGTTCCGATCAGTTCCATTGAGCCCCACTACTTTGCGGGATACACCGGCGGCCGGAAATCATTTCTGCCTGGTGTCGCCTCGTACAAGACAATCTCGGAAAATCATCACTTGGCCCTAATGGATTCTGCCCGGGCGATGAATTTAAAGGGCAATCCGGTTCATGAAGACATGATGGACGCCATGAAGGTATTGAAGGACCTGAACATCTTTGCCATCGAAACCGTTCTGGATAGCGACCACGATGTATACGCGGTCACAACCGGCGACTTAAACGGATCCTTTTACGCGGGGATTGATAAGGCTAAGGAAGTCTTTGGCGTCAAAATTCCGCATAAGGCTGATATCGTCATTTCGGCGGCACCCTATCCCATGGACGTTGACCTGTATCAGTCACAGAAGGCCCTGGACAATGGTAAATTGGCGTTAAATAAGGACGGTATTTTGATTTTGGTGGCGACTTGCCGGACCGGAATTGGGCCGAAACCGTTTTATAACCTCCTTAGTTCTGAAAAAACTGCTGCGGGGGTTCTTAAAAAAATCGACGAGAGCTGGCATTTGGGCTACCACAAGGCGGCAAAAATGGCGCAAATCGACACGTGGGCTTCAACTTGGGCAGTCACTGAGTTGACCGACGAAGAGATGCGCAACGTGCATTTCAAGCCGTTTCATGATTTAAAGGTTGCCTATGCCGAAGCACTGGCCCAAAAAGGACCGGATGCTTCCGTGATTGTGCTGCCTGCCGGTTCCTTAACGGTTCCGGAAGCCCCGAATGCAAATTAAAGATTCACTTATTGAGTTCGCAGTTTTAAAATAATAATAACTTACGACCGATAGTTGAATGAGCAAAGGAAGTGTGGCTGTGGCAAGCGAAATTAAGGACATTTTGAACAAGCTGGCGCGCAATCAAATTGATGTGGATCAGGCGGCGGAATTGTTGTCACAAAAAACGGTTTCCGATTTAGATTTTTCCAAAGTTGACCTGGAACGCCAGAAGCGCACCGGTTATCCGGAAGTCATTTATGGCGAGGGCAAAACGGTTGATCAAATTGTTGCCATCATGAGTGCCCTGCACACCAATCACCAAAATATTTTGGCGACCCGGATTTCACCTGAGCAGGCTGCAGGAATTCAAAAGGCGTTGCCCAACGTCACCTATCACGAGACCGCCCGCTGTATGACGGAAGTTGCAACTCGGCAACCGGAAACCAAGTCGTTCATTGCCGTTGTCACAGCTGGGACAACCGATATTCCGGTTGCCGAAGAGGCCGCCGTGACTGCGGAGTTATATGGAAACCGAGTTCAGAAGGTTTATGATGTTGGGGTGGCCGGTTTGCAGCGGTTGCTGATGCATATCGATACGATTCGTCAGGCTAAGGTTGTGATTGTCGTTGCCGGTATGGAGGGCGCGTTAGTCAGTGTTGTCGGCGGATTAGTGGACGTGCCCGTGATTGCCGTTCCCACCAGCGTTGGCTATGGGGCCAGCTTTAAGGGCATGACCGCTTTGATGGCGATGCTGAATAGCTGCGCTTCCGGCGTGACGGTGGTAAATATCGACAATGGTTTTGGTGCCGCGTATTCGGCTAGTATGATCAATCATTTAGGAGGCACGGATGACTAAACTATATTTAGATGCGTTTTCGGGAATTAGTGGCGACATGTTTATCGGCGCGCTCTTGGATCTGGGAATTGATTTTAAGGCGTTTAAGGATCAGTTGGCCCGCTTACACGTTTCCGGCTATGAATTGACCGCTGAACGGGTTGCCCACAGTAGTATTTACGGGACTAACTTTGATACGGTACTGGCTGTTGCCGGCAAGGACGACGCTCCGGTTTCAGCTGAAGAAGCTCATGCCCATCACCATCATGGACCGCATCGTCATCTCAAGGACATTACGGAGTTGATCGATAAGAGCGATTTGTCTGCCGCCGTGAAGCGCCATTCAATTGCGGTGTTTACGGACATTGCCCAAGCCGAAGCCAAAGTCCATCATATGCCCCTCGATGACGTTCACTTTCATGAAGTGGGGGCCCTGGATTCGATCGTCGACATTGTCGGGGCGTTTGTGGCCTTGGAACTTCTCGATGTTGACGAGGTTCATTGCTCGCAAATTGCTGATGGCTCCGGGTTCATCAAGGTTGCCCACGGTGTCATGCCGGTCCCGGTTCCCGCGGTGATGCAAATGCGGGTAGGAACCAGTATTCCCGTTCGGCAGGAAACCAACGTGCGAACCGAGCTGGTAACGCCAACCGGTATGGGGATCGTTAAAGAGATTGTCAGTGAATTTGGCACGGTTCCTGAAGACTGGGAAATCCAGGGTGTCGGTTATGGATTTGGTAACCGCAAGATTCCCCAGTTTAATGCTTTACGGGTGCTGAAATGTAAAAAAAAAATTTAAGTGACCACGTCGTCAAGCACGACAAGGACCAGATTACGCTGATTGACGCCAATATTGATGATCAATCACCGGAAACCCTGGCGCCGGTTATCGATCAACTGATGGATGCCGGGGCGCTGGACGCCTACTTTACGCCGATCCAGATGAAAAAGAATCGGCCGGCAACCCAATTTAGTGTGTTGGTTCAACCAGCTGATCGGGACCGGTTAGCCGAGTTGGTTTTACGACTGACAACCACGATCGGGGTGCGGTATCAAACCTTGAACCGCACGGTGATGAATCGCGATTTTGAAACGGTTCAGACGCAATTCGGTGCGATCCGGGTTAAAGTGGCCACATTTAAAGATATTGCAAAACGCACACCGGAATTTGAAGATTGTCTAGCGGCGGCTAAGCACTACCACGTCGCGCTTCAGGACGTCTATCAAGCGGTGTATCGGAAACTTGATTAATTTGACAAGATGAAGGGATGGATGGCTTATGACAGAATTAGATCAAAAACAACGTAAACTTGAATCAATCATTAAGCAGTATTCACGAGTAGTTGTTGCCTTTTCCGGCGGGATTGACAGTACGCTTGTCCTGGCTGAAGCTTTAAAAGTTCTGGGACGGGATAACGTCCTTGCGGTGGTAGCTAACTCGGAATTGTTCACCAACGAGGAATATGACAAGGCAATCGCGCTTGCAAAGGACTTGAAGGCAACCGTTCGTGGTGTCAATATTGATTATTTATCTAACGCCCACATTGTCGCAAACGAACCGGAAACTTGGTATTTCAGCAAGAAACTTTTCTATAATCGAATGACTGAAATTGCCACGGAAGGCCACTACGACGCCGTTTTTGATGGAATGATTATGGACGACCTGAGTGATTTCCGGCCCGGGTTAATCGCTCGAAATGAGGCTGGAGCAGTCAGCGTGCTTGAAAAGGCTGGGTTCTACAAGAAAGATGTCCGCGAACTTGCTAAGAAACTCGGGCTGAATAATTGGAACAAAGTTGCCAGTTGCTCGATTTCGTCGCGGTTCCCATACTATACCAAGTTAACTACTGAACGAATTAGTCGGGTGATGAAGTCAGAGAAGTTTCTCCGGGATCTTGGCTTCCCGATCGTCCGGGTTCGATTCCACAATGAAATTGCCCGAATTGAAGTTCCCGCTGACCGGCTCAATGATTTGATTAGTCAGCATGATCGGGTTCAAGATGCGTTGACGTCGTACGGATTCAAGTACGTGACCGTTGATATGGCTGGCTTTAAGAGCGGCCGAATGAACGACGATCTGTCACAGGCGACAAAGGCAAAATTAACCGCAACCGAAAAATAATTTTGATAATCATTTTGAACTACGGAGACGCGAACTTGGCGCCTCTTTTTTTGGCGCAGTGAGCGGGTTGGATTGGTTATTTTTTGCGTGAAAGCGGATACAGCACTATAATTAATTTAGTAAGTTCCAAAGCTTATGATATTAAGGAGATGGCAATTATGGATGCAATTAGATATTATTCACGAACGGGGAACACCGAAAAGCTGGCAAATATGCTGGCAGATCAGTTGAACGTTAAGGCTGAAACCATTGATACGCCGATCACGGATACCGTTGATCGATTATTTCTGGGCGGTGGCGTTTATAATATGAGCGCTGATAAGCACCTCAAAGAATATGCTAAGGATTTAGATCCCACGAAGGTTAAGGAAGTTTATTTATTTGGCACTTCTGGAAGCGTATTCACGATTGAAAAGCAAATTTCGAAGATTTTGGATAAAAAGAAGATTCCGATTGCCGATCAACACCTATTTCTTCACGGCGTTATGCCAAAGATGGGGAATATCAGCAGTCATCAGCAAAAAGAAGTTACCGATTTTGTAAAGGGTGCCGTTACCCAGTAAATTGGATTGTTGGAAAGTATGGATTGCCAGTTCAATCAATTACGATTGATTATCATCATTACTAATCTTGTGGATGTGTTGAGATTGGATCTACAACCCAATTTGAAGATTAAGTAAGGGATGATTTTATGATTAAGTGGTTACGAGATACAAAAAGTGGCATGTGGATAATGACCGTTCTGCGGTTATACATTGGTTTTGAGTGGTTAATGGATGGTTTTGAGAAACTCACAAAGGGGTTTGATGCCAAAGGCTTTGTCATGGGGGCAATTAAGAATCCCGTCATGGCACCAACCGGTCAGCCGGCGTATGGTTGGTACGGTTCGTTTCTAAAGAGTTTTGTTCTACCGCATATCTCATTCTTTAATTTCTGTGTTTCATGGGGTGAATTACTGGTTGGTCTTGGCCTATTCTTCGGAACACTGACAACGGCCGCCGCATTCTTTGGGATGCTGATGAACTTTGCCTATGTGCTAGCAGGAACGGTTTCCGTTAACCCAACATTCATTATCATTGAGTTCTTAATTTTGGCCGCTGGATACAATGCCGGTAAGATTGGCTTGGATCGCTGGATTGTTCCGTTCTTACGGGAAAAGATGCCGTTTTTGCAGCGATCAGTCACTCAGTCAACAAAATAGTCGATTTAATAAATGAATTCAGCGTTTAATGATTGAAATAATTCTTTGGGATTATTTTAGTCAGGAGACGCTGTTTTTGTTATGATTAGGGGTGTTTGAATACTGAGTAGGCCACTTGATTAAGCCTAAATATACTAAACGAGGTGATCACGGTGATTGAATTCTCACACGTGACGAAGCAATATCCCGATCTGGTTGCACTTAAAGACCTGAATCTAACCATCAA
Source organism: Lentilactobacillus parafarraginis DSM 18390 = JCM 14109 (assembly GCF_001435895.1). GTDB lineage: Bacteria > Bacillota > Bacilli > Lactobacillales > Lactobacillaceae > Lentilactobacillus > Lentilactobacillus parafarraginis. The sequence goes on along the minus strand of NZ_AZFZ01000002.1, from coordinate 32,917 downwards.
TGACGGGGAACTATTTGTTCTTGTTGGCCCATCTGGCAGTGGGAAAACGACATTGTTAAAAATGATTAACCGGTTGGTTGTTCCAACGGCGGGATCTGTTAAAATTGATCATCAAGACGTATCGCAAACCAATATTCGCCTGCTACGGCGCGGAATTGGCTATGTTTTGCAAACTGGGGCGCTCTTTCCGAACATGACCGTGGCTGAGAATGCTGCGATTCAGTTAGACAACCTCGGGTGGGATCCCCAGAAAAAGCATGACCGAATCGTTGACTTGATGAACCGCGTCAATTTAGATCCAGATGTATTTTTGGTAAAAATGCCAAGTGAACTATCGGGTGGTGAAGCGCAGCGCGTCGGCATTGTCAGGGCCCTGGCTGGTAGGCCTAAGCTGGTCTTGATGGATGAACCATTTAGTGCGTTAGACCCGGTATCACGGCGGCAGCTTCAGAAAATTATGATTGAACTCCACAAGCAAATTGATACGACGATTGTCTTTGTGACCCACGATATTCATGAGGCGACATTACTCGCCGACAGACTGGCGATTATCCATAATGGTGTTCTGCTGCAGGTGGGTGAACCGGATCACATGATGGCCAATCCAGCCGACGATTTTGTGAAGTATTTTTTTGACGCTGAAGATTCTGGCAGTCGGCTGCTTGAGCAAGTGGTGGCGTCGGGATTAGGGCGGCCGAAAACCGCGGCCGATAACGTGATTGAATTACGCAACGATCAAACCGTGTACGAATGGGCGGGATTACTGGAACGCAATCCAAACGAGCGGGTTTCCGTTGATGGCTTGGTTCTGACCGCCAGTGATTTGATTTCCTACATTGCCGACTTTGCGAAGGGAGGTCAGCGATGACCGATTCAGTTGTTAATTACGTGAATAAAAATTGGACCGCGATTCTTCAGGCTCTCTGGCAGCACATTACCATTTCGGTGATTGCGATGCTGATCACCATTGCAATTGCGATTCCCTTAGCGATTGTCTTGGTTAACCGACCCAAAATTGGTGAGGTGATTTCCCAAATTGCCGGGGTGATTCAAACGATTCCCAGTTTAGCCGTCTTAGGGATCCTGATTCCGTTTGTTGGCATTGGAACGGTGCCCGCAATTATCGCGCTGGTTTTGTACGCAATTATGCCAATTTTTCAAAATACCTATGCCGGCCTGACCCATATTGATCCGGTGCTGATTGAAGCGGCGGACGCGCTTGGGGTTACCCGCCGGTTTAAACTGTTTCGAATTGAACTACCACTGGCGATGCCGATGATTCTCTCCGGGATTCGGATCGCAACCGTTTTGGTAATCGGAACCGCGACGTTAGCGGCTCTAATCGGTGGCGGCGGTCTGGGAACCTATATTCTGCTGGGCATTCAGACCAATAACAATGCCGCCCTAATTGTCGGTGCGGTGCTCTCGGCGATTCTGGCGTTGATTGCGAGTTGGCTGATTAAGGTCTTGGCAAAAGTTTCCTTCAAAAAATTGGGGATCGGTCTGGTCACCCTGCTGGTACTTGGCGGCATTGGCTTTGGCTGGACCCAGCTAACCCGCCCATCGCAAACCATCACCATCGCGGGGAAGATGGGGGGCGAGCCTGAAATTTTAATTAATATGTATAAGGATTTAATCGAGGAAAACCAGCCAAATGTCCACGTGCAGTTAAAACCAAACTTTGGTGGCACGAGTTTCCTATTCAAGGCCTTGCAAAGCGGTAAGGTTGACGTTTATCCGGAATTTACCGGAACGGCGCTTCAATCTCTAGTTAAGAAGCCCAACGGCATTAACCGCAATCCTCGAAAAGCTTATCAGGATGCTAAACGCGAACTAAACGCGAAGTTCAAAATGACTTATTTGCAACCAATGGCTTATCAGAATGGCTATGCGATGGCCGTGCGACGATCGACAGCCAAGCGGTACCATTTAAGGACGGTTGCCGATTTAGCAAGGGTGGGCGGTCGCCTTAAAGGGGCGTTTGATCCAGATTTTTATCAGCAGTCTGACGGTTATCCTGGTTTACAAAAAGCTTACCATCTGAGTTTGAAATCGGTGCGCACCATGGAGCCGTCGTTACGTTATGAAGCTTTGGCAGATGGGCGCGTGGACGTGACCGACGCGTACACCACTGATCCGCAGATTCGCCAGTATCATCTGGTGACACTCGTTGATTCAAAGAAATTCTTCCCGCCGTACCAGGGAGCGCCATTGATGACCAATCAGTTCGCAAAGCGGCATCCGGAAGTGGTGCGCGATTTAAATCGGCTTGCTGGGAAAATTTCAACAACGGATATGCAGGAGATGAACTATCAGGTAACTGTGAAACATCTGAAGGCTGCGGATGTTGCCAGGCATTATCTGATACACCATGATTTGATGAAGTAACGTAAATGGGGTGAAAATAATGAAAGCAATTGTTGTTACGCACGCAGGTGGTCCGGAAGTTTTAGAATATAAGGAGGTTCCAACCCCGAAAGTGAAGCCCGGCTGGACGTTGGTTAAGGTGAAGGGGTTTGGGATTAATCACTCCGAAATCTTTACCCGTCAAGGGTACTCGCCAAGTGTGCATTTCCCACGTATTTTGGGGATTGAAGCGGTTGGCGAAGTTGCCGAGACGTCGACGCCTGATCAGTTTAAAGTTGGCCAACGGGTGATTTCCATTATGGGCGAAATGGGTCGGGCCTTCGATGGGGGGTATGCCGAGTACGTCCTGCTTCCGAACAAGCAGGTTTATCCGGTAAAGACCTCGTTAAGCTGGGAGCAGTTAGCAACCATTCCCGAGACCTACTACACCGCGTTTGGCATTCTCAAAAGTTTGCGATTATCGAAAACCGATCGGGTTCTAGTTCGCGCGGCAACCAGCGGGGTTGGCCTTGCCAGCATGAAACTAATCAAGGGCTTTTCACCACAAATAACGGTTGCTGGGACATCACGATCCACCGCTAAATTAGACCAGTTGCGTCAGGCAGGGTTTGACGAAGCATTTGTTGCCAACGAGACGCTTCCAACTGACCAGAAGCCCTTCGATAAGATCATTGATTTGGTTGGCCCAACAACGCTTTTAGATTCATTGAAACACCTAACGGAATTTGGGATTGTGAATATGACCGGGGAGCTTGGCGGCAAGTGGACAATTCCGGAATTTGAACCGATTTCGGCGATTCCCAATAATCGCTATTTGACCACCTTTTCTTCCGGGGAAAGGGTGTCCTTCGCAGCGGTTCAGGAAATGGTTAGTTTTGTCGAAGAGCACCATGTCGATGCCACTCCAGCGAAGGTTTTCAGTTTACCGGAAACCCGGTTAGCTCACGAATATCTTGAGAGCCATGATAGTTTTGGAAAAGTCATTGTGATGGTGTAATGTTGATCATTAACTAAAAGCCGTGGTGACCCAAAGTAGGGCCATCACGGCTTTTGAATACCAGAGATCAAACATCATTCAAATAATTGCGGGTTACTCACGAAACCGTCGGGTGATGTATTCCAACATTTCGATAATAATCAGGAGAACGCCAACACCAAGCATACCGATTCCAAAATCAAACATGTATTGCTGCCATGGATAAGTACCGGTGTAAGAAAGGTCAAAAATTCCTTTGACAATGAAGAGGACTGTCGCAAGTGAAATAGCGGACAATGCCAGAGCATCAATGATTTTTGGAATGACTTGTTTTAACATTGGCAGGACCTCCTGATAATTTTTTGGCATAATTATATTTTACACAACCTAAAAGCTGTTAAAGATACTATAATGGAAATACGAGGCCAACACAAGGTTAATTATTTTACAGTTTCAATTTTTTTGTAACATTTCGTAACGTTGATATCACGGCCTCTAGAATCGGTATTTTCCATATTAATATATTAGAATGATTCTAAGTTAGGTGGTATTTCTACTTTAGAATTGTTATAATGTAGGCACAGTATAAATGGAGGAGGAATTTATTGTGAAAGTTATTGTTGTTGGTTCATCTCATGGTGGCTTTGAAGCAGTTCGTGAATTATTGGCAACGCAGCCGGATGCAGAAATTCAATGGTACGAAAAGGGTGACTTTGTGTCCTTTCTTTCTTGCGGGATGCAGCTCTATCTTGAAGGCGTCGTAAAAGATGTGAACAATGTCCGTTACGCAACGGCTGAAGGAATGCGGGCCAAGGGCGTGCATGTCTTCGTTCGTCAAGAAGTTGCCAGCATTTCACCAGACAAACATGAAGTTCACGTGAAGAACCTGGCTGATGGGACTGAACGTGATGAAAGTTACGATAAATTAATCCTGAGTGCTGGTGCCGTGCCGGTTGAATTGCCGGTTCCAGGTAACGATTTAGATAACGTTTATTATATGCGGGGCCGTGATTGGGCAATGAAGCTTAAGCGTGCCACCGTTGAACCAACCATTAAGAACGTCGTGGTTATCGGTTCTGGTTACATTGGGATTGAAGCCGCTGAAGTCTTCGCGAAGGCCGGCAAGAACGTCACGGTGATTGATATTTTGCCGCGCTTGCTCAGTGTCTATCTGGACAAAGAGTTTACCAGTGTTCTTACGAAGGAAATGGCTGAGAACGGGGTTCACGCCGCATCCGGTGAAACGGTTAAAGAAATCGTTGGCAAGGACGGTAAAGTTGCCAAGGTTGTGACCGATCAGGCTGAATATCCCGCAGAATTAGTGGTTGAAGCCGTTAGTGTCAGACCAAATACCAAGTGGCTTGCCGATACATTGGAACTGAACAGTAACGGTACCATTAAAACCGACGAGTATCAGCGCACGAGTCAACCAGATATCTTCGCGGTTGGCGATGCGACTAAGATTAAGTTTGCGCCAACTGACAAACCAGCTCAGATTGCGTTGGCTACCAATGGCCGGCGTCAGGGGCGGTATGCCGTTAAGAACTTAACGGACGCTAAGTATCCAACCCCGGCGGTTTCCGGTTCATCGGCATTGAGTGTGTTTGATTACCACTTTGCTTCAACTGGAATTAAGGAAGGCACTGCCGATAAGTTTGGCATGACCACCCAATCCGTCTACGTTGAAGATACCTACCGACCACCATTTGTACCAGCAGATCAGAATCCAAAGGTTCAGTTCAAACTCACCTTTGACCCAACCGATGGCAGAATCTTAGGCGCCCAAATCATGTCAAAAGCTGACGTTACTGCGAATATTAATGTCATTTCGCTGGCAATCCAACAGAAATTGACCGTTGATGACTTGGCATACGCTGACTTCTTCTTCCAACCAGGATTTGACCGGCCATGGAACATTATTAATGTGGCGGCTCAAAAAGCGCAACGCGAGTTAGCTAAATAACGAGTTCGTTTGAAAAACTGAAACAGGATCGGAAACCTTTGAAAGTGGTTTTCGATCCTGTTTTATGCTTAATGGAAATTATTTTGGAATGGACCCTAATTAGATTCCCAATCGCCAACCTCAACGCAGTAACCGTGATAGCCACAATGCGGACAGGTTAACTTACGAGTCTTCGCCGTATGCCGGGAAAAGAAGAAGCTCTTCATTGGGGGCTGAAATACTGTGTGGCATTGCGGGCAAACGTAACGGACCCGTTGGTAGTAGTAATGAACCGTATAAGTTGCCATGCCAATAATGATAATCAGTCCAATCAATGCTGGGTACCAAATGCCCGTTATGGCCCAGAGAACAATCACTGAAATTTCAATGATGTCCATGATAACTCCCAGCGTCATCATTGTGATATGCACCGTTCGTAATTTTTTGCGGCTTTCCATCATCGTCTCGATGCCAGTGAGTGTATTTGGAGAAATCATTTCCAAGTCACCAATGCTCCGGCGCGCTTGTTCAACTAAGGTGAGGCGCTTTTCTGAGGCCTTAATTTGATCGGTTAACGATCGGGTTTGCTCAACCAGCAATGAATCGAGAACCTGGTTTGCGTTTGGACTTTCCAGAACATCCTTGATGGTGGTTAGTGAAAGGCCCATTGACTTAAGCAGTTGAATAAGTTGCAACTGCTGGAGTTCGTGATCCGTATAGAGCCGGCGACCACCTTCAGACACCGTTGCCGGGTTAAGCAAGTCCTTGCGATCATAGTATTGAATTGTGCGGACGGAAACATTCGCTTTCTTGGCGATTTGACCCGTTGTGTAAGTTGACATCGATTTTCACCTCCAGGTCTATTTGTACAGGGTGACGTAACGTGATGAGCAAGCCTTTTGGCCAATTTCTTGAAATAATGTTTATAGGACTCCAAACAACCACATGCTTAGAAGAGTCAGTGAAATAAGAATTACTGCTAAGACGATAGTCGTTATTGGGACAATGAGGCGACTTTTTGTCGATTGCTGAGCGTTTCGGGGGACTGGCTGGCCCTTTTCGTACGCCAAAATCTCTTCGTAAGTCCTAAGGCGATGATCATATTTCCACCTCTCGATCTTTATTGCGTTAAAGAGCGACCAGCCTGCCGGGATCATAAAAAATAGTAACCCCCAGTTGGCAAAAAAGTAGAGTCCGGGGCCAACCAGGATGCCGGCCAAAAATAAGCCTCCCAGCATGTGCCAAGTTGTTCTGTGTTGCGCTGCAAGTTTGCGGTTCATTGTTTCCACGTCTCCTTTCACCAATTCATCCAGGGAAATGCCAAATTGGTTACTCAACAACAATAAACTGTCGATGTCCGGATAAGTCCGATCGTTTTCCCAGTTAGAAATTGTCTGGCGAGAAACAAAGAGTTTCTCGGCGAGTTCTTCCTGTGATAGACCTTCACGTTCACGATGGGTTTTGATCTGTTTGCTGAGGTTCAATTGGTTCATCTCCCTAATTTAAGTATGGCAAAAGTGCCGAATTTGCGCTATCAAAGTTCTTTTACATGGCTGCCGAACGGCATTGTCACGCGTGATGGTTGCTAATATTGGCCCTAAGTCGAATTACTTGCGAAAAGCCCTTACGAGAATATACTTAATTTGTTCAGAAAGTTATGGCACATTTTAATTGTGCCCGTCGTTTATGTATGAGGAGGAAAAAATATGGTAAAAATTGGGATTAATGGATTTGGCCGTATCGGTCGGTTAGCACTTCGCCGTATTTTGGAAGTTAACGATCCCGACATTGAAGTCACCGCAATTAACGATTTAACAACCCCTTCAATGCTCGCCTACCTGTTTAAATATGATTCAACCCATGGGACCCTGCCATATGATGTGAGTTCAACCGACGATTCAATTATTGTGAATGGTCATGAGTTCCATGTATACGCAGAACGGGATGCCGCAAATATTCCTTGGGCTAAAAACGATGGCGTGGAATTGGTTCTCGAATGTACCGGGTTCTACACTTCAAAAGAAAAATCACAGGCCCATTTGGACGCCGGCGTTAAGAAAGTCTTGATTTCTGCGCCAGCTGGTCCAATTAAGACAATTGTTTACAATGTTAACGATGATACCTTGGATGCAAGTGACCAAATTATCTCCGCAGGATCATGTACTACAAATGCTTTGGCACCAATGGCCGCAGCTTTGAACAAAGAATTTGGCATTGAAGTCGGCACAATGACCGCAATTCACGCCTTTACGAGTTCCCAAATGATTCTCGATGGGCCTAAGGGTAAGAAGAAGCGCCCTAACCGGACTGCTTCGTCCAACACAATCCCTCATTCCACTGGGGCTGCTAAAGCAATTGGCTTGGTTATTCCAGAACTGAATGGTCATTTGAATGGGCATGCCCAACGGGTTGCCGTTATTGACGGATCAGTTTGCGAACTGGTTTCCGTTTTGAAGACCAAGGACGTCACTGCTGATCAAGTCAATGACGCAATCAAGCCTTACACTAAGGATAACCCAGCATTCGGTTGGAATGAAGATGAAATTGTATCTTCTGATATCATTGGCGACACCCACGGGGCCGTTTATGATCCAACCCAAACCGAAGTAACTTCAAATGGTGACTTCCAAGTTGTTAAGACCGCTACCTGGTTTGACAACGAATATGGATTTGTTTCCAACTTTATCCGAACTGCTAAAGCATTCGGTAATAAGTAGTTTCATCAAAATGTGACTCGAACCATCACATGCAAAAGTCTCAAGGTCATTTCCTTGAGGCTTTTTTATTTCGACCGCGTGATATTGGATACGACATATTTTTCTATATGCCGTATATGGGTCATTTGTGTGCCTGCTGGCGAATTCGAATGGCAATGTTGAGGGCTAGAAAAATGATAAAAACGATGCTGGTGACGATGAATGTAAATCGCATGCCGAAGATAAACGCGTTTGGTGCTTGGACCGGATAGTTATTCACGGTGTGACCGAGAACGTGGTTAATGCCGGTGAAAAGTAAAATGCTTGAGAAAATCGTCCCGACTGTCATTCCGGTGTTTCGTGACAGACCTAACAGGCCGCTGGTGACTCCCAGTTGATTTTTCGGAACGGCTTGCATAACCATGACATTATTTGGGGCTTGAAAAACGCCGTTGCCAAGCCCAATTAAGCCTAACCAGCTGCAAAGTAACGGCAGTGACGTGTTGTGGGTTACGGTCGCCAGCCCGATTTGGCCGCCAACCAGAATGCCCATTCCGACAATGTAAACCTGCCAGTCGCCTAAGTGATCGGACAGGGTACCGGCCAGTGGGGCAATCATAATCTGAATCAGTGGAAAGCTCATCATGATGAGACCGGTCACCTCTGGAGAAATGAGGCGGTTAGCCTGAAGATAGAGCGGCTCAATGATGTTGACCACAAAATTGAGGGCGTATACGAGAATGGTTGCCACCAAGTTTAACGTGAAGTTTGCGTTTTTAAAAAGGCTAAAATTAATTGCGGGATTGGGGGCTTTCGATTCAGTTCTGATGAAAATAATGAGTAGAACGATTGTTGCCGCCATGAAGCTCATAAAACCAGCGTTCTTAAAGCCTGCTTCCTGTCCCCATAGGAGGCCGATAAAGAGGGTGCCCATCATGATGCCGAAGGATAATAGTCCGAAGACATCGATTGAATGATTTGAATTTGAGCGGTCCTTTGGCAGCACAAATTGCCCAACGATAATGGCAAAAATCCCCAGTGGCACGTTGATCCAGAAGATGTAAGCCCACGAAAGGTGAGCCAGAATTAAGCCGCCAAGTCCGGGACCGACAATTCCACCCAGCGCAACGACTGACGAAAAGCTGCCAAGCGCCAGGCCCTGTTTCTTAGGTGGAAATATCTCGGTAATGATGCCGGTATTATTGCTAAGAGTCATGCTGGCGCCGATTGCTTGCAGGCCGCGACAGATGAGCAAGAAGCCGAAGCCAAAATCAAGCCCGCACAGAAACGAGCTGATTGTGAAGATGATGGTGCCGATTTTGAAGATCTGAATTTTGCCAAAGAGATCCCCCAATTTACCAAATGGCAGCAGTAACATGCACGTTATGACCAGATAGCTGGAAGCCACCCAGTTAATTTGCGTTGTGGTCACCCGCATCGCCCGACTCATCACCGGCATGGCGATGTTGACAACACTGCTGGTTAAGGTCGACATAAATGAAAAGATGGAGATGGCGGTGAAGATCCACCAGATTTTTAAGGTGGTGACTTTCCCAGGCATGGATATCGCTTCCCTTGAGGTTATACTGAAACATTTTCTTCAGCATACCCCATTCGGATGGCAAAAGAAAAAGATCAGCGTTATTCAACTAAGCGCTCATCTTTAAGGGAATCATCAAAATACAAATTGGTTTTTACGAATGACCTGGATCAACGTGAAGCCAACTAAAATATTGACAACAGAAATAATACTCATCACAATCAGCGTCTCCGGCCAGTTTCCCAGGGTTGTCTTGATAACTCCAAAAATGGTGGGGCCAACGCTGGCAATCAAATAACCGATGGATTGCACGATGCCACCAACCGATCCAGCTTCCTGAGGCGTTTGCGAAATGGTCGTGATCATGGTCAGCGAAAAGGTGAAAACCGATGCCGTGGTGATGCCGAGAACCAGACAAGCCAAAATCAACAACCAAGTTGCGTCGAAGAAAATGAGGATCCCGGTACCCACCAGATAACCAGCCAACAGCGAACCCATGAGGATTTGTAAGTTAGCGACTTTCGTGGTGGCGCGGGGAACCAGGTATGCAAACGGGGCGCCAATAATTTGAAAAATTGAGAACAACCAGCCAGCCGTCGTTGCTGACAGCCCATGGGACGTTAGGACATTGGGCAGCCAGGCTACAATCGTATAGAAGATCATTGATTGTAACCCCATAAACAGTGCCAGCATCCACACGTGGCCCCGTTTCCAAATTGGTGTTTGGGATCCCCCTGCTGGGCGACTTGGGGCGGAACTTTGCCGGCGAGACTTCTTGTTGGGCAAAAGAAGCGTGGCCAGAAACGCAATAATGGCAGGTACGGAAAATAATTGGACGGTAAACTGCCAGCCTAAAGCATTCGCCACGGGTACCGCGATCCCGCCAACAATTGCCGAAATGATGTTAATTGAAGCGGTGTATACGCCGTTCAGCCGGCCAGCATCCTGGGGTTGCCGTTCAACAATGAGGGCCGGTAGGGAAACATTTAACATGGTAATTCCAGCGCCAACAAAGATCGTGCCCGCAAACATGCCCCAACTGACGTAAGTTCGCAGTAAATTGGCAATGGCAAGCATTAACAGCGCAAATTCGATGGTTCGTTTGGTGCCGAGGCGCCGAATAACCGGGGCCGTTAAAACCGATAAAAACCCAAAACAAAGTAAGGGAATGGTTGTTAAGGCACCGGTTAGGGCCGTTGTCAGGTGAAAGAATGCTTGAACTTTACTGACAATTGGTGGGATGCCAATGATTGCCAGGCGCAGGTTTGCGGCCAGAAGGAAAACTTCGAATGTGAAATTGATGCCTTGTTTATTTTGGTTCACGAGATGACCTCCAATTTGGTGAAATGTATGTAGGTGACCAAGGAAGCCCGGTGAATTGCGCTTACTTGGCCAATCGAGCACTGGATCCTAATAATAAAAGAAGCCGTCACTGGCTGACCGCTTCTTCTAACAAACTGATATTTTTCTTTGTCCACTGGATTGCAAGGTGAACATCCTGCTGTTCAATGGCTTTTAAAATGTTTTGATGAATGATGGGCTGATCACTGTGAAATTTAAGCTCGATAAACTGCTTACCGAAGCGATCGTTGAATGACTGCCAAAAGTGTTCGTAAATTGTCGCAATCACACTGTTATGGGCGGCTTCAATAATTGCTTCGTGAAATTTTTCGTCCGCTTGACGATAGGCTTCGATTGAATGACGTTTGGCAGCTGCCGCCCGAATTTCGAGATAATAGCCTAGAGCCTTCAAATCGGTTGCGTTACGGTTAAGGCAGGCAAGGTTAACAATGCTGATTTCCAGCGCTTTTCGCGCTTCATAGGCTTCAATTGCCGGCGCATCGCGTAACGATTTTGAAATGGTTTGGTCGGGTAGGGTGTCATGAATGACGGTGGTTCCTTTACCCTGCATCACTTCAATTAAACCGAGGTTTGCGAGCACTTTGATTGCCTCCCGGATGGTTGAACGGCCAACGTTGTATTGGGCCATCAAGTTTGGTTCGGTGGGGAGACGATCCCCAATTGCCAATTTGTGGTTTAAAATATCGGCTTCAATTTCCTGGGAGACTTTATCTGCTAAACTCTGGGACTTTGACTGATTGTTCTGGATGGTTGGCACTTCCTAACACCTCATTAAAGCTTACTTTTTTCCTCGTCATAACCTTCCAACAAGTTGGCATAACGGGCTAATGCAAATAGATAGTCTGAAAGGCGGTTCAGATACTCGAGAATTTCATCGTTTAACGGCTGGGTCTTATCGTTGAGTTCGACGACTAGTCGTTCGGCCTTCCGAGCTAATGCCCGGGCATACTGGAGGGCGGCACCGGATGGATTACCACCGGGGAGAATGAAGGCTTTGATCACGGGTAATTTGGCCATGATTGCATCGATTTCGGTTTCCAGCTGCTTGGTTTTATCATCGGTAATTTCATGATGCCGTTTAACGGTGATATCAGCCTGCAGTTCGTAAAGGTTATGCTGGATCAAGTTAAGCTTTGGCGCTAATTCCTGAGCTTTTGGCGACAGGATTGAGATCACATAACCCAGCCAAGAATCCAGTTCATCGATGGCCCCAAGTGCCTCAATCTGTAAGTCATACTTTGGGACCATTCGACCGGTGACCTGCTTGGTTTTACCGTGATCACCGACTTTAGTGTAGATTTTTACCATGTGTGTCGCTCCTTTGGATGTAAGGGTCAGTAGATTTATCATAAGCTAATTTTGCGCATTTTGCGATAATTAATTTTGGAAAATGAAAAATTTGTGGTACCTAATGAGGCTGCCGACCGGTAATGATTGCCTGCACAAATGCAGAAAGGCGCTCGTGGCCCAGCATAAATAATTTAAAATGGAGAATCCGCATTTCGCCCTTTTCCCGCCGAATTTCGTGATGGTATTCGCGGTTGATTGATTTAATCCGGCGTTGTTCTTCCTCAGGGGAATTTTGCGGGTCGGGCGTGTACGTGCCAAACACGGATTTATCGATAAAACGAATATTGCGAAGAAACTCCTCGCGCTGTTTTTCCGTCTTCTTGAATGGGTTCAAATGATTACCTCCTCACATAATGGTAATTTAACGCGGCTAATCGCGACCGTCAAGCGCCCAGGACGGGTTTTCGCCAAACAAAAACGGAAACCTTTGGTCAGATTTCCGTTCTTGGATCACCGCCATGAAATGGGTGATTGGATGATTCGAATTTAAAAGATCATTATTACTTAATTGGGCAGGCGCCGCCTTCACAGTCGGTTTGACCGATAATTTCGGCACCCTTTTGATCATGGTTACCGCTTAATTGTTCAAAGGTCCGTTGAACGTCACCATGAATCTGCATAACCTTTTCTTCGTAAACTTTTGGCTCGATTGGTTCCTTAGGAGCTTGCTTGAATTCGTTACCAACGTAAGGCAATAACGACGTTGACTTAGTGGTGAAGCGGTACTGCTTCATCAGTGGGGCAATCTGGTCGCCTTCATCTGGTTGGAATGTAACGGTACAGCTAACCGCGTTATCGGACCAGTAAGTCTGCAGGAATGCCTGGGTGGCAAATTGTTCAGCAATCGAAACGTTCCCAGCTGAAGCAAAGGCTTTGCTGTCAGCGTGAGCAGCGCGGATTGGGAATTCAGCAACCATGGTGTTCTTGGAGTAAACGTCCTTTTCAACGTGGTAGCCGCAAGCTTTCAAAGCTGGCAGCAACGGATCAGAATCTTGGAACCGGATTCGTTGAATCAAGTAAGGGGCGTAGTGGAAGTGCATGCCTTCCGAAACGCCGGCTAATTTAGCAACGGTCCCTGATGGCTTAACGGTTGTGTGCTTGAGGGAGGTGTTGCAGCCCAGTTCATCTGAGTAGTCCTTATCAGCTTTCACAACGGCCTTGTATAAACCATCAACCATTTTAACGGCACGTTTGTCGTAAATCGGCTTCTTGATTGCTTCGCCGGTTTCAGGATCCTTGGCGTCTTCGTAACCAACAACGACCCGGTTACCTAATTCGCTTAAAATCCAGTCCTGAATCCCGGACATTGAGATACCAATCCGGCGATTCTTCTTGATTGCTTTACGAGAAACTTCCCAGTCGTATGGGCTGAAAGTAACCCGCTTGGAGAAACGAGTCCCCAAAGCAAAGGCTTCATCGAGGTCCCAATTTTGCTGGCTGGCAACGTAAGGGAAGACTTCAAAGAGGTTACATGGTTCACCGTTTGAAAGTGAAATTTCACCACATGGGTTAGTCCCCTCAACGTTTGGATCGATGTCCTTTTGCAAGCCATCAATTTTACGGCCGTAGTTCTTGGATAATTCCAAGTTCACGATGCCGGGTTCGCCATTATGTTGAATGGAGTCGGCGATTGGCCCGTAATTGCTGAATTTTGAGTCAACGGCAACACTGTTGTTAGAAGCCCAACGGTGATGCATGAGCTTTTCTTGGTCCTGCTTCATGGTGATGAAATCCTCATCATCGGCGGAGCCCAATGCTAATTCGGCAGAACGGCGAACGTTTCCGGCAACAACGGTCTTACCAATCATGTTGCCAATATCGGTCATGTCAACGGATGACAAGTGACGACGAACGCGGGCGTTCAAAATCTTGTTAATGTCAAATAACATTTCGATGAGCGGCATTGGACCAGAGGCAGTTCCACCAAAGCCCTTGATCTTAGCACCCTTTTCACGGATGTCACTCATATCAAGAACCAGGTTCTTTTGACCCTTTGGATTAGTTGAAGCAAAGTGCAGGTCAATCAGATGCGCGTTTGAAAGAACCCAGCCTTCGCGGGTATCGGGCAGGCGATAGTAAGCTGCATCAGTAATTGAATGCTTCTCAAAGTAGGCGTCCTTGTCAACGGCCCCCATTTTGAGGGAAGCATCGTAGGACTTACTATTCTTGTCAATCACGATGGTCAAGTTGACTTCGTTGTTGACCAACGGAATCTTATGAACGTTTTCTTTAACGACAGAAAAACCGACACCGCCGCCCTTCATTAATTGGTCAAACATGAAGGAGTAGGGCATTGAAACGGCTGGCTGATCCTTCTTCAAATATTCGGGCATAATGTGGCTGTCACCGTATGGTTGTGGGCGAATGCCGATAAACCAACAGTTGTTCAGGGCATCCCCGTTGCGAGCCTCATAAGGGGTTCCTGAGATCCACAGGTTTCGACCTGATGGGGTTGCGGCAAGTCCGTAAATTAACTTGTAAAGTTTCTTGGCTTCGTCGGTTAATTCACTGACTACTTGGGGATCCACATTGTTCTGGTGAAGTCGTGGGTCGAGGTTGATATTGCCCTCAACAACCCGCTTAACGGTTTCGTCCCAGTTCTCTGTCCGCTGCTTCTCTGGGATCCAACGGGCGTAAGTTCTCTTATATGTAACCCAGCCTAATTCGCCCCAGTGCGGTGTGATTTCGCTTTTTACTCGATTTATAAATTCATCAGATAGTGAAACTGATGAAAGTTTCATTGCTTGCATAACGATTCCTCCCGTACTTTTCATAAGTATTTCTTGTACTCATATTGACTTTGTTTCAGTCGTTTTTGATCGATTCGACACTATATATAGTATCTCGATGCGGACTGATAAGCAATATATTGTGCCTAAGAGAAATCGTCAGATGAACCGATGAACCGCGAGGCGACAAGGCTTGGCGTGGATAAAAAATATTTTGGGTTTAAAAATCAAAAAAACAACAATCCGTTATTTTGCCCATTTTACATAAATGTTGTGTTTACAAAGGGTTATGCAATTCACTTAATTTTGCAAATAACGCTCTGTTTGGTCATTTGAACTTTAAAATGGCTTTCAATTGGGCTGATCAGGATTTGATCCTTACTTTTCGGTTTTGGCTTGATAGGCCTGAATACCTTGCTTAAGTCGCTGGAGACCATCTGCCAGCATACTAGCTGGGCAAGCAATATTGATTCTGAGGAATTGATTGCCATTCCCGCCGTAAACGGTACCGGCTGATACATACAACCCGGTTTCCTGACGAATATAGGCTTCCAGATCATCCGAGTTATGAGTGATCTCACCGCAGTCGACCCAGACCAGGTAAGTGGCGTTGGACGAAACGACGTGAATTTGCGGCAGGTTTTGCTTACAAAAATCAGTCAACGTGGCCCGATTTTGGCTGATGTGGGTCTTTAGTTCTGATAACCACTGGTCGCCTTTCGTGTATGCTGCGATGGTGCCCGGAATGGCTAGGAGATTAGGCTCCCCCAGCTCATCGGTGTTAATACCGCGATTGACAATCTGGCGCAAGTTGTCGTTTGGCACGATGACCGTTGCGGCATGTAACGCCGCCACATTGAACGTTTTGCTTGGTGAAACGCAGACGATGGTTTGCTGAATAAGGTCCTCGGGAAGCGAAAAGATTGGCGTGTATTGCGGATCGCCAACGACTAAATCACCGTGAATCTCGTCACTTAACAGGGTCACGTGATGCTTGATGCATAGCTTGCTAATTCGAATGAGGTCATCGCGGGACCATACTTTTCCCACGGGATTGTGGGGGTTACAAAGAATCATCATCGTGCTTAGCGGTTCAGCTAATTTTGCCTCAAGATCCTCCCAATCAACGCTGTATTGATGAGTGTGCGCATCGTAGACTAAATCGCTTGAGAGGACGTGGCGGCCGTTATTGACGATTGAATTGTAAAAAATATTATAGACCGGGGCTGAGACGACGACGTTATCGCCCACGTGACTGACCCGCCGAACCGCTGAGGAAATCGCGGGCACGACGCCGGTACAAAAAAGCATCCAGGCTGTCTTGGGACGGGCATGGTGTTGACGCTGGTACCAATCGGCAACCGCGTTAAACAAGTTCTCATGAGGTTCTTCATAACCAAAGACGCCGAAGGCAACCTTCTTTTGCATGGCCGCAATAATCTCTGGAGCAGTCTTAAAGTCCATGTCGGCCACCCACATTGGTAATTCATTGTCCTTAACGTCCCATTTAACAGAATCCGTATTGCGACGGGGAATAATTGAATTAAAATCAGCCATTATGCAGACTCCCTTTTCGTGATTTTGGTATCGGTTGTGATAGTGGTTTGACTAGGATCAATCTTTGATGGGTCCATGATTAAGTCACCAATTGATTTCGCGTGAATTTTGCCGCTGGTTGGATTCTTGACGCTGACAATGTTGGAAGTGATATCCGCGTCGATATTAGAACAGTATTCAAACGCGAGGTCGGTTTCCAGTAGTTTGCAGTTGCGCATCGTGAGGTGGTCGATGTAACACAACCCCTGATCGCTCTCAATCGTGCAGTTAACAAGGGTTAAGTTTTTCGTGTTCCAAGCCAGGTATTCCCCATTAATCACCGAATCGTAAACGGCCACGTTTTCGCAATTCCAAAAGGCGTCCTTTGAGACCAATGTTGAGTGATGAACCTCGACGTTTTTGGCACCATCAAAACAATAGTTTCCAATGAGATCTAAATGATCCGCGTAAATGTTTTCGCTGTTCATCCCAAAATACTTGCCGTTTGCCTGAACATGTTCCAAGCGAACGTGCTGGCAGGTCCATAGGGTTTCGCCAGCGTTAGATAGGTGGACATTCACCAATTTAATATGACTGCTACGGCGAAATGTCTTGCTAGCCTGAATGGAACAGTCATTCATCGTAATGTCATCGGTGTACCAAATGCCGGCATGGGCAACCGTTTCAAGAATCGTTCGGCCAACCGTTACATGTTTGCTGTACCATAACGGGTACTTCCATTTAAAGATGGAATCCTTCATGGTGATGTTACTGCTGTGCTTGAGCGGTGACTCGCCCTCACCAAAGGTCGTATTGACGATATTGGCGTCATGTTCGCCAAATAGTGCGCGTTCACCCTCAAAAAATTGATCCTGGTATTCTTTCATCTTACTGGTTCCTTTCTAATGACCAACTGATTTAAAGCCGGTTGATTGGTCGTACATATATTTATGGTAACGCTGATTACGGGTTGCGACTATCAATGGTTGAAATTAACTGAAAATTTTCAGTTCATGAATATTCAGGCCGGAAATTGAGCTCAAATAAGCGGATTGGTAAAATTAAAGTTCCGGTTTTATCGATTAATCTGGATATTTAGGTTCAAATGAGATATTATAAGAATTAAACACGAACGAAACAAATAGTAAATACATAATTATTCGTATCAGGAGGATGAATGGCATGCATTGGATAGCCGATCTACTCGCCGCAATCGGCGTGGTTTTGAACGGGATTCCCCAGGGGATTATGGCGATGGGATTAGGGTTTGCGGTTTTCCCCACCACCTTTTCCTTTGTGTTAGCGTCGGCGGTCAACGGCGCTTTCGGCTCAGTTGCCCCGATTTCATTTCAAGCGGAGTCACTGGCCCTTACTGGAAACTTAGGTGAAACGACTCGGGAACGGACGTCGATTATTTTTGGCGGGTCGATCATCATGGCCATCATCGGCGTCAGCGGGACCCTGACTAAGATTGTCGCGGTCCTTGGAAATTCCATTATGGCTGGGATGATGGCTGGCGTTGGCATCATGTTGGCTAAGATTGCGGTCAATATGGCGCGAAAAGAGCGAACTGCCGGAATTTCATCGGTTGCCATTGCGATTATTACTTACTTACTGACAAAGGATCTGGTCTGGACGATCGCCTTATCAGTCATTGGTTCCAGTTTAATTGCGGTTTTTGCGACCCACTACGAGGCTGAATTACCAGCGCACGTGGTTGAACGCCGATTTCATTTTTTAAAGCCAATTTTCAATGTGCGGGTTGTTCGTGGCGCATTGAGCTTAGCCTGTCTGAACATCGGTGCCAACATTTCTTACGGGCTGATTACCGGCCAAATGACCGGAATTAAACCCAACCCGGTGAACCTGAATCTGTTGACCGGTACCCAGGCGTTTGCTGATATGGGTACTAGTTTGCTGGGCGGGGCACCGGTCGAAACCATCATTTCCGCGACTGCCAGCGCGCCAGAACCGGTCATTGCCGGAATCATGATGATGCTGATCATGGCGGTCATTCTGTTTGCCGGATGGCTGCCGAAGATCGGCAAGTATGTGCCGTCTGCATCAATTGCCGGTTTTCTATTAATTTTAGGCGCCGTGGTGATTTTTCCGGAAAACGCGGCCACGGCAATGCAGGGATCTAATAGTGTGATTGCGGCTTTGACGTTAGTTGTGACCGCGATCGTTGATCCGTTTGCCGGCCTGTTAACCGGCGCTGCTTTGAAATTCATTCTGCCGCTTGTCGGCTTGGGGGTCTAACCATGAAACAAACATACGAACTCAAAATTGGTCCATTAACACGCACGTTACCAATTATTCCGATTAACGACACGACGGCGATTGCCTCGTTTGTCCTGCTGGGTGATTCGCAACTCGCTCATCAGGCGGCCGAGCAGCTTTCCACCAAAATCACCGTCGACTTTGATTACATTGTGACCCTTGAAAGTAAGGGGATCCCGTTGGCTGAAGAAATGAGCCGGGTTACCAACCATCCGACGTTCGTGGTTCTCCGCAAGAGCGTCAAGGCCTATATGACCGATCCTCTGGAAGTGGCCGTTAATTCTATCACAACCACGGATGAACAAAAGCTTGTGCTGGATGGTCACGATGCCCAACAACTTGCCGGTAAGCGGGTTATTTTGGTAGATGATGTTATCTCTACCGGCGGGTCTTTGGAAGCAGCTGAGCGGCTTTTAAAGAAGGCCCACGCAAAAACGGTTGCTAAGTGCGCAATTTTAGCGGAAGGTGACGCGGCAAAGCGAACGGATATTATTTACCTGGAAAAATTACCGTTGTTTTCAACTAAACCGATTAAGTGATCGGTTGTCATTATCATTCAATAATCTAAAAAAGCCTGCTGAAATCAATCAGCAGACTTTGAGCATTGTTAAATTAATGGGTTCCCAACAGTTACCCGAGTGGTGACATTGGCAGAAGCGAGACTAGTGCTGCTCTTGCTGTAGGGCAAGTCGTTTCACAGAAAGCGAGTCCCGAATACACAGAACAAGCGAAATTGTTACCAAAACGATTGCCGGACTAGCAGCGGGCTGAACGTCGAGCTTGAGAAGCACCACCATCGCCATTATATAAATGACCGTGATAATCCAGCCCAACCCAGAGATAATGTGGCTTCCCGGTTTTTCTTCGGGATGCCGGCTGAAGTACGGCCGTTGAACGAATAAGTAGTAAGGCAGCCAAAGAACCGCCAGAACAGCCAGCGAGATGGCGAGTTGATCCCACCCCGGGGGGCTGGCACCCTTGAATAACCAATAGATGACCCCGAACACAATAAGCGGCATGTTATTAATGAGGCTGTAACGCCATTCAATTTTCATTTTGAGATAAAACTTCTTTCTGAATCCCCGATTAACATAGTTATCGAAAGGATAACACCGTTGTGGTGGCGGATGCAAATGCCATTGGGTTTTCGAAAGATTGGGGGGAGAGTGGCTTGGAAAGCACTGATGGGTCTCTAAAAAGTCTTGACTTTTTGAATTGAGTCGGCTTAAATTAAATTGTAGTCAAATTTAATCTATTTTTGTGGTCTGGGGTGCTTTTAGTTAAGCTGAGAAAAACCCATGGAACCTGATGCAGTTAGTACTGCCGAAGGGAGAACCATTCCAGCAACTCTTTACTTTGGGGAAATGTCTGAAAGTCCACTACGCTGTGTTAACAGAAGGTGGGCTTTTTTTGATGCTTAATTTTTGCGCTGGAGGGCCTAAATAGGGAGGAATTGGCCGCGAAAATGTGGTAAATTGGAAGTTATTAAATTATTTTTAATAAACGGAGGAAATTATGAGAAAACAAATGCATCTCGGCGCACTCCTATTCAGTTCTGGCCATCATGGGGCTGCTTGGCGGCGACCTCATTCAACCATCGATCAAGTTGGCCAAATCGAATACTTTGAAAAATTAGCTCAATTAGCCGAACGCGGAAAGTTTGATACAATCTTCTTTGCGGACGGTCAATCAATCATGGGTGGCTACTATGGCGGGGTTTCCTACTTCCTGGAACCAATTACTGCGGTCACGGCGATGGCAACCAAGACCAGCCATATTGGGTTGGTCCCAACGGTTTCATCTACGCTTTACGATCCATACAATATGGCGCGGCTCATTACCAGTCTGGATCATATTAGCCACGGCCGCGCAGGCGTTAACGTGATTACCTCGATGTTTGACGAGGAGGCCCAAAATCACGGTATGGACGAGTTGCCAAGCCATGCGGAACGATATCTGCGGGCTGACGAATTTATTCACACGATGATTGAACTCTGGGATTCATTTCCGGCTGAGTCAATTATTAATGATGCTGAGCATGACCGGTGGCTTGATCGGTCAAAAATTCATGAAATTAATCATCATGGTGAATTTTTCAACGTTCGGGGGCCTTTAAATATTCCATCTGGTCCCCAGGGAAGACCGGTTTTGTTTCAAGCAGGTCAATCGGCTCAGGGCAAGAACCTCGGGGCAAAGTACGCTGAGGCAATCTACTCAGTGGCTTGGGACATGCAGGAGGCCCAGAATTACTACCAGGACTTAAAGACTAAGGCGGCCAGATACCGGCGGCCAACCGATGTGCCTGCCATTTTGCCGGGACTGGTTCCCTATGTTGGCAGCACGCATGAGGAAGCGGTTCGCAAACAGGCTGCTTTGGATGAATTGTTACCATTGGAAGATTCGGTTGCCCAATTGGGTGATTTCCTGGGTCAGGACGTTAAGCAATGGGACTTAGATGCGCCGGTACCGGAATTACCCGATGTTCGGGAATTTTCTGGGCCAAAGGGACGTTATGAGGTCATCAAACGGATCGTTGATACGGAACATCCAACGGCAAGGCAGCTGTTCCAGCGACTAGCTGCGGGCGGTGGTCATGCAACCGTTGTCGGGGCTCCGGAAGAGGTGGCCGACATGATGCAGAAGTGGTTTGAAAATGGGGCTGCCGATGGGTTTAACATCATGGCGCCAACCTATCCGGAGTCACTGGAAGATATGGTTGACCACGTGGTACCAATTTTGCAGAAGCGGGGATTGTTCAGAAAAGAATACTCCGGAACAACGCTGCGGGACAACTTGGGACTGACAATACCAAATAAGTGATTTCCTTGGAATAATCTTGATTAACGAAAAATGTTCACCACTTAATTGTGATGGGCATTTTTTATGTGAGTGAATCAAGGTATAATTAACCAGTAGGGTATTAAACCATGAAGAAAATGGTGATCATTTGGCTGGTATTAGGAGGATAACGCGTTGAAGAAAATTGGATGGATGGTTGTTGCACTGGGGTTGGCGTGGGTGATGGCCAACGGCTCGGTACAAGCAGCTGACAAATCGCAATCACAAGTGAAAACAGGTGCACAAACAAGTTCACAATCGAGCACGAACGTTGTTTCCAATCAGAATTATGTTTGGACAAAATTTTTGAACCGCAAAGAGGCAGTGGCTTATTACGCGCTGTCAGGCAGTTCCGCATATATGTGGAACGCGACTCATACCAAACCGTTACATAAATTGAAGAATTATCCTAAAACGACATGGTATGTTAAAAACAGCGTTGTAATCAAGCACGGTAATCGCAGCAACGTTTATTACGAACTCTATTCACCATATAGTGCCGTTACGGGCTATGTGTGGCGAGGAGCGCTAACCAAGGGTCTGAATCCCGATTATAAAGGGACCGCGCTTAAGGCAGTGATGCCTTACACGTTGGCAAATAAGCTGGATTTCTTCCGGGATAATTTGAAGACCCTTGCAAACTTGCCGCAATCCCAGTTTGCAAACCTGGTTACCGAACAGGTCACGGGTTACATGCAGGGGAAGGGAACCTATGATCCCAAACTTTCAACAATGGCGAAATTGCTGGCAACTCAGGATATCAGCAACAAAGATGCCGCAACAAAGGCCGGAATTGCCAGTCCAACTGCACTGAGCTTTACCGTTAAGGATGTCGATACCAAAACCATGGGCGGTTACTATGCGTACTGGTTAAAACATAAGGATACCAATGCATTACGGTACTATGCGGTAACCGTTTATTTGCAAGTGAAACGGGTTGCCCAGCAGTCCGGCCAGCAGCACTTTGGGATGTACATTGTTCCGGATCGGTCTGGTACTACCTGGAAGCCGAAGCTAACCATTGTGGCATACTAACGTTTCTTCCCGCAATAATTCTGGATCAATCGCTTGAATGGCCGTGGCCGCGGTCTTTCAAATCGTTAAAACTAAATAGTTGCAATTCAAAAGATCAGGTCTATTATAAAAGTAATTTTTACTTTAAACATTAAAAGTAAAAAATACTTTTATAGAAGGCGATCGTTTTGATAACAAATCATGCACCATCAAACGGAACAATTCTCCAAAAAGCGGTTCGGTGGACGTTTAGTCCCAAACAAATCTTTAACGATGTTTTCCGAATGAGTCGGTCACGAAGTTTGTATTTGCTAATGTTAATTGCCATTCAGTTTGGCTCGTTCTTTCTCTTCTTTTCCCACGGGCGGTTCTCATTGCAGCCGGACACCACGTTAATTGGGTTTATTGGCCTATTTGCCGGGGTGACCGGAATCGTCAGTGTTGTCGTCTGTGCCGATGGCCGCATCACGCAGTACTTCTGGGCAATTTTAAATAATGCCAGTTACATCTACGTTTCGTTCGCCAATCACTTGTACGGTGAGGTTTATCTGAACCTATACTTCTTCATTCTTGAATTTGTCGGGATCTACGAGTGGACGGCGCGCAATGTGGCAACCAACGATGAGTCTGATGTTGTCCAGGTCAAGGAACTGTCGCGATGGGGATGGGTTGGCCTCACCATTCTCGTGCTCCTCGGCTGGCTGGCACTTGGCTGGTTTTTGACCCGAGTACCTTTACTATCAAGCACCCTGGATCCCCATCCCTGGTTGGATGCGCTAAGCGTGGTCGTTCAAGTTTTCGCTCAGCTTCTAATGGTGTTGCGTTACGGCGCGAGTCAGTGGCTGTTGTGGATTTTGGGTAACGTTGCCGAAGTGACGCTTTGGACGATTAACTTCAATCCAATTATCATTGCCCTGTGGTTCGCATATCTGATTAACTCAGTTTACGGGTACTATATGTGGACTTCCAAGTTGCAAAAGGAGTCACCCGCTACGGCTGGAAGTTAAGGTAACGGTCAAGCAGTTAATGAATGCTATTATCGAAAAACAGGGATTCTCACCCGACCAAATAGTCGGCGAGAATCCCTGTTTTTGTTGTCATGTTTTTTTAGAAGAATTGTCTCATGATATCTTTCAATGGTGGCAACTCCGGAATCTTGTGGTGCTTGCCAACGTATTGGAGCCCAAATGACAGGTATCCGGCTGCTTCACTATTGACGATTTTACCTGGAAGCGGAGCGTTATCGGCAACGTAGGTGTTAATGAGAACTGGACGGTCAGTGATCTTATAAGCCCGGTCCAGCGCAGATCGAAATTCGGCATTACTTTTAGCGGTAATCCCAACACCACCGCAAGCGTCGGCGAACTTTGCGTAATCAACATCTTTTAAGTCGATTTGATAATTCAGCTGGCCGGCTTCTTGTTGCTCGTATTCGATAAAGGCGAGCTTCTGGTTATTCAGCACGATGCAGATCAGTGGCATCTTGTATTTAACGGCGGTAACGAAATCTTCCATAACCATTGCAAACGCGCCATCACCATTGATCGCGATGGTTGGTCGATTAGGGTAAGCTGCTTGAGCGGCAATTGCCCCGGGCAATGCGCACCCCATCGTTCCCAAGTTTGCGGAAATGAGAAACTTTTGGTTTTGCTCGATTGGCAGGAACCGCGCGCTCCAAGACGTTGCCGTTCCAACATCAATTGAAAAGACGGTATTTTTAGGGGCGGTTTGGTGAACGTAGTCAAACAAACTTTCTGGCGCTACTGGCTCGCTGTCCAGCGACCGCTTGCCATGCATCCACTTATTCCAGTTGGCCATGTCTTCTTGACAGGCCTTAAGGAATTGGCCGTCACTTGGGCGCAGGCCGCTTGCCAAAATCTGGGAAATGGTCTTGCCGCTGTCAGCATTGATGGCGACATCCGCTGGATAACGGCGGTTTAAATTCAGTGGGTTCATTTCAATCTGAACACACTTTGCCTTACCCGGTTTTGGCAAAAAGTTAACGTACGGATAATTCGTTCCGATCAGAATAAGCATATCCGCTTCCCGCATGGCCTCATAAGCGGGCTTGGTTCCCAACTTGCCAACGTTACCCAGTGAATTTGGATGGTCGTCGGGAATGGTGCCCTTGGCCGGTAATGTTTGAACAAACGGAATGTGATAGGTTTCAACAAATTTCTGAACAGTTGTTGAGGCATCTCGCGCGCCCCGGCCAATTAAGGCAATTGGCTTTTTAGCCGCGTTAAGAAGCTTAACGGCTTCGGTAACCTGGTCATCAGGAGCAGTTGGCTTCGGTAACTGGAAGGACTTGGCAGAGGAGTGATAAGCGGATTTGATGCTGCCCTCTGGAATATCGTCGGGAATTGTCAAAACGGCAACGCCATGGTGGGCATAAGCCTCACGAATGGCTTCATCAA
The DNA here is from genome assembly GCF_001435895.1 of Lentilactobacillus parafarraginis DSM 18390 = JCM 14109. Classification (GTDB taxonomy): domain Bacteria; phylum Bacillota; class Bacilli; order Lactobacillales; family Lactobacillaceae; genus Lentilactobacillus; species Lentilactobacillus parafarraginis. The sequence continues at coordinate 7,870 of NZ_AZFZ01000002.1, read as the reverse complement.
CAATCTTGGGAATCTGCTTAACCGACTTAATTTCACGGTTGTAAACGGCCACGTCGTCAAATAATTTGGGCGTATTAACTTCTTGAAAGTAGTCGGTATTTAACAGGTTGGATTTAACCTGACCAAGTAACGCTAAGACCGGCGCGTGGTCCATCTTGGCATCGTACAACCCATTTAGCATGTGAATGGCGCCAGGGCCACCGATTGAAAGGCAAACGCCTAACTTTCCAGTCAGCTTGGCTTCGGATGCCGCGGCCAGCGCCCCAACTTCCTCGTGACGGACCTGAATAAACTTGATATTAGCCTATTTCTTTCGTAATCCATCCACGGTGGTATCAATTGAGTCGCCAGGCAATCCATAAACATGGCTGACGCCCCAGTCTTCCAACACTTGAACTAACTCATCTGCTCCAGTTTGACTCATAAATTGATCACTCCCGGTATTAGATTCTAAACTTATTTTCATTCTAGTTAATCTAATGCCTTTATACAAATAATGTGATTGTGCACAACTAAACAATTAGCCCAATTTTCTTAAGTTAAATCGCCATCATTAACGCAAATACCAGTGGAATGGTCACCAAACTGAGAATGGTTGACAGGCTCATTAGGGCCACCGCTGGGCTGGTATCTCCGTAAGCTTGCAGCGTAAATAGAACCACTAACCCGGCAGCGGGGCAGGCCGCCATTAGGACGGTGGTATAGAGAGCGACACCGGAAACGGTTAGTAATTGAAGGACAATAATGGCGAGAATCGGAAACAAAATGTTCCGGAAAAATAGTGCCAGCCACAGGTGCCAATCCAGTAATTGGCGGCTGATATGGATATTTGCCAGGCTATTGCCAATCACAATCATCGATAATGGCGTGTTGATTGAGCTGACATAATGGACAATTTGGTTAACCGGACCGGGAAGTTGATACGATAGGAGAAAGATAATGAGGCCGACAAAAATGGCAATGATGTTTGGATTCACCATAATTTCCTGGAAATTCTGCCAATGGTCGGTTTCGTGGCTGGACGTTTTGAAAAGTGACACCCCGTGCGTCCAGCTGAAAATGTTAAATCCAGCTAGTGAAGCGACCGCGAAGAAGACCCCGGTGTTGCCAAATAGGGCGCTGGTCAGTGGCACCCCCATGAAACCGGCGTTTGAATAAATACTGCCGTACTTGGTGATTCGGCGCAGGTTAATGTTACTGATTTTGCTGAAGGAAACTTGGGCAACGATTATTTCAATGATATAGAAGATAAAGATTCCCCCGCAAACCAGCAATAACTGTTTCATTCGATCCGCAGAATAGGTTTGTTCGAAGGCGCCGATGATCAAGCAGGGTGAAACAATGTAAAGCAGGATATTTGTGAGGTCGTTAGACGTCTGGGGATGCATGAAACCGAGTTTATTGATGAGTACCCCAATCAGCATTAGAACGAACATTAAAACGATTTGATTGGTAAGCTGGCCAAGTTGCACGTAATCACTCCTATTAAGTCATTGGTTTTCTGAAAACAATTAGTTTTATTATAGCGCGTTTTCATTTAAGAATATGGTTGCTTTGGAATGGACACAAGGGTTTATCGTGGTTTCAGTCAGTTGAAAGGAGCTAAAGTGATGAATAGATCCGTCAAAAGTCGTGGCAAATCTTTTTTGTTATTGTCAGCGGCTTTTTGATGATCGGATTTTCATCGAATGGCAAATGAAATGAGTAAAATGATGAAATTTATTAAGAGATTCTAACAATCCTTGTGATTTGGTTAGCTTTAGTAGTAATTCAATGATTCTTTGTTACTATTAGGGTCGATTTAAATATTGCAAATATATTTCAAACAAATTTCATTTTGGGGGGATTCGCGGATGATACATAAGTTTTGGTTACTTCTAATGCCGTTAATCGTGTTATTGATGGGGTGCAGTATGGCCGCTAAACCGGTGGCAAAGAAAGCGTCGACGGTCAACCGGGGCTTTAATGGCGTCACAATTGACGTTTCCCGGCACCACTATCAAGTTTCAACACTGGTCAAGTTCATTCGATTAGTGAGTGACCACCATGGCAACTTTATTCAGCTGCACCTAAGCGATGACAAAGATTTTGCGATTGAAAACAAGGCGGCGGGGCAAACTACCCGGAGGGCCACTAAAACGGCCGGCGTTTGGCGGAACAAGAAATCTCATCAAGCCTTTTACAGCCGGGGGCAGATTGCTTATTTACTGAAAGATGCCAAGCAGCACCACATCACACTGATTCCCGAGATTGACACGCCGGCCCACGTCACCGGGTTGGTAAAAACACTGAGGGCGTCAGGTCAGGCCAAACTCGCTAAGCAGTTGAGCTGGCAATCTAAAAGTTACGGGGATGAGCTTCATTTGAACGCTGCCAGCATCGCGTTTGTAAAGCGGATGGACCGTGAAATTGCAAGCGAGTTTGCGGATCAGCAAATTAAACGATTTCACTTGGGCGGCGATGAGTTTACTGACAAACTCACAAAGAATACCGCCTACATCAATTACCTGAATGCCACCAGCGAAAACGTTGAAAAGCTTGGATTTACGCCGGAGGCTTGGAACGATGGGTTTTTAACCAACAGTTTAAAGGACATCAATCATGATATTCAGGTTACCTACTGGAATTGGACCGCTGATCAGTCTGGTGAACTTGGCAAGGAACGGAAAAAGGCGTGGGCTTCGATGCCCCGGCTGATTCACAACGGCTTCAAGGTATTTAACTACAACGATTACTATCTGTATTTCAACGTGTCAAAGGCCAATCTCAAGCCAAAGAGCGTTGCCTATATGAGCAAGGACATGAAACAATACTGGACGCCGATGCTTTGGCATACTGACCACCAAACGAAATTAAAGACCCGCCACGGCATTGTTGGCAGTAGCGCGTCAATCTGGTCGGATGCTGCGGGGAGGATATCTGATCAGCAAATTTATCAGGCTAGTACGACGTTTATCGAAGACTTTTTGAAGTTGGCGCGCAAGGCTTAATCCGTTGTTCATGACATTCTAGGGGGGATAACAATGAATACCATTAGCACGTTCGTGATTTTGTATCCGGTGATCGTTTCGATTGTTTGGATTGTGGGTTCAATCTTCTATTCGATTCAAATGCGAACAGTACCGTTACGAAATCTCCATGCCGGTCAACCGGATGATTTGGTTTCCGTTTTGATTCCGGGACATAACGAGCAGGACACGTTGGCGAGCGTTGTCGAATCAGTAAGTCACATAACCTATTCCAACATTGAATTGGTTTTAATTAACGACGGCAGCCAGGACGACACCTTGAGGGTGATGCATGAACTGGCAAATCAATATCAGTCCCAGTTTCCGGTTAAAGTTGTCAATATTGAAGTAAATCGTGGAAAGGCCAACGCCCTGAACGTTGGCGCTCAGGAGGCAGCCGGGACCTTTCTTCTCTGTCTGGACGCGGACTGTTACGTTGACGCGAACGTCATTCAGCCCATGTTGGCGCAGTTTTACAATAATGCCAAGGTGGGCGCGGTCGCTGGCAAACCCATCGTTCGTAATCGGACCAGCATTCTGGGCCGTTTGGAGCTGCTGGAGTACGTTGGGGTGATTGATATTATTAAGCGCGGCCAAGCATTTGTGACGGGCCATATCACCACCGTTTCGGGGGTTGTAGTCGCGTATCGAAAAGCAGCACTTGAAGATGCCGGCTGGTGGAACATTGACGCCATTACGGAAGATATCGACATTACCTGGCGCCTTTACCATCACGGCTGGCAAGTAATTTACTGTCCGCGGGCGGTTGCTTGGATCCTGGTTCCCGAACGAATTCGCGATCTGATCAATCAGCGGCGGCGCTGGGCTCGGGGTGGCTTCGAAGTTCTGTTTCGCAATCGGGAGATGCTGGTAACCGGCCGGCTGAGTGAGCAATGGTTATTGCTGGATATGGTTTTGAGTGATCTTTGGGCCATTAGCTGCTCGTTCGTGACGCTGTTCTACCTGTTCACGGTTGCCTTTACCGGTGACTTGATTATGGATGGCGTGATTTTGTTTCTGTTGCTGTTTATCAGTCTTGTTCAGTTTCTGATTGGTTACGCGGATTCACGAAAGTCGGATTTCATTAGTTGGCAAGACCTGCTACTCTTACCGTTATACGTCATCTTTTACTGGTTCATCAATCTGGTTAGCTGCTTGACGTCATTGGGGTCGTTCTTTCTGGATCCCCGGCATGTTGGCAGTTGGCGCAGTCCGGATCGGGGGCTTTAATGATGAAGAAAGCTTCAGAATGTTCCCGACTAATCATTCGCAAGCGGGCGCCAATTTTGACGATGCTTAGAAGGGCCATTATTTTGATTGCGCTGTGGCTGATTACCGGTTACGTGATTTACATTAACGTTTGCTTCTTATTGAATGCGTATTCCGATACCTTGGTTGCTGATTATTTGCTTTTAAATTTGTCACTTCGGGCCTATCAGATTTTTGCCCTGTTAGTCGTTGTAATCGCAACGTTAATGATTATCTTTGGCTGGTTACGAATTCATCATTTGAAACGGAGGGCAAATCAAGATGACTAAGACGCAGCGTAAATGGATTCTTGTGACGGTAATTACCGTTTTCTTGGCGTTTCTTGCCGTCAGTGTTCACCATAATATTAAGTATCAACTTGGAAATAAACCAGATTTTGAAATTTCGCACCATGATCAGTACGTCAAAAATGGGATAATGGTATTTTGCTATCACCGTATCTTAGCGCCAAATGACATGGTGAAGTTCGATGAACGGGTCTCACCCAACAGTCAGTTTCACGATTTCAACGTCAACCTTCCTGCATTTAAATCCCAAATGAATTATCTGCAAACCCATCACATTAAGGTGATTTCGATGCCCCAAATGATTAAGATGGTTGAAAAGCGCAAACCAATTCACGGCCGTTACGTAACCATTACGTTCGATGATATTGATCGCACCATGATCGATAATGCTTTACCGGTCCTGCTTAAACATCACTACCCGTTCACTGATTCAATCATTACCGGGAACACGGGCTGGTATAAACAGGGAACCAAACTGGCAACCTGGCCGGCAATTTTGAAGATGAAGAAGCGTGCCGGTAAACTAGCAACCTTTGCGGTGCATACCAATCGGATGCATTACCTGGTAGACAATGGCACGCCGGTGTTTAACCTTCCCGGAAATTATATGCGGTTTAAGCGGGATTACGCCACGAGTCAGGATGTTTTGAAAGAAAAAATTGGCTACAAATCACCGATTTTTACGTATCCATACGGAAGCGGCACACCGATGGTCGAAAAGTTTCTGGCTTCCCGCCCCGGCCTCAAAGTGATTTTAACCTTGAATGACGGCATTGTGACGGACCACAGCGATTTAAAGGAAACGCCAAGGGTGATTATTAACCATAATAGCTGGCCAAGTGTCACCAAGTGGATTCGGCAGTGACCCATCACCGGAGTTCAAGAAGTAAATAATGCGGTATTGAAGATAAGCCCCTCACTCGAATGTCCTGATCAGGATGTTGGAATGAAGGGCTTATTTAAGGGTTGTTCGAAACCGTTGGACTCATTTTTAAGAGGAAATTACTTGGAAAGATTAGCGATTAAAAGTTGCGCAACTTTTCGGGCTGAAAAGGGATTTTGACCGGTGATTAACTGACCATCTTGGATGGCAAATTCCCGATAGGCCCGTTTCTTCTTAAAATGAGCACCATGTTTTTGCGCAACTTGTTTGTTAAGAAACGGAACGACGCGTTTTTTTCCGGCGATCACTTCCTCCATGGTTGTAAAACCAGTGATTGATTTGCCGGCAATGAGGTAGTTGCCCTGGTCATCCTTAAGATTCAGTAACCCGGCAACGCCGTGGCAAACCGATGTCACAAAACCATTATTTTGGTAAATGGCTAATGAAATTGATTGCAGCTCACGATTATTTGGGAAATCCCACATAACACCGTGGCCGCCGGTGAAGTAAATGGCTGCATAATCAGCAGGATTCACTTGATCGGGCCGTAACGAGTGGGTGAGGGCCCGTTGCTGAAAGTCGGGGGTCTCATAAAAGGCCATGATTGATTTGTCGGTGTACTTCATGCTGCGGGGATCCAGTGGCACAAAGCCGCCTTTTGGGCTCACGTAGTCAAATGGGATGTTTGCCCGCTGCAGTTCTTCAGCAAATTCAGTTGCTTCTCCTAACCATAAACCGGTGGCGTCATCTGTTCCTTGATAGCGGGTGACATTTGTGAGAACAATCAGGACTTTTTTAGTTGTCATTCGGGATCCTCCGTTGATTGAATAATCGTGCTTACATGGTCTAATAGCGCCTTGAGTTGACCAATTTCCTTAATGTGGTGAGACAGAAAGTAGAAGTTCTTGGTCCCTTCGCTGCGTGATTCAATAAGATGGGCCTGTTTTAAAATTTTTAGATGGTGCGAAACTGCCGGGCGCGAAAGGGCGGTGGCATCCGTTAACTCGGTTACTCGAAGACCGTTACACTGAGGATTTTCCAGTAGCGCGATGATAATTGCCTGTCTTTTTTCATCACCAAGGGCAATGAGAAAATCACTGAGGGCCGCAAATTCGTTTTTTAAAGCTGATAGGTTTTCCATAGATAAACATCCTTTGGTTTATTTATTTAAACTATTAAACCATGAACCCTTTTTGATGTCAACTAAAGTGGCGGACACTGAAATCCTTGACGAATTGAAAAAGGGCCAGTAGAATCTAGTTTGAATTCGTTTAAATATTTAAACGAAAGAACCGATTGAAATTGAAAGTGAGCGCTTATCATGGAAAAAACAATGCGGGCAGCCGTTATTCAGAAGTATCGGCAACGGAATTTAACGTTAACCACTGTCCCGGTCCCGAAAATTCAAGAAACTGACGTATTAGTAAAAATTGTTGCCGCCAGTCTTAACCCGATTGATTTGAAAACCCGAGATGGCAAGTTGCGCTTCCTTCTCCACTACAAAATGCCACTCATTTTAGGCAGTGACTTTGCCGGGATTGTTGAACAAATCGGCAGCCGCGTGACAAACGTTCACGTTGGGGATGCCGTATATGGGCGGGTTCAGAAAAATCGCATTGGCACCTTTGCCGAATACATTGCCGTTGATCAGAATGATATCGCGCCAAAGCCGGGAAATTTAACCTTTGAACAGGCAGCCGCGGTTCCCCTTGTAGGACTCACGAGTTACCAAGCGTTAAGTGACTTGATGCGGATTAAAGCGGGGGATAACGTATTTATTCAAGCTGGATCTGGCGGCATTGGAACGATGGCGATTCAGATTGCCAAGCAAATGGGCGCCTTTGTGGCGACGACAACTAGCGCGAAAAACGCCGAGCTGGTCACTCAGCTTGGCGCGGATCAAGTCATTGATTACCACACTACTGATTTTGATCGGGTCCTTCGAAATTATGACGCCGCGTTCGATACGATGGGGGGAGATCTGTTACAGAAAACCTTTAAAATCGTCAAACCTGGTGGAAAGATTGTTTCGTTGTCCGGCCTTCCCGATGGCCATTTTGCTAAAAGCTATGGGCTTCCATGGTGGAAACAAGCGATGCTTTGGCTTGCCAACGGATCAATTCGCAAACTGGAAAGGGAAACCAAGGTTGCATACCGGTTTTTATTTATGAAGCCAAGTGGGGCCCAATTGCGAATCATCAATCACTTAATCGAAGCCAAAAAAGTCACGCCGATGATTGATCGGGTGGTCCCGTTTTCTCAAATTCAATCCGCAGTCGATTATTTAGAAACCGGCCGCGCCCAGGGAAAGGTGATCGTGCGGATCGCTGACCATTAATTAAAATAACCAAATAAAAAGCCGTTTCAACCTGCCGAAGATCTGAAGTGAACCCTGAAGTGAACCCCCATAGTTGGATGAAAAA
>NZ_AZFZ01000199.1 GCF_001435895.1 Lentilactobacillus parafarraginis DSM 18390 = JCM 14109 | reverse complement strand
TTAACCAATCGCCCATTTAACCCCGATGGTAGTTGGGGATTAAAAGCAAAGACGCAGTACATTAAAGATGAAAATGGCAAGCAACTTTTAACCAAAAGCGGGTTTCCAAAACAAAGAAAAATTTGGTTGGTTGATTGGGATAAAAAGGAAAAAATTAATGAGTGGCGGCATAACTGGGCAACAAGTGTTAATCAGTCTTTAGCACAAAAAAATATTCCGGATCGGATTAGTGAAAAATCGTTTGTCGATCAAGGAATTCAAGAGACACCTACCCAACACGAAGGCATTAACAGCCAAAGAAAAAATCGAAAAGCATTTAATCAACAAGTTAGCGCACAAAGAAGCGCCCAAGCTAAATATCATAATCTTGACGAAAAGATAAGAAATCATGAACATTTTGACGCGTTAACTGACGAGCTATCGTTCTCTGAAAAACACACAATTAGTCATCTAAGTCAGCAATTGAAAACCTATGTCGATTTAGAACATTTAGATGATAAACAGCGCATGCTGTTTAATTGGAAAAACAGCTTATTAATCAAACATGCCATTGGTGAAGATGTAACCAAGCAACTGCTGACTATTGACCAGCAAACGACATCACTAGAACAAGCTAATCAGTTGTTAAATAAAGTGGTGGAACGAGCAA
>NZ_AZFZ01000198.1 GCF_001435895.1 Lentilactobacillus parafarraginis DSM 18390 = JCM 14109 | reverse complement strand
ACAGAAGCAAGTGTTAACACCTTGGTAAGTGAAAGTTCAGTTAGTCCAAAAACTTATATTCGTAAAAAGAATTCTGGGTGGACCTATAACTTTAAGATGAATGGTAAAAACATTGATTTTGGTTCTAAAGTACATTATTTAAAGAATTATCCCAATACGACATGGGAAGTTACTAGAAAAATGTATGTAAAAAAGAATCTTAAAAATTATCTATATTATTATATTACTAATAAATCTGGGACTACCCACGGTTGGATCTGGCATGACTATTTGACGCCGGGTGTGGCATATGCCACTGTTTGGGGAATTGCCAAAAAGCAATTAGGTAAACCATATGTTTACGGAGCTACTGGCCCAATGGCATTTGATTGTTCAGGACTTACCCAATATATCTACAAACGTGCAGCTGATAAAACTATTCAAAGGACAGCTCAAGCTCAATACAATTCTAGTAAACATGTTAGGAGTGACGATATTCAAAAAGGAGACTTAGCCTTTTTTGGAAGTAATTCTGTTAATATCAGTCATGTTGGTATGTACATTGGCAATGGTAAAATGATTGATGCTCAAAATTATGGTGTCATTACAGAAAATATTAATGCTCCCTGGTGGAATCTTGTGGGATATGCTAAACCAGAAAATTTGAGTGAATAAAATTTTATTA
>NZ_AZFZ01000197.1 GCF_001435895.1 Lentilactobacillus parafarraginis DSM 18390 = JCM 14109 | reverse complement strand
ATCCGCATGCACATGTGATGTTAACCAATCGTCCATTTAACATCGATGGTACTTGGGGATTAAAGGCAAAAACTCAATACATTAAAGATGAAAATGGCAAGCAACTTCTAACTAAAAGTGGGTTCCCAAAACAAAGAAAAATTTGGTTAGTTGATTGGGATAAAAAGGAAAAAATTAATGAGTGGCGGCATAATTGGGCAACAAGTGTTAATCAGTCTTTGGCACAAAAAAATATTCCCGATCGAATTAGCGAAAAATCATTTGTCGATCAAGGAATTCAAGAGACACCTACCCAACATGAAGGGATTAATAGTCAGAGACAAAATAGAAAAGCGTTTAATCAACAAGTTAGCGCACAAAGAAGCGCCCAAGCTAAATATCACAATCTTGACGAAAAGATTAGAAATCATGAACACTTTGACGCTTTAACTGACGAGCTATCATTCTCTGAAAAACACACAATTAGTCATCTAAGTCAGCAATTGAAAGCCTATGTCGATTTAGAATATTTAGATGATAAACAGCGCATGCTATTTAATTGGAAAAACAGCTTATTAATCAAACATGCCATTGGTGAAGATGTAACTAAACAACTGCTGACCATTGACCAGCAAACGACATCACTAGCACAAGCTAACCAGTTGTTAAATAAAGTGGTGGAACGAGCAA
>NZ_AZFZ01000196.1 GCF_001435895.1 Lentilactobacillus parafarraginis DSM 18390 = JCM 14109 | reverse complement strand
GGAAAACGCCTTATGAAATATTCTTTAATGTGGTGTTGCACTTAATTTGACAATTCAAGATGAATTAATTTGCTCGTTTTTGTTATCCTGGTTAATTGCTTTATCACCATTTCTGGTTAATTCTGTCAAATCGGATTGATATTTGGAATCGACTTTCAGTTTGTGGATTTTGTTAATATTTAAAATTGCTTTAGTCCGTTTGTTGTATGCCTCGTTCCACAAAGTAATAAATGAATTAGTGTCATACTTTTTGATACTATTTTTTTGTTCCTTGATGGCGTTTAGATAGGCTAAAGCTTGCTCATGAAGCTTATTGCTTTTAAACTTTTTGTTATCATAGCCCTTAACTTGCTCGAGTTCAGCATTGACCATTTTGGTAGCTTCATCCTTGCTAATGTTGTTTGGATCTTTGATATTATATGAAATTGCCCAACGATTTTGTAACCCCCGTTGTAATGCAGATACAAAATCTGAATCATAGTATTTAGTTTCTTTTTTGCCACATCCTCCCAAAATTAACATTGGAACCAGTAAAAGCAGAACTAAGTATTTTGGTTTCTTCATAGTAACCCCTCCAACAATGTCAGCTTTTTATGTCATCAGTGTTTGGACATTTCTTTTGGTAATTATTCATGAGATGTATTTCTTATTAATTCACGCGTTGTGCTAGTTATGAAATATTGGTTA
>NZ_AZFZ01000195.1 GCF_001435895.1 Lentilactobacillus parafarraginis DSM 18390 = JCM 14109 | reverse complement strand
TACTTATTTTCCTTTATTTTTTGAGAATTTAGCGATGATGATGGCCTTTCGGCCAGCCATTATCCACATATTTTTGCTAACTTTTTCATGTTTAGGCACGCGAAAGTCAGACCAACTTTCATGGCCATCTTGTCTTTTCCGCGCATGTTTGTATATCGTAAACCATGGAATTCTTTAGCGGTCCCAAAGACTCGCTCGATGGTTTCCTTGCGGACGTCATACCATTCTCGCAATCCGTATGTATGCCGGATTTCCTCGCAAGTTTCTAAGTCGTCCTCCCAGACATGTCTAGTAACGACTTTCTGGTGATTTTTTGACAGTGTACATTGGTTAATTAAGGGGCATGTTTTGCAATCCTGAGGATTGCTCTTGTATTCCCGATAACCATCACGATTGGTTGTTGAATACTTTAATACTTTATTGTTGGGACATAAGTAACAGTCATAGTATTCGTCATAGACATACTCTCGTTTTCTAAAAAAGCCTGGTTTTGTCATCGGACGCTTATAAGGAAATATCGGTGTGACATGATCGGAAATGAGCTCATGGGCAATTGCTGGTGTTTTATAGCCAGCGTCCGCAACCACAATTCGTGGTGACTTTGATTTTAACTTCTGATACAAAGCATCGAAGGCTTGACTATCATGTTGGTTGCCCGGATGGATGGTGTAGTCGATTACCCAGCCATGG
>NZ_AZFZ01000194.1 GCF_001435895.1 Lentilactobacillus parafarraginis DSM 18390 = JCM 14109 | reverse complement strand
ATAAAAAAGAAAAAATAACTGAATGGCGGCATAATTGGGCAGTTAGTGTCAATCAGGTTTTAGAGCAAAAAAGCATTCCGGATCGGATCAGTGAAAAATCCTTTGAAGATCAAGGAATAAATGAAGTTCCAACTCAACACGAGGGAATCAATAGCAAACGGCATGAAAGAAAGGCATTTAATCAACAAGTTAAGAACTATCGTAAGTCCAAAGCTGGCTATAAAAATATGCAGGAGAAAGTAGTTAATCGAGGCCACTTGGATAGCCTAAGTAAACACTTCTCGTTTAACGAGAAAAAAGTGGTCAAAGAGTTAAGCCACGAACTGAAAACTTATATTAGTTTGGAAAGTTTAGATGATAAGCGGCGCATGCTATTTAATTGGAAAAACAGTACCTTAATTAAGCACGCTGTTGGTGAAGATGTCACTAAGCAATTATTGACGATTAATCAACAAGAAAGTTCACTCAAAAAAGCAGATGAACTCTTAAATAAAGTAGTTGATCGCACGACTAAAAAACTTTATCCAGAGCTTGATTTTGAACAGACAACCGCGGCTGAACGACGGGAATTGATTAAAGAAACTAATAGTGAACAAACGATTTTCAAAGGCAGTGAATTAAACGAACGTTTAATGAATATGCGTGATGATTTATTGACCCGACAATTATTGACCTTTACCAAACGGCCATAC
>NZ_AZFZ01000193.1 GCF_001435895.1 Lentilactobacillus parafarraginis DSM 18390 = JCM 14109 | reverse complement strand
CGAGGTCATGGTGTCCAGCACTTCCTTGACCATCTCCGGATCCAGCGCCGAGGTCGGCTCGTCGAACAGCATGATGCGCGGCTGCATGCAGAGCGAGCGGGCGATGGCCACGCGCTGCTGCTGCCCGCCTGACAACTGGCCGGGGTACTTGCCAGCCTGATCGGGAATGCGCACCCGCTCCAGGTAGCGCATGGCCAGCTCCACCGCCTGCGCGCGCGGCATGCGCCGCACCTGGGTCGGCGCCAGGATGCAGTTCTCCAGCACCGTCAGGTGCGGGAACAGGTTGAAGTGCTGGAACACCATGCCGGCGTCGGTGCGCACGCCGTCCACGGCGCGCAGGTCGTCGCTCAACTCGACGCCGTTGACCACGATGGAGCCCTGCTGGTGGCGTTCGAGCCGGTTGATGCAGCGGATCATGGTGGACTTGCCCGAGCCGGACGGCCCGCAGATCACCAGGCGCTCGCCCGCCCGGACCTGCAGGTTGATGTCCTGCAAAACATGGAAGTCGCCATACCACTTGTGCATGCCGGCGATGGCGATGGCGGGCGGCGTGGCGGCGGAAGGCGTGGTCATCGGAGTTCCCCTTTTTTGTAGCGGTGCTCCAGCCACATCGAATAGCGCGACAGGCCGAAGCAGATGCAGAAATAGATCGATGCGATGAAGAGATAGGTCTCGACGTAGGGCGTGGGCCAGGCCGGG
>NZ_AZFZ01000192.1 GCF_001435895.1 Lentilactobacillus parafarraginis DSM 18390 = JCM 14109 | reverse complement strand
AAAGTGTCCAACTTGCAGGGTTCACTTCAATGTGTCGTAAATATGGAGAAGCCAGCATATATAAAAAAGAGTGCCATGTGGCACTCTTTTTGAGCTATTTAATATCAACAACACCGACAAATTCAACATCATCAATTGCAGTTAAGTAAAAACTATCAGTTGGTCCAAGTATTGCAAGTTGACCATTTTTGATTGTACATTCTTGATCTGGTGTGGTCAGTTTCACCGTCCCTTTTAAGGGAATGAGAACTATATTTCCAGGTACAGGGTGAAATTCTCCGTTGTTTGTCACTGTATTTTTCTTTAGTATACGATGACCAACCCGTCTTTGACCATTTTCGTAAAGGTGTTCATGGACCTCATCACCGCGACTACCAGTTAATATTTTCATATAATATATACTCCCAAGTTAATTGACTTTTTTACGTGGCTTTTCAGTATTATTGGAATTTTGTTGAGTGTTGTTTCCACAGCCGCCCATACTACCAGAGCCACCGTGCATACCCTTGTGCATAAATAGCATCATGAGTGGGTGTGCTAGAAGAAAAAGGGCTATCAGAATCCATTGTGACATAGTTTCACTTCCTTTTGCTTTGTTTCTATAATAAGTATAAATTGGAAGTGTGTTGTTTTTATGTTGTCGGGAATTTTTACATAATTATGAATGTTATTATGTATACGGTAGATTGTAAAATTAATCCGAACGCTGTT
>NZ_AZFZ01000191.1 GCF_001435895.1 Lentilactobacillus parafarraginis DSM 18390 = JCM 14109 | reverse complement strand
AAACAAATTTCAAGTTTTATCAAGCTGACAATGTTTATGGGGCCTTATTTTTCCAGTTCCCAAAAGTATTGATGTACGGCGAACAATATCGCCATCTAAGCAATGACGCTAAATTGGCTTATATGGTACTAAAAGACCGGCTAGAGTACTCTTTGCGTAACAACTGGGTGGACGAAGACGGCAACATCTACTTTGTCTATACGAATGCTGAACTCATGGAACTATTCAACTCTTCCGAAAAGACCGTGATTAAGATCAAAAAAGAACTAGAGGGGCTTAATCTACTGCGGCAAAAACGTATGGGTTTTCAGCCTAAGGCAGGTAAACAGCTACCAAATCGTCTCTACCTTGCTGGCCTCGATGTACAAGCAAATGACGTGTATTTGCGTGGTGAACAGTCAGAAACGCCCGAAACCCTTGCTGCGCGCAGAACTGTAAATTCTACAGTTCAGCATGACACCGTTGAAAAGGACGCTCAAACCCTTGCTGCGCGCAGAACTGTAAATTCTACAGGCAATCTATATAAAGACTTTAAAAACATAGATACTAATAGATACAATATAGATACTCAAAAGTTGGACTTTTCCACAGCCCAATTCTCACCAGCAGAACTAGAAAAGCAAAACCAGGATTTGGTGCACCATGCTAATGACTTCTTAACTGATGAAGCCAGTGGCTTACCAGTTTTCTTAGAACCCGAAGCCGTGCAATTAC
>NZ_AZFZ01000190.1 GCF_001435895.1 Lentilactobacillus parafarraginis DSM 18390 = JCM 14109 | reverse complement strand
AAGGTGGTTCAAAAAAGTCTTCACTACCTAAATCAACTCCTCCTTTCCCTTGCCGTAATTCTCCCGGTATTAAGGCGTCTTCCGCTGCCACAATCTTGTTGATTTGTTTTTCCATGGTTAACGTTAAAGGGGAATTTTGAGCAGTGATATATTGCCACCCACGCTTTAAATTAACAATCGTCAAAACATCTTCAACAGGTACTCCTGCTACGCTCATACCGTCCATAATAGTTTGTGTTTGTGGCAAAGTGGTATTAACGCCTTCAAAACGAGCATTAGTATGCACTAACTTGGTAAAGTTTGCTCGGGCAAACCGTTGGTTTTCTGCAGCTGTGAATTTATACTTGTCCATATATGTTCGAGTTTTAGCCATATTTTGTGCCTCCTTTCTATTTCAGTCACTGATTATTTGACCTGTCCATGTTAAATCACAAAATGCTTTTCGTTGATAATTTGCTCTTGGCGTTTATCTAAGAGGTAAGTGTGTAACGCGTCAAACAGCTTGCGTTTATCAGGATCTGGATTATATGCCGCTTGTTCCCAAATGTCTTGAATATTGACTGCCCAGGGGTCAGCCAACAATCGATCAATTGTTTCGATTTCTTTGTTGGGTTTGGTCATTTAAAAAGCTCCTATCCCGTTTTTTTATCTCAGCTATCGTCAATTCGGCCACTTAAGGCACCTATTTTTACTTCTAAGCGATTTTAAAGCAGTTTTAATATAATTATGCATGTAACACTTAAA
>NZ_AZFZ01000019.1 GCF_001435895.1 Lentilactobacillus parafarraginis DSM 18390 = JCM 14109 | reverse complement strand
GCCTGAAATAAAGTTTTCAGACGGACCCTATTACCACGACTAAAATTTTGCGAAAACCGGGGGCAAAACAGTGAAAGCACAAATAATTTTCATCATTTCAGATTCAAGCGGGGCAACGGCTCAAACGCTCGCCCAAACGGCAACGTCTCAATTTCCGGACATCAAAGCTGAAATTAGGCGGTTCCCATTTATTCAGACCGAATCAATTCTCAAGGGAATCTTGAACCTCGCTAAAACCAAAAATGCCATGATCTTTCATACGTTGGTATCGGTTGAACTCAGCCAGATGGTGCGCGATTTTTGTCAGGCCAACCACATTTACGATTTTGATTGCATTCAGACGCCGATGAAGTTAATCGCGGAAAGCACTGGTGAATCCCCAGCTCATGTACCTGGGCTGATTCACGATCTGAACGAAAATTATTTTGAGCGGATCTCAGCAATTGAATTTGCCGTGGAAAACGACGATGGGAAAAATGCCAAGGGATTACTGGAAGCTGACATTGTGTTGCTGGGGGTTTCACGGACATCAAAAACACCCCTGTCACTTTACTTGGCAAACCAGAACCAGAAGGTTGCCAATCTGCCAATCGGGCCGGACCTGCACATTCCCGATGAGCTGGCCCAAGTTAAAAAAGACCGAATTTTCGGGTTGTTAAATACCCCGGAAAAGCTCAGTAAAATTCGCAAGCAGCGGATGTTATCCTACGGGCTTGACGCCAATACGCCCTATTCGGATACCGATAATATTCGGGTCGAATTGGCGTACGCCAAAAAACTTTACAGAAAGATTGGCTGTCTGACCATCAACGTTGCTAATAAGTCAATCGAAGAGACGGCCACCATCATTCTGGAAAGTCTCAATCTGGACACCACAACGTTTGAAGATTAACGTTGAACGATTCCTAACTGTAGTCAAAACCATGAAAGCTGGGTACTGGAATATTTAATGGATTTAGAAATACGGCTCAAACGACTATTCAAAAGATTGAATGGTTGTTTGAGCCGTATTTTTATTGATCCTTCAATCAGTTAAAACGGCTTATCAGCTTTCATATCAGCAATAATATTCGGATTGAACTTCTGAGCCCGCAGCATTGCCACCTCATATCCGTGGGGATTGTACTTGATCTTTTTGTTTTCAGGGTCTTTTAAGATCGGGGTTTCCAGAATCTTGGGAACGTTGGTTAACTGCTTATGATGCGCAATGTAATTAAGCGTGTCAAAGCCAATCGTGCCCAAGCCAGTAATTTGATGACGATCCTTGTGACTTCCCTGAGGGTTCTTTGAATCATTTAAATGAATCACTTTAAGGCGGTCCAAGCCAATCACGTGGTCAAATTCATTGAGGACCCCGTCAAAGTCGTCCTTAATATTATAGCCGGCATCACTTGTGTGACAGGTATCAAAAGTGACCGACAGCTTGTCGTTATTGGGAACCTGATCAATAATTTGAGCCAACTGCTCGAACGTGATGCCGACCTCGGTCCCCTTACCGGCCATTGTCTCCAAGGCAATCTGGACTTGCTGGTCATCGGTAATCACCTCTTGAAGGCCCTTCGCAATTTGCGCGATTGCCTTTTCAGGACCGGCACCAACATGGGCACCGGGATGCAACACAATTTGTTTAGCCCCAATGGCCTCTGCCCGCTGAATTTCCTGCTGCAGGAATTCAACACCAAACGTAAAGTTTTGGGGCTTGAAGGTGTTCCCTAAATTGATAATATACGGGGCGTGGACGACAACTTCCTTAAGATCGTGATCCTGCATGTAGGCCCGACCTTGGGGACCGTTTAGCTTGTCAATTGGTTTACGAACGGTATTCTGTGGTGCTCCTGTATAGACCATAAAAACGGTCTCTTTGAAACCGGCAGCTTCCTTAGCTGATCCCAAAAACATATCCTTGCCGTTCATACTGACATGTGAACCGATTAGAAATGGTGATTCATCAATCATTTGAATTCCCCCTTAAAATTAATTGGCTGACCTTTTCAGCAGCCAAACCATTCTCCCAGGCACAAAACTGGTCGTTAAACGCAGCCAGTTGAGCGGCCGACGCAGAAAACTCGCCATCACGATTAAAAATAGCCAGTTGCTGATAAAAATCAGCGGCTGTCGTCACCATCGGCCCAGGTAAGTGTTGCTGATCGTAATTGAAGTAAAAGCCACGCAATTCATCACGGTAATGCGCTAAATCATAAGGGAAAAAGAGCATCGGTCGTTTCAAATTGGCGAAATCAAACATCACTGAAGAGTAATCGGTGATCAACAAATCGGTCACTAAATAAAGCTGGTTAATATCGGCATCAGCCATAATGCTGACCCGGTCTTCAAAACCGGTAATATCAATGTGATCCTTCACCAGATAGTGTGGACGAATAATCAGCCGGGTGTCAGCATCAACGTTCTTAAAAAAAGTGGCTAAATCAAATGGTAGTTCAAAATTGTAAACGCCCTTTGCCCGATAATCATCATCCCGCCAAGTCGGCGCGTACATGACAACCTTTTTTGGAACCATCCCAAAAAGGCATTGCTTAAGCTGATTAATCGCGGCTAAGTTATCCTGCTGGTATAAGATATCGTTACGCGGATAACCAATGTCTAAAAATCGATTATGAAATTGAAAGGCGCGACTGAAAATGGTTTTGGAGTATTGATTAGGCGCAATCAAATAATCCCAACGAGCGGCTTCTTCCACAAAATCTCGATGGTATTTAGCCGTTGAACTACCAGGAATTTCCACCTGATCAATGTCAACACCAAGCCGTTTAAGGGGCGTTCCGTGCCAGGTCTGAATATAGGTGGTTCGCCGATTCTTCTTCCACCATTTTGGCATTCGTGAATTCATGACCCAGTAGTCAGCACGACCGATGTAGCCGACCCACCCTGGCGTAAATCGCTTCAGTAGCTGAATCGTTGGAAACGCCTGGGCAAGACGGCGATATTCTGAAGGCTTGACACTAAAGTAACAGGATTGGCGCAATTCAGGACGATCGGAAATAAGCTGGCGATAAATTGCCAAAGGATTATCGGAAATATCACGGCCATTAAAGCTTTCAAAAATGATCCGATTTTTTTTCGTGCCCATACAAATAAACCCACCGTTTAACGCGATGAGTATATAGCGAGCTATTAATTTGATGAAATTAATAATTGTTTTCTTCAAAAGCTCACCTTCAATGGCTAAATCAAATCAACAAACCTTGAACGGAACTTGTAGTGGAGGTGCGATCCAACCAATAAGAAGAACAGGACCATTCCCCAAAACACAATGTTCAAGGTTGGTTTCTGCCAGAACCAGGCCGTCCCCAGCATGGAATCCCGGAAACCGGAAACAACATAGAAGAATGGGTTTAATTGCAAAATATGAACGAACGGTGCGGGAAACGAATTGGTTTCAAAGTTAAACAGCACGCCGGACATGTAAAATAACATTCTCATCAGCGATTGCAGTAAAATGCGCCAATCCCGAACCAGAACTGAAATGGTGGAATTAAAAATCCCGAAGGCCAGCATCCAGGCAATCATACAAATAAAGTAGTAAATTGCCTGCAGCCAGTAGATTGATGGATGAACCCCGTACAAGAAGCCAACCAGAATCGAGAAAACCAGCATTGTCCAAAACGAGCTTAAATTACTGACAATTTTAATAGTTGGCAAAATGCTGACCGGAAATTTCATCTTGGAAACCATCCCAACCCGCTGGTAGATACTTTTAGAGGCATCCAAACTGGCCCGGTTCATGAAGAACCATGGGGTGATTCCAATAACCATCCAGGGCAGATAATCAATACCGTGAGTTGAGTTTCCATGCTTTAACCCAATCCCAAATACCAACCAATAGATTCCGATCTGAATTAATGGATATAAATATTCCCATACCAATCCGAGATAGTGGCTTTGATACTCAGCCTTGTCCTCATACTGCGAAATTCGAAACACAATCCCAATGTTTTCGAACTGCTCCTTAATTAACGTATAAACTTCTTTCAAGTTCTGCCACTCCTTAACAAATAGACCAGCGCACTAATCTATTAAGTTTAATAAGTTACTTTTTCAATAAATTACGATACCGGTCGATCACGCGTTTCGTAGCCTGACCGTCATTGTAAGTGTTCCAGTGATGGTTGAAAGCATGAAAATCGGTTGGTTCCTGATTAATAATGGCTTGTTTCAATTCACTGACTGTGAACAATGGTTTACTTGGCAGCCAATCAGCATAATCGTCCTGAATTCCAGGATCCCGCTGATAACGGTCAAGATCGAACATAAAGAAAATCATCGAGTTAGCGTTTGGCAGCAAACTGAAGTCAAACGCCACTGAGGAATAGTCAGTGACCAATGTATCGGCAACCGTTAGAAGGTCATCGGTTGGTAATTCGTGGTAAAACTTAATCCGCGGATTGCCGATCTTCTGCATCGCGGTTTCCCGATTTCTTAAAACCGGATGCAGCTTAACAACCACGATTGCGTTGGGATCTGCGGATAACGCGGCTCCCAGCCCGGATGGTAGCTTAAAGCTATTATCCGGCCGATAAGTTGGGGCATACAAAATTACCCGGTGACTTTTCAACTCGGGTGCAGCGCGAAAAATACGCTGACGGGCACTGGAAATCCATTCAGGATTCAAATACTGATCGGAACGTGGGTAACCCAAGAGTTGAATGTGATCGGCGCCTTCGTGATAACTCCGCTCAAAGACCTTCCCCATTGCTTGGGAGGACACCACGTACTCGTCGAAGTGATCATAGACTTCCTGAAATCGTTTCTTATCCGTATCACTGCGCTTATCAGTAGTCGGATCCTGCCAGCCAAATTTTTTAATTGCCCCGTTCGCATGCCACATTTGGACAATCGTCATGTTCTTCGGATGAACAAAGCCACCCAAAAACGCATAGTAATTGTCACAGAATATCAAGCGAGCCCCCATCAACAACGGTACAAAATCCAGCACAAACCGAATCCCGTCGGTAAATTGGTGGGTTTCAATCCCGAATGCAGCCAGGTCAGTAGCCGCGGCTTCGGTTTCCGGGCGATAAAGGACCACAAAGCGCGTTCGACTGGAAAGCTGCTGGGCGAATTGTTTGATGAAATCCAGGTTATTGTCAAAGCTCATCAGGTAAACCACCTTTTTTCGGGGTTGCCACAGATTGAGAATTGATAAAAATCGGATTAACCAAAGATACACTACTTTCAATTTATTCACCGTATTTCAATTTTTTATAAACACACTCGAGTATTATAACATAATCTATTTGCAGAACGGCTTTCTTAAAAAATCTTTAGAATTGGGTAGGCATGGGATTTGAGACCATTAACTAGGGCTTGGGTTCATAAAATCGGCCCAAAATTTTAACGGAATCGGAGATGCTGGCAAACGCGTTGGGATCGGATTCGAGCAACGCTTCTTCGAGCTCCCCCATTTCATAACGGGAAATGACCGTAAACAGAATGGTCTTGGCATCGTGTTGGTATGCCCCTTCCGCATTATGCACAATGGTGATCCCCCGCCGCAAATGATTTTGAACGCTGTCAATCACCGTATTTGGCCGGTTGGTAATAATCATGACCTGCATTCGCTGCTGCTTGGTGTAGGTCATATCCATGACTTTGGCGTTTACAATGAGTCCCAGGGTCGAATAAAGCGCGTAAGGCCACCCATAGGCAAAACCGGCAGCTAATACAATAATGACATTAAACGCGATGTTGATTGACCCGATTGAGCGCCCCGTTCGGTCCCGAATGACCAGCCCCAGGATGTCCAACCCACCAGTGGAAATGCCGTTCTTCAAAGCGGTTCCGGTACCAAACCCATTAACCGCCCCACCAAAGATGGCACAGATGATCGGGTCGTGGGTTAAGGGGATGGGTTTGAGCAGTTGAATCATAAAACTCGATAAAAACACGGTGATCACAGTAAAAATTGTGAACTCCCGCCCAATCGAACGCCATGCCAAAACGAACAACGGAATGTTCAACAGAAACAAGCCGAGGCCAGTTGAGATGGTAAATGGAAATGTGCGGCTGCTGACTGTGTTCAATAACTGAGCAAACCCAGTGATCCCAGAGGAATAGATGTGTCCAGGAGTCCAAAAGAAGTTAACCGCAATAGAGACTAAAATACCGTAGATAAACGAAGTTGACGCCTTCGTCACGTAAGTATGTCGACGCATTAATTTTGAAACGTCATCCATAGTAAGATCCTTTCATATCTGAATAGAGAGTTACGATTTGGTCATCACTTGCTCATTAAAAAAGCAAGCCACTCAATAAGATTAGTATGTCTTATCTCGCGTCTCGCTTCAATGATCAAATGAAAATATTACTGCTTCTTATCCTGATCCGCAACGAAAATTCCCAAATCATCCAATTGTTTATTGGCAACTGGTGATGGTGCGCTGGTTAATGGTTCAACAGCCTTTGAGTTCTTAGGAAAGGCAATGACGTCTCTAATATTATCGCGATCAGCAAGTAGGCGAACAAATCGATCCAACCCAATTGCCAGACCACCATGAGGCGGAAATCCGTAATCAAGTGCATTCAGGAAGTAGCCAAATTGGGCTTCGGCACTCTCTTTGGTGAATCCAAGGGCCTTAAACATGCGTTCCTGCAAGGCGCGGGTATGAATACGAATGGAACCGCCACCCAACTCGAGACCGTTTAGAATGATGTCATAGCTCTGGGCGTAAGCCTTGTGTGGATCCTCATCATCGTTCATGAGATAGTGAACATCGTCTTCATTGGGCATGGTAAATGGATGATGGGCTGCCACGTAGCGCTTCAAGTCAACATCCCAGTGGAACAGTGGCCAGTTCACAATCCAAAGGAATGCGAACTTCGACTCATCAATCATGTTTTGTTCCTTGGCAATTTCAACCCGCAGATAGGCCAGAGTGTCCGCAACAATTCGGCTATTGTCAGCAGCGAACAATAACAGATCGCCCGGCTTAGCGTCGGCTTTCTCAAGAATTTTGGCCCGCAGATCGGCATCCTTAAAGAACTTAGCGATTGGCCCGTTAAAGCTATCTTCGGTGACTTTCAGCCAAGCCAGCCCCTTAGCGCAAAAACGTTCAACATACTTGGCAAACTGATCAAGATCCTTACGGGAATACTTTTCAGCCCCACCGGGAACGGCAATCGCTTTTACTTGGCCGCCATCCTTAACTGCCCCGGAGAAGACTTTGAAGTCAACGTCCTTCATGATATCGGACAGATCTTTGAGTTCCATGCCAAAACGAACATCTGGCTGGTCAGTCCCAAAGCGGGCCATTGATTCATCCCAGTCCATCCGTTTGAACGGCAGCTTAACATCCTTGCCCATTGCATCCTTCATGACCTTGGCAATAAAGCCTTCGGTAACGTCCATGATTTCTTCCTGATCGGCAAATGACATTTCCATATCAATTTGGGTAAATTCAGGCTGACGGTCACCACGTAAGTCTTCATCCCGATAACACCGCGCAATTTGATAGTACTTATCAAATCCAGCCCCCATCAACATTTGCTTAAATTGTTGGGGAGACTGTGGTAACGCGTAAAACTGACCAGGATAAACCCGTGACGGCACCAGATAATCCCGGGCACCTTCAGGAGTTGACTTGGTAAGCGTCGGCGTTTCAATGTCAATGAAGCCCTCACCGTCAAAGAAGCTGTGAATTGATTGAATAATTCGGTTTCGCAATAAAATATTAGCCTGCATTTCCGGCCGGCGGAGATCCAAGTAGCGATACTTCAGTTTTAAATCTTCTGAAACGTTGATGCCATCTTCAATGTAAAATGGCGGCGTTTTAGAAGCTGCTAAAATTTTGGCCTCAGTGATATCAACTTCAATTTTACCCGTTTTCATCTTCGGGTTGATTTCTTTGTCGGCGCGGGCAACAACCTTGCCCCTGGCTTCAACAACGTATTCACCCCGGAGCTTGTCCGCAACGGCGAGCGCATCCTTACCGAATTCTTCACTGAATACTAATTGAACAATTCCTTCACGGTCTCGTAGTTCGATAAAGATCAAACCACCAAGGTCCCGACGTTTTTGGACCCATCCTTTTAAGACAACTTCTTGGCCGATCAGGTCCTCATTAACCAAACCAGCGTATGTTGTTCGCTTCATTTCACAATCTCTCCTTAGTCGTTAAAATTTTTTGTGATGACGGCATCAAAATCCGCCAAAATTTCAGTCATTGGCACGTTAATTTCCGTTCCGGAGGCCATTGATTTCACGTTGGCGGTGTGAGAAGCCAGCTCACTTTCGCCAATGGTAATCGTATATTGGGCGTTCAATTTGTTTGCGGATTTAAACTGGGCCTTTGGCTTGCGATCCAGATAGTCACGATCAGCAGCAAAGCCATTTGCCCGCAACGCTTGAACAACCTTGAGGGTTTCAACGCTGGTTTGTTCACCAATACCAACAACGTAGGCATCCAGCTGATCAAGAACTGGGAACTTCACGTTCTGGGCATCCATTAACAGCATCAGGCGCTCCATTCCAAGGCCAAAGCCGATTCCAGGCATTTCTGGGCCGCCCAGCTGTTCAACCAGCCCGTTATAACGACCGCCGGCACAAATGGTGGTGTAACCTTCACCCAGCGCCTTGGAATCAACCATGATTTCAAAGATTGTGTGGGTGTAATAATCAAGCCCGCGAACCATATCCGGGTCAATCACGTATTTAATTCCCAGGGCGTCAAGCAGCTGTTTGACGCGATCAAAATGGGCTTTGGATTCATCATCCAAGTAGTCAAGGATTGATGGCGCATCCTTAACGATTTCTTGATCGTGCTTATCCTTGCTGTCAAGCACCCGCAACGGGTTTTTATGAAGTCTGGTTTGCGAATCTTCACTCAACTCATCAAAGTGGGGATCCAGGTAGTCAATGAGTGCCTGGCGATAGGCATCTCGTGACTGCTTATCACCCAAACTGTTGATTTCCAATCGAATGTCTTTCAAGCCAAAATGTGATAGGAGGTCCATTCCCATTGCAATGACTTCAACGTCCAATTCCGGCTCATCGCTGCCGAAAGCTTCAACCCCGATTTGATGAAACTCCCGTTGGCGACCAGATTGGGGCCGCTCATAGCGGAACATGGACCCCATGTAGAAGACCTTCACGGGACGTTGGTGTTCTGGGCCGTAGAGTTTATTCTCAACAAAGGCCCGGACAACGCCAGCGGTTCCTTCAGGACGCAGGCTGATGTGCCGATCACCCTTATCCTTGAAATCATACATTTCTTTAGTCACGACATCTGATGTATCGCCAGAGGTTCTGGAAAAGACGTCAAAACTTTCAAACATCGGCGTTCGGATTTCCTGATAACGATAATCGTTAAAGAGCATTCTGGCTGTCTCTTCAACGTACGTCCATTTTTTGGCCTCTTCAGGCAAAATATCAGCCGTTCCTTTTGGTCGTTGATATCTCATGATGTTTCCTCCCAATTAAATTCCGAAAAAAAAGACCCCTGTCCAAAGACAAGGGTGCATTGCACGGTACCACCTTAATAATTACTCTAGGATAACGCTCGCGCGAATAGCATTAGCTATTACCATTGTTTATAAAAAGTGTCACTTCGATAAGTCGGCCACGTTCTTTCAGCGAGTGAACGTTCTCTGTCAATTGACCAGCTCAACTACTAATCTTTTTAATCGGTTGATTATTTAACTGTTTATAACATTAGTTGAGGACTGGCGAAAAGTCAAGGGGGAATTAGGATTGCCAAAATTTTAAAATGACTTAAGCATAAATAGTTCGCACTGCCTGGCAGGTTTATTTATAATGGAGTTATTTGATAAAATGACAGGAAGTCAAACTCATGAGAAAAATGACCCAAAACACCAGCTGGATAATCGCCATTCTCACCATTGTCGTCACGTTTGTGGTGTTATTTGTGGCGCTTTATGCCAACTCGGTCACCGTTAAAGTAAATCAATTAAACATTCGGTCCGGCCCCTCGGTCACCTACTCAGTTAAGGCCAAGGTCAAACAGGGACAACGCCTCCAAGTCATTACCCGAAAAGATAACTGGATTAAAGTCATTTACAACCATAAAACAATCGGCTGGGTGGCGGCTTGGCTGGTTACCAACAACAATATTAAAAAGGTTACCAAATTATCGGAAGCCACCATTGTCCTGGATCCTGGGCATGGCGGCAGCGATTCAGGCGCCCTTTCCACCACCGGTCAGGAAGAAAAGACCTATACGTTAATATTTGCCAAACTGGTTGCTAAAAAGCTCCGAGAAAAGGGCGCAAAGGTTGTCATGACTCGAGACACTGATCGGACCGTCGCCCTTTATCAACGACCACAGCTGGCCACATCAAAAGCTGCCAATGCATTTGTCAGCTTTCACTTCGATTCATCTGACCAGGCTAACACTGCGTCCGGATTTACCTGTTATTATTATCACGACGGGCAATCAAAAGTGCTCGCTGAATCAGTGGATCACAAATTGAGTAATCTCAAGTTAACAAACCGGGGATCCGAATTCGGCAATTTCTTAGTCATCCGGGACAATTCAGTACCTGCCATCCTCATTGAAGGAGGATATATTAATACCGATAAGGACTTTAAGGCGATTCAAAGCCCAACCTACCAAGAAAAATTTGCTTCCGACGTGGTCGCCGGTTTACAAACCTATTTTCAAAATAATCACTAAGGAGATCTTATTAATGGCAGTTGATGAAAAATGGCTCGCACAGTTGCCAATTGAACCGGTGAACGCAATTCAACCGGTTTCCGGCGGTGACATCAATGATTCATATTCCCTCAGGACTGACAATCACCACTATTTCATGAAGGTTCAGCCTGCCCGGGGAAAGAAATTCTTTGACCATGAAGTTGAGGGCCTCAAACTATTGGGGCAAGTCTCCAATACGCCAACGGTTGTTGCCAGCGGCGAAATTAATGGCGATGGTTACCTCATCCAAGACTGGGTCGATATTGGTGAAGGCAGTCAGTATGAACTTGGAAAGATGGTCGCAAAAGTTCACCAGCAGCATCGCTCTCAGTTTGGTCTGGACCATGATTTTACCGTCGGAAAGCTGCCAAAGGTCAATACCTGGCAAAGCGATTGGATCACCTTTTATCTCAACCAGCGGTTAAAGCCATTAGTTGAGTTGGCGAAAAAAAATAACCGCTGGAATGATTGGCGGCAAACCCACTTTGAATCACTCTGCGATCAGTTTAAACAGTATTATGCCACCCACAAGGTTCACCCCAGTTTACTGCATGGCGATCTATGGGCAGGAAATTTCATGTTTGAAGCGTCTGGAAAGCCAATATTAATTGATCCGGATGTCTTTTACGGCGATCGGGAACTTGACATTGCCATGACCACCATTTTCGGTGGCTTTTACAAAGACTTCTACGACGGCTACAACGCCGTTTATCCCCTAACCGCCGGCCTAGATGAGCGGATTTCTTGGTATCAGCTTAATTATTTATTGGCCCATCTCAATTTATTTGGGGAGACTTACGGTCCAATGGTTGACCGGATTCTCGATAAGTATTAATCCCGCTTAGTGAGCCACGGAATTAAGTCGCTAATTTCAGTCACTTTAATGTCTGGGTGCCCAGTTTCAACAATAATGCCATCCGGATCAAATAAACAAGATGCAACGTTGGCATTGTTGCCGGCCTGCACGTCCAACTTGCGATCACCAATCATGATCGCTTTTTTGCGTTCCACGTGATTATGATCGATTAACCAATTGATGGAAGCCGGGTTGGGCTTTCTGGGAAACTTTTGGTTGGAAGTCACAAAGTCACTGAAGAAATCCAACAAATCAAACTTTGTTAATAACTGCTTGGCCTGATCATCACGGTGAGTCAGTAAATAATTGGCTCCCCCCTGATTTATGGCCAGCGCCAACACGTCTTTAACCCCGGAAAATGGCTGGGCAGTTGTAACCGCTTCGACTTGGTAACGCTTGTTCAAAGTTCGCAGCGTTGCTTCATCGATACCATAAAATGCGGCGGCCTTCCGAATGGCAGTCCCAACGTCATGTTGCCGCATGGTGACATAAATGTCACGCGCATCAATTTCAACCTCGTCAATGTCCATTTCACGCAGGGCATGCGAAAAGGCGGCCACCATCATCGGGTAAGTGTTAAACAGGGTGCCGTCAAAATCCCAAAATAATTGATTAATCATGTGTTTTCTCCCCAAAAATGGCTGGGACAACATAATTGCTTTGCCTCAGCCTGATTAGTAATCGACTGCTATTCAGCCCTATCGATGATCCGTATCAAAAATGATCGTCACGGGACCGTCATTCTGTAGCTCAACTTGCATATCGGCACCAAAAATCCCAGTCTGGACGTCCAGACCGGCTTCCCGCAAACGATCATTAAATCGTTCATAGATCTGATTGGCATGGTCGGGAGCGCCGGCTTTCGTAAAGCTTGGCCGGTTGCCCTTCTTGGTATCGGCATACAGTGTGAACTGAGAAATTGACAAAATTGCCCCGTGAACGGCGTGAATATCTAAATTCAGTTTATCAGCATCATCCTCAAAAATCCGCAGCTTATCAATTTTATGGGCCAGATAAGCAATCTCATCGTCCCCGTCACTATCGGCAACGCCGACTAATAGCACGTATCCTCTTCCAATTTTGCCATGAACCTTCGAATCAATGCTGACTGAAGCATGCTTAACACGCTGTAGTACAACTCTCAAGGGATCGTCTCCTTACCTGAATTTTCGTTTAACCAGATAAACATCCGGAATATTTTTGATGGTGTTGATTAACCGCTCAAGCTGTTCCAAATTACGAATCCCAACGGATAGTGAAATTGTCGCCATCTTGTTATTATCAACCTGTCCATTGACGGATGAAACGGTTTTGGTGACGTTGTTAACAGCATTCAAGATGTTCGTTAACAGACCCGCCCGGTTGTATCCCTGAACGGTCAAAATCGCTGAGTAAATAGTCCGATCGCCCGGCTCATTAGCCCAGGAAACCTGAATCAATCGCTGGCCCTCCTGCTCGGCTTTAGCAATATTAGGGCAGTCAACTCGATGGACGGAAACCCCGCGGCCCTTGGTAATGTAGCCGACAATTTTATCGCCGGGAACGGGAGTACAGCAGTGGCTTAAACGAACTAACAGGTTGTCGACGCCCTCAATCATAATGCCATTTGATGCCTTACGGGCCTTCTTATGCTGCTTATTAGATTCAGTGCTCTCCGAAATCGTCTGGTGTTCTTCAAGCACCTCTTTTTCAGCTTGATCCTGGCGCTCACGTTTCAGCCGAGCGCGGACATCATCCGTCAGCCGATTAACCACGCCGGTGGGCTGAACGTCGCCAAACCCAATCGCAGCTAATAGGTCGTCAGCGTGCTGGTAATGCATATTCTTGGCCGCGTGATCCAAGTTGTCGGGAGTCAAAATCTTATGAGAATCAAATCCTTCATCACGAAGCTTACGAATGACAATGTTGCGGCCGTTTTCAATGTTCTTTTCCCGATCAGCAAGCCGAAAGTACTGCTTAATCTTGTTTCGTGCCCGCCTAGTATGAACCATCTTCACCCAGTCGCGACTGGGCCCGGATGAACTGGTGGAAGTAATGATATCAACAATATCACCAGTTTTCACCTGATGATCCAGGGGAACAATCTTGCCATTAACCTTCGCACCGGTGGTATGGTTACCCACTTCAGTGTGAATCATGTACGCCATATCCAGCGGGCCAGCTCCTTTAGGAAGCTCATAAACATCTCCCTTTGGGGTGAAAACATAGACGTGGTCGCCAAACAATTCACCCTTGACACTGTCCATAAAGTCGGCGGCATCATCGGTGTCTTCCTGCAGTTCAATAATCTGTTTAAACCAGTTTAATTTATTATTGTCCTGGCTGGTCTTAACGCCGTTGGTGATCCCCTCTTTGTAAGCCCAGTGAGCAGCAATACCAAATTCAGCCACTCGGTGCATTTCTTCAGTTCGAATTTGCACCTCCAAAGGTTTGCCTTCGGGTCCAATCACGGTTGTATGCAGCGACTGGTACATGTTTGCCTTGGGCATTGCAATGTAATCTTTAAAGCGGCCGGGCATCGGCTTCCACTCCGTATGAATGGCCCCCAAAACCGCATAACAATCCTTGATTGACTCAACAATGACCCGAATTGCCAGCAAATCATATATCTGGCTGAATTGCTTGTGCTTCTCAACCATCTTTTTGTAAACCGAATAGATGTGCTTTGGTCGGCCGTAGATTTCACTTTTGATATCCAAATCAGCAATCGCGGATTTAACCTCGCTGATGGCCTTTTGGATGTAATCAACCCGCTGATCACGCCGGGAGTTCATTAAGTGAACAATTCGGTAATACTGTTGCGGATTGAGATAGCGTAACGAAATATCTTCAAGTTCCCATTTAATGGTCCCAATCCCCAAACGGTCAGCGATTGGCGCGTAGATTTCAAGGGTTTCCTTGGCAATGCGCCGCTGTTTATCTGGCCGCAGGGACTTTAAAGTCCGCATATTGTGCAATCGATCAGCCAGCTTGACAATCATGACCCGAATATCCTGACACATTGCCAGAAGCAACTTACGGTGATTTTCAGCCAGCCGTTCTTCGCTTGATTTATACTTAATTTTCGATAACTTCGTAACCCCGTCAACAATTAGGGCGACATCGTGGCCAAACAGCTCCTGAACGTCACTTAGCTCAACGCCGGTATCTTCAACCACGTCGTGAAGAAACCCAGCTGAGACGGTCTCAGGGTCCATATGAAGATCGGCAAGAATCCCGGCCACTTGAATCGGATGGGTGATGTAGGGTTCTCCTGATTGTCTCATTTGGTCGCGATGCGCAACCCGCGCAAACTCGTAGGCTTTTTTGACCATATTCACATGCGCATCGTTCATGTATTCGGATACCTTTTTGATAACGGCATCAGCAGTCCAAATTTTAGTAGCCACTTCAAATCAACTCTTCTCTTTTAATCCGGGCAGTCACCACCACATTTGGTTGGGGTAAATGGCTTCTTAAATACCTGACTTTTATTCTATCATTGTTCTGCCGTGAATTCAGCTTCCCATCATCTCGGTCATCACAGAGATGGCCGTTAACAAGTACATAGGTGCCGTTTCGGTGCGCAAAATCCGTGGTCCCAAGCCGACCGGAAGATACCCGTTGGCCGTCAAATCGGCCACTTCTTCTTCGGTAATTCCACCTTCAGGGCCAAACAGACCAACTAATGACTGGCCAGGCGTCAGGTGCCGGAGGGCCGTTACCAGCCTTGTCTCTTCACCAGCTTTGGCCGCCTCTTCGTAAGCAATTAGTTTAACATCATAAGGCTGCTTTTCCAACATCCGCAAACTGGAAAGATACCCAACTTTCGGAATGCGATTTCGATGAGATTGTTCAGCGGCGCTCTGGGCAACTTCTTGAAGCCGAGCCACTTTTTTGGCGCTTTTTTGATCCCACTTGGCAATCGACCGAGACAGGGGCAAAAAGATCACTTGAGCAGCTCCCAACTCGGTCGCCTTTTGAACAATCCACTCGGGCTTGTTTTTCTTTGAAAGACCGCTCACAATGGTGACATCGACGGGAAGTTCCGCGTCGATATGGAGTGGCTGTTTGACAGCCACCGCCACTCGTTGACCTGAGATCTCGTGGATTTCAGCCAGATAAACCTGCTGATCGTTCCCCACCAATTGCAGCTGGTCACCAACGGTTGCCCGCAGGACGCGGGTTAGATGGTGCCCAATCTGGTCGTCGAGCCAGACGGTTTGACCGGTTGTCAGACGTTGATCGCTAAAATAATGCTGCATTATGACGCCTCTTCCTTCGGCTTCTGAGCAATGACACCATACCAGTCACCCATTTTCAGTGTCTCGGTGATTTGAAAATCATGGCGGATCAACGTATCGGCAACCAACGAATACTTGTCACTAATGATCCCCGACATCAACAAATGACCACCGGGTTTAAGATTTTCAAAGGCTTGAGGGATCAAAGGAACGATGATTTCTGCTAAAATATTGGCGACAACCAGATCGACCTGACGATGAATCCCCTTTAATAAGTCGTTTGCAGCAATCGGAATTGATTTGGCTACTGGATTAAGCGCCATGTTTTTCTTGGCAGAAGCCACCGCAATTTCATCAACGTCGTAAGCGGCCACATCGCCGGCACCCATTAACTTGGCCGCAATGCTCAGCACGCCAGAACCAGTGCCAACGTCGATCATTGATTCACCGCCTCGTAAAGTCATTTCCAGTGCTTGCAGTGATAACTGAGTTGTTGGGTGCGTACCGGTACCAAAGGCCATCCCCGGATCCAGGCGAATAATCTGTTCCAGCGAAGATTTTGGCTGATAATCAGTCCAACTCGGTACGACCGTTAAATAGCGGCTGACGGAAAATGGGTGGTAATATTTTTCCCAAGAAGTCTGCCAATCTTCATTCTTCACCGGGCTACTTTTGACCTCCGCCGGTGCGGGATTTAAGCCAAATGCCCGCAAATGCGTGACTTTCTCTGATAATTCAGCCACTTTGTCCGCAATATGGTTACTTTCCGGGTAGTACGCCGAGACAATTGCCCCGCTGGTGAGATGCGGGACGGTCGTTGGATCAATTATTTCACCATGCGAGCCATATCGGCCCTTCGTGATATGTTCAAAATCCTTCGCGTCCTCAATTGACACGCCGGTGGCGCCATATTCCATTAAAATATTTGAAACGGCTTCAACCGCTTCGCTTGATGTCATTACCGATACTTCAGTCCACTGCATATAATTTCTCCTTAGTTGTGATGACCTGGCGCCGTCATGATACGAAAAAAGCACCCTATTTGGATGCTCCATCCGTCACTTCATTTGATTTTCTGGCTTCACGGGCCCGTAACTTCGCTTCGTGTTTCAATAAATGACCTTCCAGATAATTCAATAATTCGGATTCACTGTAAAAGATCCGGGGGTGTTTCTGCTTATGAAGACGCAAATCAATCTCGTTAATGCGTTGGCGACCAGTCCATCTGTGGCTATATCGTATAATTAGTCGATTGTTAAGCCGTTCACGGCCAAATCGAAAAATATAGATATTGTCGGGCGTCAACAGCGGCCGCATATATTCCTTCTTATAAAAATAACCATTTTTTCGTAAATATTGCTTTGTTCGGCTAAGAATGATTAACACCTCCTAAGTATCAGCAGCCCAAGCAATTCGCTGCCGTTATATTTGATAATCGTCACATGATACTTTTAATTTCAATCATCCTCATTGACCTGCGAACGTTCATTCATGAGGAAACGTTCATTAAGGATGAAAATCTCTAATCGAATCAAAACGAATTAATATATATATTAATAGAATATCTTTGAAAACGCAACTATTTCATAAAAAAATCAAACTTGATTTAAGAATCGTTCTTTCCTATGATGATATTATAAGGAGCTGATTGAGCATGGCAAATTTCAAAGTCCGATTCATTAACAAAATTCGCCCGGACACAATTGAGCTGCGGTACCGAGCAGTTTTAGAGACGAATTCAAGCGATACGATCTTCGAAGGGTCCCAGCTTTTTCACCGGGAATACCTAAAACCTGAACTACTAAAAACCGGGGAAGTGGCACTCAGGTCAATCGGAAATATTTTTTCTGCGCTGCCTGATGACCTGATCCTGGATCAATTGAGTTTTGAGCAACCCCACGACCCAGAGATCTTAAAGGTCCCTTCAAAGGCTGCCTTTGACCAATATATTGTTGATCAGCACCATCTCAATCGGGTTTCAAATCACAAAAATCATGATGGCCAAATCATCATCGATACCAAGATGATTACCGAGCTGCGAATCGGCTAATGATTTTGGTTAACCATCCTATTTACCACGTCAAAGCCGCCTTGCGTATGAGAAAGGGCGGTTTTTTTGTAGTCATTCTTTTTGACATGGCAGGCCAAACTATCATATAATTAGATTAAAGAAAGATTAGATTTAGTTTAACGTGAGTCTCATTAATTATAAAGGGTTCGTTAAGTGAGACTGATTAATCATCTATCCTAATTCCGGGGGCAACCAAATGACGTTATCAGAAAAAGTTCAAGCCGTGCTTGACAGTAAAGCCAGTGCTTATAAAATTGAACAGTTAACGGGCGTGAATTCATCAATCATCATCCGATTGCGTAATCATTCCCGAACAATTGGCAAACTATCATTAGCAACGGCTGAAAAGTTAGAACAATATTACGATTATCGTCTGGCACATTTAATTAAGAACACCGACAACAATGCTAAATTATCCTATTTCCGTCATCGCCTCACTAATCTGCTTCAGGAGCTTTATGAGGCCCAGGAAGTCCGCGATAAACAGCAACCTGAATTGGATGATGAAGATGCAATGACCGCCGTTATTGAGCAATTATTCGACGATGTCTTAGACGACGCCGAAGAAATCGACAAGCTCCAAGCAATTTACAACCGGTTAGCTGACAACAATAAGCGGCTCACCTACTAATTGAGCCGGGCATCATAAAAAGCTTTGAAATGTGGTAATTCATCACTTTCAAAGCTTTTTTCATACTGTTTACATCATTTTCAATAATCGGTGTTTATTAACAACCACGCCCATCCAAGATCCAAATAATGACTACTATAATTCAGTCAGAAAAAGCGCAATCATTAAGGACGCTTATTTGTCGCCCTTTTCTTCCTCATCGGTCTGCAAAACAGCCATGAAAGCTTCTTGAGGAATATCAACTTTTCCAACGGCCTTCATTCGTTTCTTGCCGGCCTTCTGCTTTTCCAGTAACTTCATCCGTCGGGTTCGATCACCACCATACAATTTGGCGGTAACGTCCTTCCGGTAAGCTTTGATATTAGTTCGCGCAATAATTTTGGCCCCAATCGCCGCCTGAACCGGAATTTCGAAATTTTGCCGGGGAATAATATTCTTTAGGCGGCCAACAATGTCGCGCGCCCGGGTTTCAGCAAACTGCCGGTGAGAAATAAAGCTCAGCGCATCGACCTGTTCCCCATTCAGCAGAATGTCAATTTTAACCAGGTCACTGTCCCGATAATCCTCTACTTCGTAATCAAGCGAGGCATAGCCACGGGTACTGGACTTTAATTTATCGAAGAAGTCGAAGATGATTTCGGAAAGCGGAATGTGATAAACCACGTTCACCCGATAATCATCCAGGTAAGCCATTGTGTCAAAAATGCCGCGGCGGTGCTGGCAAAGTTCCATCACCGGACCAACATAGTCATTTGGCACCATGATGGTGGCCTTAACGTAGGGTTCTGAAATTGACTTAATTGTCGAACTATCCGGCATTTCAGAGGGATTCTCCACCGTCTTCGTGGTGCCGTCAGTCAATTTGGCGTGATAGGTAACCGACGGTGCAGTCGTGATTAGATCAAGGTTAAATTCCCGTTCCAATCGTTCCTGAACAACGTCCATGTGCAGCAGACCCAAAAAGCCACAACGAAATCCGAAACCAAGTGCTTGAGAAACTTCTGGTTCAAACTCCAAGGCCGCGTCATTCAGCTTTAATTTTTCTAAGGCTTCCCGCAGATCATCAAACTTCGCGTTATCCGTCGGGTAAAGCCCAGCATAAACCATTGGATTCATGACCCGATAACCCGGCAGTTCTTTGTCGGCCGGGTCAGCGGCATTGGTGACGGTATCACCGACTCGAGTGGTTGTAATATCCTTGATACTAGCAGTCAGATAACCAACATCACCAGACATTAAGTAATCTCGTTTAACTGGTTTGGGTGAATTGACACCAACTTCTGTGACTTCATATTCACTTCCACTGTTCATCATCCGAATTTTATCGCCAGGCTTCACAGTCCCCTCAAATAACCGAACACTCAAGACAACACCGCGGTAGTCATCGTAAACCGAATCAAACACCAGCGCTTTTAGTGGGCCGGCAACGTCACCGGTTGGTGCGTGGATCTTATGAACAATTTGCTCCAACAAATCTTCAATACCGATCCCTTTCTTGGCACTGGCCATAACCGCGTCTGAAGCATCGATGCCAATCATATCTTCAATCTCTTTTTGAACCTTCTTTGGTTCGGCAGATGGCAGATCAATTTTATTGATTACCGGAACAATTTCCAGGTCGTCATCGATGGCAAGGTACACATTTGCCAGCGTCTGGGCCTCAACTCCTTGTGCCGCGTCAACGACCAATACGGCGCCTTCACAGGCCGCCAGGCTCCGTGACACCTCATAGGAGAAGTCTACGTGCCCCGGTGTATCAATTAGGTGAAACTCATAGTCATGGCCGTCTTTGGCGTGATAGGTCAGCTCAACAGCGTTTAACTTGATTGTAATGCCGCGTTCACGTTCGAGATCCATGTTATCAAGGAGCTGGTTTTTCATATCCCGCTTCGCAACGGTATCCGTCATTTCGAGGATTCGATCGGCAAGCGTTGATTTCCCATGGTCGATATGAGCAACAATGGAAAAATTCCGAATATACTTTTGATGGTCCTTCATTTTTTGTAAATCCATTCTGTGCTCTCACTTTCATTATCTTCAAATTTGTTTCAACACCACTAAGTGTAATGAAAAATCGGTCATGTGGCAACACTTATAGCCGATCCTGAGCATGACCCTGACAGAAAAAGACCGTGGCCAAGTTTGCTAAATTAACCACAGTCCCTTCATTATTCGTTAGCTGACGGCCGCATGCCAAATTACTTGGCAACTTATTGATTACTTCTTATCAAATGCGTCCTTCACCTTGTCAAAAAAATTATTTGCACCTTTAGAATTAATGTCCTCACCACTTGCTTTGGCAAAGGCTTCCAAGGCGATCTTTTGTTCCTTGTTTAAGGATTTTGGCGTGGAGACGGTTACGGTTACCCGTTCATCACCAGTGCCATTGCCCCGTAACTTAGGCGCACCCTTGCCCTTTAACCGGAAACTGGTGCCAGTTTGGGTGCCAGCAGGAATCTTAAGCTCCACATCGCCGTGAACGGTCTTAACTTTGATCTTGCCGCCTAATGCAGCCCGGGCAAAACTAATCTTTTGGTCCACATAAATGGTTGAGCCGTCGCGAGTGTAAATTTTACTTGGCTTTACTCTGAAGACAATGTACAAATCACCGTAAGGACCGCCGTTCGTGCCGGCTTCTCCTTGGCCTTGAAGTCTCATCTGCTGACCGTCATCGATGCCAGCTGGTACTTTGACTTCAATTTCGTGGCGTTCATCAACATGACCAGAGCCGCCACAGGTTGGGCACTTCTCTTTGATCTCTTTACCAGTGCCGTGACATACCGGGCAGGTCTGCCGTGACTGCATCCGGCCAAGAGGCGTGTTGGTCTCCGTGACCACATAGCCGCGGCCACCACATCGTGAACAGGTAACCGGTGAGGTCCCTGGTTTAGCACCAGAGCCACCACAAGTTTGACACTCCGCTTCGCGATTATAGGTGATCCGGGTTGTCTTACCAAAAATGGCATCTTCAAATTCCAACGTCATTTGGTACTGGAGATCTCGTCCCTGACGAGGTGCGGATGGATTGGCACTCTGCTGGCCACCGCCAAAGAATTGACTAAAGATATCGTCAAAGCCAAAGCCTTGGCCACCACCAAAGTCGCCGAATCCGCCAGCACCGGCACCGCCGCCACCAAAGCCGCCGGCAGCACCGTCAGCGGACCCGTATTGATCATAGTTAGCCCGCTTCTGCGGATCACTTAGAACTTCGTAGGCCTCGTTAATTTCCTTAAATTTTGCTTCAGCATCCGGTGCCTTATTAATATCCGGATGCCATTTTTTTGATAACTTACGATAGGCATGTTTGATTTCATCCTCGCTGGCATCTTTAGCGACACCCAGGATTTCATAATAATCTTTATTTGCCATTAGAAACTCCCATCTTCAATCAAATCTATACCTAGATAGAATATCACATTTTAACAAAAAGCCAAAGCCAGTTGGCCTTGACTTTTTCGTTTAAAACGATGCTAAAAATTACTTTTTATCATCATCATTGTGGACTTCGTGGAAGTCACCATTTACCGTACCATCATCATTGCCCTTGTCCGATGAATCGTCCTTGGCACCAGTACCTTGGGCACCGGCAGCGCCTTGGCCATCCTTAGGAGCTTGCTGTTGATATAATTTAACGGCCAGGTCCTGAACAATCTTATTAAGATCATCCTTCTTAGCTTTCATATCATCAACATTGTTGGCTTCCTTGGCTTTCTTCAGGGCATCACGGGCATCTTCAGCCTTTTTAATTTCGTCATCCGAAACCTTGCCCTTAACGTCTTTCAAGGTCTTATCAGTTTGGAAAATCAATTGATCAACTTCATTATTCAGATCAACGGTTTCCTTACGCTTCTTATCGGCCTCTTCGTTTTCCTTAGCTTCATTCATCATCTTCTTGATTTCGTCATCTGAAAGGCCTGAAGAATCTTTGATGGTGATCTTTTGTTGCTTGCCGGTTCCCTTATCCTTGGCAGAAACGTTCACAATCCCGTTCTTGTCAATATCGAACTTAACTTCGATTTGAGGAACCCCACGTGGTGCAGGCGGAATATCCGTCAATTGGAACTGGCCAAGCGTTTTATCATCAGCAGCCATTGGGCGTTCACCTTGGAGAACGTGAATGTCAACGGCTGGCTGGTTATCGGCAGCGGTTGAGAATACTTGTGACTTGGATGTTGGAATCGTTGTG
This sequence comes from Lentilactobacillus parafarraginis DSM 18390 = JCM 14109, assembly GCF_001435895.1. GTDB lineage: Bacteria > Bacillota > Bacilli > Lactobacillales > Lactobacillaceae > Lentilactobacillus > Lentilactobacillus parafarraginis. Next base: position 21,672 of record NZ_AZFZ01000019.1, on the reverse strand, counting down.
TTGCGATCAATCAACTTGGTGAACACGCCACCCATGGTTTCAATTCCAAGGGACAGTGGGGTGACATCAAGCAAAACAACGTCCTTCACATCACCGGTAATAACCCCACCTTGAACAGCAGCACCGATAGCAACAGCTTCATCAGGGTTAATTGAGTGGTTAGAATCTTTGCCAGTCCATGACTTAACAGCTTCTTGAACGGCTGGAATTCGAGTTGAACCACCATTTAAGATAACCTGGTCGATGTCTGATACTTGAAGATCGGCGTCCTTCAAGGCATTATCAAATGGCACTTTAGTTTTGGCAACCAAGTCGTGAGTTAATTCGTTGAACTTTGCTCGGGTTAAAGTGGTTTGCAAATGCAACGGACCGTTTTCACCGGCCGAAATAAATGGCAAACTGATTTCGGATTCAGTAACCCCTGAAAGATCCTTCTTTGCTTTTTCAGCAGCGTCCTTCAACCGTTGCAATGCCATCTTATCTTTTGAAAGGTCAACGCCATTTTCTTGCTTGAAGTTGTCAATCAACCAATTCATAATCCGTTGATCAAAGTCATCCCCACCAAGATGGGTATCCCCATTTGTTGAGAGAACTTGGAAGACCCCATCGCCTAATTCAAGGATGGAAACATCAAATGTTCCACCACCCAAATCATAAACGAGGATTTTTTCATCCTTATCCTGCTTATCCAAACCATAGGCTAATGCGGCAGCTGTTGGTTCGTTGATGATTCGCTTGACGTTTAAGCCGGCAATCTTTCCGGCATCCTTAGTTGCTTGTCGTTGGGCATCGTTGAAGTAAGCCGGAACGGTAATAACGGCATTTTCAACCGTATCACCAATGTAATCCTGAGCAAAATCCTTGATGTATTGAAGAATCATCGCAGAAATTTGTTGGGGCGTGTACTTCTTACCTTCAATGTCAACCGTGTAACCTTCTTCACCCATGTGGCTCTTAATTGAGTGAACAGTGTTGGGATTGGTAATTTCCTGACGCTTGGCAACTTCACCAACCTGAGGCTTACCATCTTTGAACGCAACAACTGATGGTGTGGTCCGTGAACCTTCCGGGTTTGGAATAATTTTAGGCTCGTTGCCTTCAAGAACGGCAACGGCAGAGTTGGTTGTTCCTAAATCAATACCAATAATTTTATTACTTGCCATAAATAATCCTCTTTTTCTTTACAGATTTATTTTGCTACGATAACCATTGCCGGTCGCAGAATTCGATCTTTTAACCGGTAACCATCTTGGAGTACTTTAACGACCGTATCGGCTGGGTGATCATCATCAGCGGCCGCCGTTTGAATCGCTTGATGGAACTTTGGATCAAATGGTTTATTAAGCGCATCAATCTTGACCACGCCGTTATCGGCAAGGGCCTTGTTCAGATGCTCAAAAACCATTTCAACCCCCTTCTTTAACTGTTTGCCGTTATCATCAGTCGCGTCAACAGCAAGGGCTCGTTGCAAATTGTCAACAATTGGCAAAATATCATGGGCCAATTGTTGGCCATCATACTTAATTAAATCAGCCTGTTCTTTCTTGGCATGCGTTTGAATGTTCTTCATGTCGGCCTCAGCCCGCAGATAACGATCTTCCATTTGATCAAGCTTTTGCTTTAAACTGACAATCGTCTGCTTTAGCTTTGCCGATTCAGCCGTCGAATCGGTGGATTGTTTCTTTGAATGAGTGGACTTTTTTTCGGCACCCTTTTTATCAACCTGCTTTTCTGAACCGCTAGTCGGCTTTGACTCAGCATCGCCTTTAAGATTGTCATTTTCTTGATCCACAGACCGATCTTTGTTTTCTGCCAAACAATCGCCTCCTTAAAATTAGTTATCATCATAGTAACCGAGAAGTTTCTTAGTCAATTCCTCTCGAAGTGCACCAACAATCCCGATGATCTTGGAATATGGCATTCGCGTCGGCCCAATGACGGCGATGACGCCCTGACCATATTCATTCAGATCGTACGTGCCGGTAATAATGCTGTAGTCCTTCAACAGGTCGTTTGGCAATTCACTGCCAATGCGTACCTGAACATCGTGAGAATTCGGATTAATAATCTTTTGAACGGTTCCTTCAGTGTCCAATAAGTTGTACAAGGGTTTGAGCCGGTCAAGATTTTGCCGCTCAGCAAACTGAAGTAAATTCAGTTCGCCATCAACGTGAACCCGGTCGCGCCCAGCCTCATTCAACATCTCTCCGAAGATCTTCAAAAAGCCTTCGGGAGTTTGGATGTACTTGGTCATCAGCAACGGTAAATCAACCCGAAGCTTCTCGGCAACCTGTGTTAACGGCTTACCGACCAACTCGGAGTTAATAATGTTGACGATGGTTTCCAACTGCTCTGATGACACGTTGGTCAGTCGGAAAATCTTGTTGACCACGTGCCCGGTATTGGTCACGATAATCGCCATTACCTGACGCTCATCCAACTTAACCAGCCTAAAACCGCCAAGCTTCAAATTGCTTCCTGGCTCAGGATTAAACGTCACCGCCATGTAATTGGTCAGATCGGAAAGCACCTTGGCCGATTCTTGAACAATTTCATCAATCCGGTTGAACTCACTGTTAAATGAACTTTTGATCAAATCTTCTGCACTATCATCTAGCGGATCGGGTTGAACGAGATTATCCACATAGTATCGGTAGCCCCGCATCGAAGGAACCCGCCCGGATGAAAAATGGGTTTTGGCAATCAGGCCCTTTGATTCCAGTGCAGCCATGTCATTTCTGACAGTTGCCGAACTGACATGCGTTGGAAATTCTGAGGCCAGCGCCTTAGATCCAACGGGCATTCCGGTTCTTGTATAATCTCTAATGATTATTTTAAGAATATCTTTTTGCCTATCCGTTAGCACTAACATCACCTCTTTTTAGCACTCAAAGTAACGGAGTGCTAAGGCACATTTATAATTTAACAAACCATGTCTTATAAGTCAAGGGATTAAGGACGATTTTTAGCAATAAATTCATTTGAGTGCTAATGGTGCTAATGCAAAATATCCGGATGATTCTTTAAGTATTGACGGGTCGCGGCTTCATCCTTTCCTAACTGGGTCACCAGTTCGTCAGCGGTTTGAAATTTAATTTCACCACGGCCATGGGCCAGCCAGTTCACCCGAACAACTTCACCATAAATGTTTTGATTAAAATCAATCAGATTAATTTCAACCGTCATTGGCCCATCATCGCCAAAGGTCACGTTTCTGCCGATGGAAGCCATTCCCAGATACTTTTGGCCGGCAATTTCAACCGTCACGACATAGATGCCGATTGCTGGCAGCCACTGGTACTCGGAATGCTCCACGTTAGCCGTTGGATAGCCGAGAAGCCGGCCGCGCTCCTCACCATGGACAATGACGCCTTGGGTTTGAAACGGCCGCCCCAATAGCTGATTAACCGTCTCAACGTCACTGGCATCCAATGCCCGACGGATTCGGCTCGAACTTACCTTTTGGTTATCCTGGGTAAGAGCTGGGACGGTTAGGACATCAAAAGCGCCGTTAACAAACCTCGGTAGGTTTTCCATGTTGTCGTCCGGCGATCCGCCATAGGTGTGGTCAAAGCCCGCAACCACGGCAACGGGATTGAAGCGCTTCAGAAAATGTTCCACAAATTCACTGGGCGTCTGACTTTGGAATTGGTAAGAGTAATTAACCAGCAGGACTTTTTGAACGCCAAAGTCTTCCAATAACGCTAATTTATGATTCAAAAGGGTAATGTAGCGTTTGTCGTGGGGAGCAATTTTCTTATACACGAGTGCAGGATGATGATCATACGTCAACACAGCAAGGCTGGCCCCCCTTTTCTCAGCCTCGGCCTTAGCTTGCTGCAAAACGGCTTGATGGCCTCGATGAAAGCCGTCGAAAAATCCCATCGCAATCACCGTTTTTTCAGTGAGGTACTGCTTATTAGCTAATGGATAATGAAGTTTAATAACATCCATTCAAAAGGTCTCCTTTAGTTCTTGTTTAAAAACATTTTATATGGGCGGTAAACGTGCCGTTTTGCATCAAATTGATATAGGGCGCGCGTTGTTCCCTCAAAGTCCATCCGAATAATGGGGTCGCGATTTTTTGAAATGCTTTGATCCAAAAAGCCACCGTGTAAAATGATTTGCCAACGGCTATCATCCATTTGGTATCCCGGATAGCCGGCCAGCGCCTCAGACAACGATCTCATCACTGAGCCGAGATTGTGATCGGCAACCGCATCAGCCACCTGCTTCAGGGTGACGCATTGGGATAACTGAAAACCACCACTTTGAATCCGGGTTAAAGAACTCATAACGGCGGGAAGGTTCAGTAGTTTTCCAAAATCAACCGCCAACGTCCGGACATACGTCCCTTTGGAGCAGGCAACCTCGAAGAAGATGGTTTGCTGCTGGGACGTTGGGTTATAAATTGCCGGCTTGATCTGGTTAAAACGAGAAATATGAATCTGCCGGGGATCACGATGAATTGTCTCCCCACGCCGCGCGTACTCATAAAGCTTGTGCCCGTTAACTTTAACCGCCGAATACATCGGCGGCGTCTGCATAATATCACCGGTTAATTGGGCAAGGGCCCGATCAATCTCCTGGTCGGTCAAGGGCGTTTCAACCGGCTGCTGGGCAATAATCTTGCCATCAAGGTCCTCGGTATCGTAAGCCATCCCCAGGGTAATTTCTCCCTGATAGACCTTGCCAGACCCCATCAGAATTTCACTAATTTTAGTTGCCTGACCGATACAAACCGGCAACACACCATCAACATTCGGATCTAAAGTCCCAGTATGGCCAATCTTGGAAGTGTGTAAAATTTTTCTGAGGCGACTAATGCAATCATGACTAGTCATTCCCCGTTCTTTGTATAATGCAATTACGCCATCCATTAAATTCTCCTAAAAATTTCAATTACTCAAATTATATCACAAAAAAGTGCCCGAGCAGTTTGGCGCCCGGGCACTTTTGAAAAGTTTAAAATTATCAATCCTGTTGCTTTAACTTGTTGATTAATCGATCGATCTTGTCACCATATTGTACTGAAGTATCCAGTTCAAACTTGATTTCAGGTGTTTTATAGATGCTTAATCGTGATCCAAGTTCACCGCGAATGAGACCAGAAGCCTTTTCAAGCCCCTTCTGCGTTGTATCTTCATCCTTTTTATCATCAGATAGGATACTGTAATAAATCGTTGCCTGCTGCAGATCGCCGGTCACTTCAACACCGGTCAGGGTTACCCCTTGGACCCGCGGATCGCGAATTCGTTTCAGTAAAATATCGTTAACTTCTCGTTGGATTTCTTGTTCCAACCGGCCAACTCGATAATGAGCCATCCAAACACCTCCTAAATGAAATATTGTCGTGATTAAATGAAATTATTTAACCGGCACTTCTTTCATGATATAGGCTTCAATGACATCGCCAACCTTGATATCATTGTAATCTTGAATCGTGAGGCCAAGTTCAAACCCTTGTTTGACTTGGTTGACGTCATCTTTAAAGCGTTTCAAACTATTCAACTCGCCAGTGTAGACAACAACACCATCACGAATCAAGCGAACCTTGCTATCCTTGTTAACGTAACCGTCAACGACCATTCCACCAGCAATTGTTCCAACCTTGGAAGCCTTGTAAATCTGGCGAACTTCAACTTCACCAGTTACCTGCTCTTCATAGGTTGGCGCAAGCATCCCTTTCATCGCTGATTCAACTTCATCAATGGCATTGTAAATGACCTGATGAAGACGAATATCAACATGGTCGCTGTCAGCTTGTGACTTTGCCTGTGGCGTCGGCCGAACGTTAAAGCCAATGATGATCGCATTACTTGCTTCGGCTAAGGCAACGTCACTTTCGTTAATCGCCCCAACACCGGAATGAATAATATTAACCTTCACGCCCTTAACTTCAATCTTCTTCAAACTGTTAGCCAGCGCTTCAACTGATCCTTGAACATCGGCCTTAATAACGATGTCAACTTCCTTCATTTCACCCTCTTCAAGTGAATCAAACAAGTTGTCAAGCGTTACCCGGTTAGTCTTTCGGCGTTCTTGGACTTGAGCCTCTTCAGCTCGTTCCTCACCGACTGAGCGGGCGGTCTTTTCATCTGAGAAGACAACGAATCGATCACCGGCTTCAGGAACTTCGTTTAAACCAGTAATGGATACTGGCATCGAAGGGGTTACTTTCTTCAGATCACGACCCCGTTCATTAGTCATTGTCCGCACCCGACCAAAGGTATGGCCGACAACAATCGGATCCCCAACCTTGAGGGTCCCTTGTTGCACAAGTAATGTGGCAACTGGGCCCTTACCTTGATCAAGACGGGCTTCAATGACGGATCCAACAGCTGGTTGTTGAGGGTCAGCCTTCAATTCGAGCATTTCGGATTCAAGAATGATCATGTCCAACAATTCATCAATGTTCTTGCCAAACTTAGCAGAAATGTTGACAAAGATGGTGTCGCCACCCCATGATTCGGGAACCAAACCATATTTGCTCAACTGTTCAGTGACATGATCCGGATTAGCATCCGGCTTATCAATCTTATTGATGGCCACAATAATCGGCGTCTTGGCAGCCTTAGCATGGTTAATGGCTTCAATCGTTTGAGGCATTACGCCATCATCGGCAGCAACCACCAGAACCGTGATATCAGTAATGTTTGCCCCACGAGCCCGCATTTCGGTAAAGGCCGCATGCCCTGGGGTATCCAAGAATGTAATGATGTTATCGCCGTGGCGAACTTGATAGGCACCGATTGCTTGGGTGATGCCACCAGCTTCACCAGCGGTAATGTGAGAATGACGCAAATGATCCAACAGCGTTGTCTTCCCATGGTCAACGTGACCCATGATCGTGACAACTGGTGGCCGAGGTACTAAGTGCTTGGCATTCTTCATTTCTTTTTCAAAAATCTCGTCCAAGTTGGAAAGGTCTTCATGGACCTTTTCCTTAGCTTCAATGCCGTAATCAGCAGCTAAAATTTCAATGGTATCCTTGTCCAGTGACTGGTTTTGGTTAACCATGACCCCTAACATGAATAATTTTTTAACGATTTCAGCTGGCTCACGATGAAGCAGCTTGCCCAAATCTTGAGCGTTCATGCCGTCTTCATATTCCAAAACCTGTGGTAATGGACGGGCCTTACGCTCTGGAGCACCATGATGCTCAACTTGACGAAGCCGTTGATTACGCTGCTTGCGCTGCTTCTTATTTCGTTTCTTATTTGCCTTCCGGGAACCACCGTTATTGCCGCGACGATTCAAGCTGCCACCAAAGCGGCCACTTCCTGTGTTGTGATGCCCAGTATTACTATTTTCGCTGGTATGCGAACGATTCTGAGTGGACTGGGAATTACTATGCGTCGAAGTGGACTGATTGGAACGGTTATTGCTGCTATGGCTCTGATTCGTTGTATTTTGGGATCGGTTCTCGTTTAAGCGCTGATACCGATTTTCGTTTTGGCGGCTATTGGTGCTACCGCTTGTTTGATGACGTTCAGAACGGTTATCAGTATGGCGGCTGGCATTCCCACTATGGTTAGTTTGATTAGCCGAAGAATTCCCTGATTGACTGCGGTTAGAATTGTGATTCCCATAGTTACTGCTATTATTCGAATGGGATGTGTTTCGCGAGCGATTCTGATCGCTATTTCGACTGTTTTGGGTTGACCGCCCTCGGTTATCAGACCGACCGCTTGATTGTTGTCGAGCTGAGTCGTGGTGAGCCGCAGCCGAGTCACTATGAGTCACATGGTTGTCAGTCTTGGCAGACCGACTGGGCTGTTGATGAGCAGCGGCCGAATGATGGCTCTGACTTGAAGCCGGCCGACTTTGAGTGTTTGAAGCGCTCGGCTTTTTAAATAACTGCCGAATCTTCTTTTCTTGGCCATCGTCAACCGTCGACATATGATTTTTGACCGCAACGCCGTGCTTGCTAGCCTCGTCTACGATTTTTTTACTGGAGATGTTGAGTTCTTTAGCTAATTCGTAAATTCGCTTTTTCCCCATATCATCACTCTCCCTTTTTCTTATTTGTTAATTGAATAATCTTTTTTGCCATACCAGCATCAGCGATGCCAATAATCGTTCTTTGCATTCCAATTGCCTGACTTAGTACTTCTTTAGTGTACATGGTATTAACGGGCACATGATAGTAATTTGACTTATCAACAAACTTTTTTGTCGTTGACGCGCCGGTGTCCGTTGCGATAAATAAGAAATGGATCTTACCGCCCCGAATTTCTGCCAGCAGATTGTTTTCACCAGACACGATTTTGTTCGCCCGTTTGGCAAGCCCTAAAAAATTAAGAACCGCTTGATCATTTTCCATCTTCAAACAACTCTTTTCGAGCTCGCTTATGATCAATGTAAGCAATTAGATCATCGTAGAAGCTCTCATCAAGTTGGGTTGAAAATGCTTTCTCAAACACGTGATCAGCTTTTGCCTTTTTGGCAATATCAACATTAATAGAGATGTAAGCTCCCCGACCGGACTTCTTGCCGGTTTCGTCAATTGAGACGTTCCCGTCAGCGTCGCGAACGATACGAACAAGTTCTTTCTTAGGGGCCATTTCACCGCTTACAATGTCTTTTCGCATTGGAATCTTTCGCTTTTTCATCATGATCGCCTCCTAAACCTTAATCCTGGTCGGATGATTCTGAGTCATCAGAGTCAAGATGAGTCGAATCACTTTGCGGATCGTTTGCCGAATCATCAATTGAAGTGTCGTCATCCAAATCAGTTGAAGCGTCATCGGTATCGGCAGAATCAGCCTCATCCAAATTAGTTTGCGCTTCTTCATCAGGGCTGTCAACATCTTCCGGCTGATCGGCTACTTGCTCGCCGTCATCGGCCGCTTGATCAGAAGCAGCCTGACGTTCAGCAAAAAATTCTTTGGCATCAGTTTCGGATTTGATATCGATTTTGAAGCCGGTCAATTTCGCGGCTAACCGGGCATTTTGTCCGCGCTTACCAATTGCCAGTGACAGTTGATAATCGGGAACAATCACCGTGCAGGCCCGATCATTGTCTTCATCGAAAATGACATCGATGACTTCCGCTGGATTCAACGCGTTAGCAATGTAGCGAGCGTCATCCTCATCCCATTCAACAATATCCATATTTTCACCATGGAGTTCATTAACGATGGTCTGAACTCGCTGGCCCTTGGGACCAACGGCCGTACCAACGGGATCGATGTCAGAATTATTGGAACGCACGGCAATCTTGGCACGGTCCCCAGCCTCACGGGCAATCGAAACGATCTCAACGGTTCCATCATAAATTTCCGGAACTTCTTGTTCAAATAACCGCTTTAACATTCCCGGATCAGTCCGGCTGACGAACACTTGGGGACCCTTGGTGGCATTCTCAACCCGCGTAACGTAAACCTTCAACCGTTCCTGGGGCCGATAAACTTCGTTTGGCATTTGATCCCGGGGACCCATGACAGCTTCGACCTTGTCTAAATTAATGTAAACAAACCGGGTATCCTGACGCTCAACGGTCCCGGTAACTAAATCGTCTTCATATTTTGAATATTCATCAAATATGTTTTCCCGCTCAGCTTCCCGAACTCGCTGCATAATGACCTGTTTGGCAGTTTGAGCCGCAATTCGGCCGAAGTTCTTTGGGGTAACTTCAAACTTAATATCATCGCCAAGTTCATACCCTTTGTTGATCTGCAGGGCATCATCAAGGGAAACCTGCTGTTGTTCATCAGTAACCGTTTCAACAACCGTCTTGACTGAATAAACGTGCATTTCTCCCTTAACACCGTCAAATGAAACTTCCACATTTTGGGCCTGCCCATAATTTCGCTTATAAGCAGAAACGAGTGCTGCTTCCATTGCTTCAATAACGACTTCTTTTTTAATACCCTTCTCTGTTTCAAGGGCTGATAGCGCCCCTAAAAGTTCTTTACTCATTTCCGTCTGTCTCCTTTACCTAAAATTTAATTGCGAGTCGTGATTTAGCAACCAATTTTTTGGGAATTATAACGGTATCTTGCTTGCCCCACTGATCATTTTGCAACGTCAGTGAGTCTTTATCAACCGCTCTTAAATAACCTTCATACGTTTTTTGACCGTTCAAATTTTGGTATAGCGATACATGGACGTATTCATCAACTGCCTGTAAAAGCTCGTCATCATTTCTCAACGGGCGCTCGGCACCAGGGGATGAAACCTCCAAAAAATACTGTTGGGGAATGGGATCGGGATCCATTTCATCAAGTTTCTCGCCCAGTTCGTCGCTGACGAGGACACAATCATCAATGGTGACGCCACCCTTTTTATCAATGTATACCCGCAGATACCAGCTCTTATTTTCTTTAACAAATTCAACATCAAATAAGGAGAATGACTGTTTCTCTAGAATCGGCTTAACAACTTGCTTGACCGTTTCAACTACATTGCTCAATAATAGGCCTCCTAAAATTTTCCATTAAAAAGAGCGAGCATTTCTGCTCACTCCCTTACAAGTTATTTAGTAAATAAAGTATAACATACCATCCTTATTTATACAAATAATTGTTTAAACTTAACTAACGGGAAAGATAACTGGCAAGTGATTACATCATATCAAACAAGCTCAGCTGATTTTCATCAGGTAATCCGTCAACAATATGATTTTCAGTCATAAACTCAATCAACGTTTTGGAAACCTTGCCGCGTTTAGCTAAATCTTCCTTAGAAATGAATGGTCGATCTTCACGGGCAGCCACAATCTGTTTGGCAACGTTTAGCCCCAAACCGGGAACCGAGTTAAATGGCGCAATCAGTGTATCGCCGTCAATCAACCACTGATTGGCATCCGACTTATCAAGATCAACCATCTTAAACTGATAACCCCGCTCAAGCATTTCGTTGGCCAATTCCAAAACGGTCAATAGATTCTTTTCCTTGGTCGACGCTTCCATTCCCTTATCGTTAATCTGCCGCATCGCATTCTTGACGGCTTCCTTACCGCGAGCCATGGACACGATATCAAAATCGTCAGCCCGGACGGAGAAGTACGCTGCGTAATATACCAACGGGAAGTAAACTTTAAAGTACGCAATTCGCAGAGCCATTAAGATATATGCAGCAGCATGGGCCCGCGGGAACATATACTTGATCTTTAAACAGGAATCAATATACCATTCCGGAATCTTTGCCTTTCGCATCTCTGCCTGCCAATCATCGGGAATTCCACGCCCATGGCGGACACTTTCCATAATCTGGAAGGACAGTTCGGAGTCTAGACCCCACTGGATTAAATCGGTCATAATGTTATCCCGGCAACCAATCACGTTAGCGATTGTTGCGGTCCCATTTTTAATCAATTCATCTGCATTGCCTAACCACACATCAGTACCATGAGACAACCCAGAAATTTGGAGCAGTTCCGAATAATTGCTGGGGTGCGTCTGCTCGAGCATCCCCCGCACAAATCGGGTCCCAAATTCTGGAACGCCAAGTGTTCCGGTTTTAGACTGAATCTGATCCTCGCTAACCCCAAGGATCTTGGGACTGGAAAAAATCGACATCACCCCAGGGTCATCCATGGGAATTGACTTGGGATCAATTCCGGACAGATCCTGAAGCATTCGAATCATAGTCGGATCATCATGTCCCAGAATATCAATTTTTAGGATATTATCATGGATTGAATGGAAATCAAAGTGGGTGGTCTTCCAGGCGGCATCCTGATCATCAGCCGGATACTGGATCGGCGTGAAATCATAAATGTCCATATCGCTTGGAACAACGATAATCCCAGCTGGATGTTGGCCGGTAGTTCGTTTAACACCGGTCGCGCCCTTAGCCAGTCGGTCCTCTTCGGCCTGCCGGTACGTCTTTCCCTTATCCCGTTCATAAGCCTTTACATAACCGTAGGCCGTCTTATCGGCAACCGTGCCGATTGTCCCGGCCCGAAAAACATTCTTTTCACCAAATAAGACTTTCGTGTAGTTATGCGCAATTGGCTGATAATCGCCAGAAAAGTTCAGATCAATATCCGGAACCTTGTTTCCAGTAAAGCCCAAGAAGGTTTCGAAAGGAATGTTATGACCGTCGCCAATCATTTGGGTGCCGCAATTAGGACATTTCTTACGGGGCAAATCATAGCCTGAACTATACTCACCCTTAGTAAAGAATTCAGTATGCTGACAGTTGGGACACCGATAATGTGGCGGCAAGGGATTAACTTCGGTAATTCCAGTGAGCGTTGCCACCAGACTTGATCCAACCGATCCTCGAGATCCTACCAAGTACCCGTCCTTGTTACTTTTTGCAACGAGTCGTTGGGCAATCAAATAAATCACCGAGAACCCATTGCCAATAATACTTTTCAATTCGGTCTTAAGCCGGTCATCAACAATCTTGGGTAACGGGTCCCCGTACCATTTATGGGCGGTATCCATAGTTCGCTGCCGAATTTCATCTTCGGATCCGGCCATCTTCGGGGTGTACAGGCGATCTTTAAGCGGATGTACATCGTCAATATCATTGGCGATTTTTTGGGTATTTGTGACCACAATTTCTTTAGCTTTATCAGCGCCCAAAAATGAGAAATCATCCAACATTTCGTTGGTGGTCAAAAAATGAAGATCGGGCAGCTCCTGGCGATTCAAGGGATTCGCCCCACCTTGGGAATTAATCAAAATCTTTCGATAAATATAATCCTGGGGATTTAAGTAGTGCACATCCCCAGTTGCGGCAACCGGTTTGCCCAGTTCATCCCCCAATTTGACGATATTTCCAATAATTTCTTCCAAATTGGCTTCATCTGAAATCAAGTGGCTTTCAATTAGTGGTGCGTAGGCCCGCTTTGGCTGAACTTCAAGATAGTCATAGAACGCGGCTTTCTTACGCGCCTCATCAACTCCCTTTTGCATCATCGCGGTGAAGACCTCACCCGATGAACAAGCGGAGCCAACGATAATCCCGTCCCGATACTTTTCGAGAACGGTTCGCGGCACTCGCGGCACTCTGAAGAAGTAGTCAACATTAGAAAACGAAACAATCTTAAACATATTCTTCAGACCGACCTGATTTTTGGCCAGCAAAATGGCGTGGGATGGTCGGGCGTGCTTATAGGCGTCGTTCTCAGTCATATGATCGTTTAATTGATCATGATAAACAACCCCATACCGATCCTCAGCATCCTTAACAAACAGGTAATTTAAATGACCGGTCGTTTCCGCGTCATAGATCGCCCGGTGATGATGCTCGAGGCTCACATCAAATTTTTTGGCCAACGTATTTAACCGATAGCCCCGCATATTTGGATAAAGGAAACGGGCTAACGTTAACGTATCGATGATTGGGTTCGGAATCGCCGGCATCCCATGTCTGGCGTATCCGGTGTTCATAAATCCCATATCGAAGGTCACGTTATGGCCAACGACAATCGCGTCACCGCAGAAGTCACGGAATAGTTTGAAAACCTCTTCTTCTGATTTGGACCCATGAACCATTTCATCAGTAATTGAAGTCAGATTAGTGGTTTGTTCGGACAGGTGAAAGCCCGGATCAATAAATTCTTCAAACTGATCGATAACGTTGTTATTCACCATCTTGACCGCTGACAATTCAATCACCCGGTCATAAATTGCTGACAAACCTGTCGTTTCGGTATCAAAAATGACGTAGGTGGCGTCCTTCAACGGAACGTGCTTATCGTTGTAAGTGATTGGCACGCCGTCGTCAACCAAGTTGATTTCAACCCCGTAAAGCATCTTAATGTCGTTCTTCTGAGCGGCATGAAAGGCGTCCGGAAATCCTTGAACAGCCGCATGATCGGTGATCGCAAGGGCTGGATGGCCCCATTTTTTGGCTTGCTTGGTAAAATCAGCAATGTTATTGGTGGCATCCATTTGACTCATAGAAGTATGCAGATGAAGCTCCACCCGCTTTTCGCCTTCAGGGGCCGTGTCTTTTCTTGAAACCGTCTTAACTGGATTGATATCATAAGCGTTCAACGTCAGTTCATGAGAATAGTTGTCCTCTTGAATACTGCCCCGGACCTTTACCCAGTCACCTTCATTAATGTTCTCAAACAGCGCCTCTTCGCCCCGGTTAGAGAATTTTTTTACCTGAATAGAAGAGGTATAATCCGTAATTTTCAGCATCAATAACTGCCGGCCTGAACGTAATGAGCGAACCTCTTTATTAAACACATAACCGGAAACCACGGCTGAACGTTCCTCTTCAACAATGTCAACCATCTTCATGACAGGAATATCCGGCTTGATTTTCTTACCAATCATCGACCCGGACTTTCCGGCAGGATGCTTGGCCCGCATCTCATTATTTTGTTTGATTGCTTCGTTGGCTTTCTTCACCAACTCAGCGTTTTGAGCGGCATTTTTCTTTTTGAGGGCCTCGATATTTTTTTGTGAGGAGGACTCATCAACAATTGTATGGATTGTAAAGTTTGGAAATCCCGCTTTTTGATACATGTCTTCAATCGGCCCCAAAGCGGTATTGGTCATAAAATCTTTCACAATTTCATTTTCAGCAATAAATTCGATCCGATTATCCACAATTGATGGCGATCGATCCTCACAGAGTTCCTGAATTAAAGGTGAGTTTACGCCGCTATTCATCACCACCCACTGCCAGTATTGCCGCAGTAATTGCTCATTAAAATGATCATTTTCAGGAGTGATATTCAACGAAACCGTTGCGATGTCCTTGAAAGCCGAGGCAAGGCGCGCATTAAAGTCGGTAAAGACTTCGAAAGGCAGAATTTTTGGCAATGTAACATCAAACTGCCACCGCAAGCTTTGTTGGTGAACCTCCAGGCGATTAATTTTAGCATTTTGAAAAAATGGGGATGCTTTGGCATCGTCCCACTGAAGCTGCTCTAACAACTTTTCAAATAACGCATTTTGATCCAAACTCAAAGAGCATCCTCCTCATTAGTACAAAAAGAAGCTGAGAACAACGCGTCGTCTCACCTTCTCAATTCAACATCGTTACCTGCATGTGATGAGCATTGATCTTCTCACCACATCCAATTTGTTAGCAATTATAAAACTACTTGAGGTTCTTTAACAGAATTTTGACGGTCTCACTTAATTCCTCGACCTTGCTTTCAACGGTCTCGCCATTCTGACGAATTTTGATCTCAACAATCCCCTCTTCAGCTTTTTTACCAATCGTGATTCGTAGGGGAATCCCCATCAAGTCTGAGTCGGCAAATTTAACGCCGGCCCGTTCTTTACGGTCATCCACCAGAACGTCTAAGCCACTCTGAGTTAGCTCGGATTCAATCCGGTTCGCCAGATCCATCTGAACGGCTTTCTTAGCGTTAACCGGAATCACGTGAACTGCATACGGGGCAACTGAAACCGGCCATACCAGACCATTCTCATCAGCATTTTGTTCAGAGATTGCCGAGAGTAACCGACTAATGCCAATACCATAAGATCCCATAATTACTGGAATAGAACGCCCGTTTTCATCGAGAATGTTTGCATTCAAACTCTTAGAATAACGGGTCCCCAATTTAAAGATATGACCAATTTCAATCCCGCGGGTAAATTTCAGCGTTCCTTTGCCATCAGGGGATAACTCGCCCTCTTTGACAACGACAAAATCATCCACCTCATCAACCCGGAAATCACGGCCTTCGTTGGCATTCATGTAGTGATAGCCATCGGTATCGGCGCCAACAACGGCATTTTTAACGTTCTTAACCCGCAAATCTGCCAGCACTTTGACGTCCTCACTGACTCCAACCGGTCCTAGAGAACCAAAATTAGCGCCTAAGTATTTCTGGGCCTGCTCGTCAGTTGCCAGCTCAAGGAAATCAGCTTTGAGGTAGTTTTTAACCTTCACATCATTGACATCATAATCCCCACGGACAAGAACCAGTACTGGTTTATCATCGGCCATGTATAACATGGATTTGATCGTTTTCTGAGGTGAAACTTTTAGAAAGTCCGCAACTTCATCAATTGATTTTACATTTGGCGTTTCAACTTTTTTAAGGGACTCTTCTGCTTCGGTTGACGGCTCGTCAGTAACTTTAGCCTTTGCCATCTCCAGATTAGCATAGTAGTCACTTTTATCAGAATAGACAATGGTATCCTCACCAACGGCAGCCATTGCGGAAAATTCTTTCGAGTCCGATCCACCCATCGCACCGCCATCACCAATAATGACCCGGTACTTAAGCCCCATCCGATCAAAAATCTGACGGTAAGCTTTCTCCATGTCGCGATACGCAACATCCAGATCACCTTCATTGGCGGCAAATGAATAAGCATCTTTCATAATAAATTCACGGCTGCGTAAAAGCCCATATCGGGGCCGATCTTCATCCCGATACTTGTTTTGAATTTGATACAGCACCAACGGTAACTGCTTGTAAGATTTGACAGAATCACGAATAAGTTCCGTGAACGTCTCCTCATGGGTTGGTCCCAGAATGAAGTCAGTATCATGACGATTCTTGAACTTGAAGAGTTCAGGTCCGTAAGTGTCGTAGCGCCCGGACTCCCGCCATAAATCAGCTGGTAATACGTCCGGCATCAACATTTCATGAGCGGAAGTCTTTTCCATTTCCTCACGAACAATGGTTTCAATCTTCCTTAAAACGCGGTAAGCAAGCGGCAGATACGCATACATTCCGGCAGAAATTTGTTTAATATAGCCGGCACGCACCAACATCTTATGGCTCAGAGCTTCAGCACCCTTTGGCGTTTCTTTTAAAGTCGGAATCAAAATTTTGGACTGCTTCATAATTAAGTTTGTTCTCCTTTATTTACCCACAAAGAATCAATGCAGGAAGTATCGTTCAATATCGTTCCAGGTCACCAAAATCATCAAAATCATTAAGAACGCAAATCCAATTAAGGTCACAATGGTTTCGGTTCGCTGAGAAACCGGTTTTCTCCGGATTGCCTCAATAATATTTAGGACTAATTTGCCACCGTCGAGACCTGGTATCGGGATTAAATTGATGATCGCCAGGTTCAAGGATAACCATGCCAGGAAATTCAAAACCCCAGCAAGCCCCATTGAGGCAGCTTGTGATGTGGTGGCGAAAATTGCCACTGGACCACCCAAATCGTTCAGACTAAAGTGACCACTGACCATTGACCACAGGGCTCCAAGTAACGTTGTCAGCATCGTCCACGTGGTCGTAAAGCCAGATAACGCCTTTGCCTTGAAGCTGGTGTCAAGAGATTGGGTAATCCCAATCATACCAACTTTTTTTCCATTTTGCACGTTCGCTTTAGGTGTCAGTTGAATTGATTTTGACTTGCCATCACGTGAAATTTTAGCAGTCACCCGCTTACCGGGATTCGCTTGAATCTGAACGGCCAGCTTGTTCCAATCGGCGGTTTTATGGCCGTTAATGGCAACAATTCGATCGCCGGACTTGATCCCTGCTGAACGGGCAACCGAGTTTGACTGCATCACATCCACTTTATTCGTATTCGTCTGAACGCCGCCCTGAACAAAACCTAAGAGGGTGTACACGATAATTGCCAGAATAAAGTTGTTAAATACCCCGGCAAAATTGGTCAGCATCCGCCGTCCAAGGGGAGCAGACTGAAACTGGACATCTTCCGGAGCAATTTGAAGCTCGGTACCATCAGTTTCAATAATCACAGCATCATGATCTACCGAATAACGTTTAACGGCTGATTCATCACCATTTTCGTAACCTTCTATGTACAAGTCACGAGCGAGGTCGACACCGGTTACGGTTAACGGAATTCCTTGAAACAGGGAGTGCTTATTACTCGTATTGATCCGGGTAACCACTTCAGAATCATTTAACTGAAGGGTCACTGGTGTTCCAGGCTTGAGCTCCTCTTCACCATCATCAACTTCACCGGCCATTCGAACATAGCCACCCAGCGGTAACAGCCTCAATGTAAAGGTTGTGCTGCCGCTTCGGTGGTAAAAAACCTTCGGCCCCATTCCAACAGAAAATTCGCGAACTAGGATCCCCGATCGCTTTGCCATGATATAGTGACCGAACTCATGAAAAATAACCAGGATTCCAAAGACAATCACGAATACAATTATTGTAGTTATCAAGCGGCGTTTTCCTCCTAAAGTGACTTAAATGATGCCAACCAAATGAAGCATTGGCAATACAAGTAACAAGCTGTCAAATCGATCCAGAATCCCACCGTGTCCAGGTAAAATCTTGCCAGAATCCTTCACGCCATAGTAACGCTTCAAGGCGGATTCAATTAGATCGCCGAATTGGCCGGCAATTGACAGAAAGATAGTGATAAGAACCATTTCGATCATTGAGTATCCGGCAATTGGATAGTAAAAAATGAAAATTGAGCAAAGAATTGTCGCTGCTAAGGACCCACAAATGGATCCTTCCCAAGTTTTATTCGGGCTAATTCGCGGTGCAAGTTTGTGTTTACCAAGCTTCCTGCCGAAGATATAGGCCCCACTGTCGGTGACCCACACAATAAACAATGCGTAAAGCAAGATTGTTAAGGATTCGCCACGGGCAGCAATAAAGTAGTGAAATCCCATCCCAACGTATAGCATCCCTAAGATAATGACACCCGCGTCATCAAATGTAAATAGGTTTCGGCTCAAAACGGTCACTAAAAGGAGTGCCAAAACGAATAAGAAAAAAATGAACGTTGGCGTAAAGTTACTTGGCAAAAAGCTCGTCCATTTATCAGGAAGAATCAGCGCACTAGCACCCAAATAGGCAATAATTGATTCCCCGGATACCAGGATTCGCTTTTTCATGACCAAAATTTCCGAGACGGCAACAACCCCCAGGGCAACTCCGGCAATGTCAATCCAGATACCGCCTAATACAATAATTGGAATAAAAATAATTAACGCCACGACTGCGGTTATGACACGTTGTCTCAAGATTTTCTCCCCTGCTTTTCATTTTTAATCCCACCGAAGCGCCGATCCCGTTGTTGATAATCAGCAATCATTTCAGTGAGTGTTTGACCATCAAAATCTGGCCAAAGCGTATCCGTAAACACCAGCTCACTATACGCTATTTGCCACAGCAAAAAATTGGAAATTCGCTCTTCCCCACTGGTCCGAATCAAAAGGTCCGGATCCTGATATTGACCGAGAAATCCAGTCATCAGATGAGAAGAGATCAGCTGATCGGTAATATCGTCAACCGAAATCGCATTGGTTTTTGCCTCCTCGACAAGTTGCTTAACTGCCAAGCGAATATCCAATCTACTGCCATAGTTTAAAGCAAAATTCAAAATCATACCAGTGCATTTGCTGGTTTGCTCGATTGCATCGTGAACGGCCGTTTGAGTTGCCTGAGGCAGCTGATCAATTTCTCCCATTACGGCAACCTTAACGTTGTTCTCGATAAGTTCTGGAACAAAATTGTTAAAGAACTTGACGGGTAAACTCATTAAAAAACTGACCTCATCCTTTGGTCGCTTCCAGTTCTCAGTAGAGAATGCGTAGAGGGTTAGTACTTTCACGCCAAGGTGACTCGCAGCCTTCGTGACGGTCTTCACAGTTTCCATGCCTTGTTTATGACCAGCAATTCTCGGAAGGTGCCGTTTCTGTGCCCACCGACCATTACCATCCATGATAATGGCAATATGATTTGGAATTCGATTGGGATCCAGTTCATTGCCATCAATTGCATCCTTTTTGGTATTGTTAAACATTGCGTTCTCCTATTGGGTAATTAAGGAAAAAATAAAGGATGAGAAGTTAAACTCATCCTAAAATGCACTTAATTATTAGTTTTCTGCACTATCTGGACGTTCAACCATTCGCCATTCACCGCGATTTGCTTCGGCCAACGTATTGAAATATTTCAATAATTTGTTAGCATCTGCCGGGCTCTTCTGCCCTAATTCGTTTAGCCCCTTGCCGGTTGTCATTGGTTCTGATAAATCGGTAATTTCATTGCCATTTTCGATTGTTGCTGTCGAGAACGCAATCACCCAATCATCTTCTACAAGTTGAGACACGATGAAAAATAGGTTAAAGTCATCAGTTACAAACGCCGGCATCGCGTACATATCATCCTGGACCGGCTGAAGCCGACTGCCATTATAATCTAGGTCACCTAGATTATCCTGAGTCACCGGTTTATTCAACTTAAATAACATCTTTTGAAATTCATCAGTGCCAGGTACTACGGATACTTCGTCGTTGCTACCATCATTCTTGTCTGCCATAGGAAGCCCCTCTTTCTAGCCGTTCATAACTTCATTTTCTTTGTTGGCAACAATCGTGTCAACACTTTTAATTGCATTATCAGTCAACTTTTGAACTTGATCTTCAAGGCGGTGTAATTCATCGTCGGTAATATCATCAGCCTTGTTGTCCCGTTTAAAGGTATCCATGGCTTCACGACGAACGTTACGAACCGCAACCTTACTCTTTTCGCCAGTTGCTTTTACCTGCTTGGCAATCTCCTTACGGCGATCCTCAGTTAACGCTGGAATTGCCAGCCGAATTGCGGAACCGTCATTTGCTGGGCTCAAACCCAGATCGGCTTCGTAGATGCCCTTTTCGATGTTTTCCAACGAAGACTTATCATAGGGAGTAATTAAAATCACCCGGGCTTCCGGAATTGAAATCGAAGCAATCTGATTCAGCGGTGTTTTGGCACCGTAGTAATCCACGGTGACACTGCTTAAAATGCTGGCGTTTGCGCGCCCTGCCCGGATTGTGCCAAGTTCACGTTCCAGAACTTCTTCAGCCTTTTTCATTTTTGTTTTTGCTTCATTAATGATTGATTGAGAATCTGCCATTGTTATTTCTCCTTCACAGTTGTTCCGATACTATCACCGGAAACAACCTTACGAATATTACCGGGCTTGTTAAGATTAAACACAACCAGCGGAATGTGATTATCCATTGAAAGTGAGCTTGCAGTGGAATCCATAACCTTCAATCCCTTTTCCAAAATATCCATGTAAGTTAACGAATCATACTTCACGGCATCTTTGTGACTGCGAGGATCAGCTGAGTATATCCCATCAACACCATTCTTAGCCATTAAAATGGCATCCGCATCAATTTCCGCTGCCCGCAATGCAGCAGTTGTGTCGGTTGAGAAGTACGGGTTACCGGTGCCGCCAGCGAAAATGACGACGCGGCCCTTTTCAAGATGCCGCACAGCCTTGCGCCGAATATAGGGTTCAGCAATTTGGCGCATTTCAATGGAAGTTTGCACCCTGGTTGGAACGTCAAGGGATTCCAAATTATCTTGAAGCGCCAAACCATTCATGATCGTCCCCAGCATGCCAATATAGTCAGCCTGAGCGCGCTCCATGCCCATTTCTTGGCCGGCGACACCTCGCCACATATTTCCGCCACCGACAACAATTCCGATCTGGACACCCATTTCGAAAATGTCTTTAATCTCTGTCGCAACGTCCTTTATCACTGGTGGATTAATGCCGAATCCACGGTCGCCAGCTAAGGCTTCCCCGCTTAATTTTAAGATGATTCGGTTATATTTTACTTTAGACATCAAAGTGCCTCCCATAGTTAATCATTAACTTCAATTCTAGCATACTCGGGTTGACTGCAACAATAAAACTGCCAAATTCCATGATTCTTTACGGCTTTTTTAAAAACAGGCCGAATCAGAAAATGAGGATCCTTAAAATCGGGAAAATTGACAGAAAAAAGCCGGGACGATTGATCATCTCATTGAAGTGAACCCCCATAGTTGGATGAAAA
>NZ_AZFZ01000189.1 GCF_001435895.1 Lentilactobacillus parafarraginis DSM 18390 = JCM 14109 | reverse complement strand
TAATCGTGTCTAAAAACTTGACTCAGATCCACTAATGGTTTTTGCACTGATGTTATTAGCCGTATTTCATATACGACAAGAATCACGACTGTTGTGGAAGTCTAACTATATGGTAATTGTTGCAGCAAGTAATATTTTATTTTTAATTCTTGCTTTCATTATGTGGATTCCGGCTAGAAATAGTATATTACTCAGCTCTTTATTGGCTATTCTAATAGTACTAGGCTTTATGTCGGGAGTTAGTGGTGTAGCTCAAGATGGATTTTTGTTACCAAGTTTGTTGCCAACATTAATAAACTTTAAGGATATTCAACAATTAACAATGACAAATAAGCAGATCACATCTGGAAAAATAATTCTAGTAGTGACTGGTCAGTCAAAGCAAAATAAAAGGTTTAACCTCATTTTTAATGAAAATTCGGTTGAACTACAACACTTTATTACTAAAAATACGGCTGATCACGTTTCCATCCAAGGACGTGAATAATTTTTTGACATTATGGTTTACAAATGTAATCGTAAATGTTATGTTACAGCTATAATCAATAGAGGTGATTATTTTGTTAGATCACGAGGTAAAAGATAATTGTATTGGTTGTGTAACTAATGCTGAGTACGAAATTTTGCGAATTATCTGGCATTATCCCGGGATTTCAACTAAAGATATTTACCAGGCAATCCGGCGACGACAAACTTGGCGGCCCAGCACTGTTAAAACATTACTATTTCGACTCGTAAGCAAGTCCTTGGTTACTAAAGATACCTATTATCATCAGGCCCATTATTATGCCCAATATAGTGAATCGATAGTTGTCTGGATGTAAGCTGATTCCTGAGACAACTTT
>NZ_AZFZ01000188.1 GCF_001435895.1 Lentilactobacillus parafarraginis DSM 18390 = JCM 14109 | reverse complement strand
AGAACCTGTTTAGAGTCTCTTGAGGAGTAATGCCAGAAAAGCCAGCACCACCATTTGTAGACTGGTATTAAGGTGACGTTCGCAGTTCTTCCAGAGGCGCCGACATTTATCCAGCCAGCTGAAGGAGCGTTCAATAATCCAGCGTTGCGGCATCACGGTAAAGTTATGTAATTCATTGCGTTTAGCAACCTGAACGGTTGCTTTTAAATTCGTTTTAACATCAATGGCGAAGTTGGTGCCGGTATAACCACCATCAACCAGGACACTACGAACATTTTTTAAATGATCGGCATGAAGAGCCAACATTGCGCTGGCACCGTCCCGATCAGAAACATTGGCTCGAGTAATATGGATGGCTTGTGGCAGCCCGTTAATATCAACGGCTAAATGGCGCTTAATCCCAGAGATTTTCTTACCGCCATCATAGCCTTTATTTTGAGCAGTATCGGTATTTTTAACACTCTGAGCATCGACAATAATAAATGAGGTTAGCGCCGAGCGATCCTGTTGGGATCGTAGGGTAAAGACAATTTTTTTAAAACCTGTTCCAACAAAGATTCTTGAAAGCCAAGCCCTTTAGCTGACCAAATTCGGTAGTAATAATAAACCGTCGACCATTTTGGAAAATCGTGAGGTAATTGACGCCATTGACACCCAGTTTTTAGTAGATACAACAGTGCATTAAATACTTGATAAAGGTCTTGGGTTCGAGGTGCGGTGCGTTTCCGGGCTGTTTCCAATTCAGGCCGAATCATTTCAAACTGGGAACGAGAGATTTGGTTAAGATAATTAGTCATCAAAGCGGGTCTCATTTCTTTTTTATCAAGATTGTAGCAAATTATTCGGGCCTTTGTAAGACTCTAAACAGGTTCT
>NZ_AZFZ01000187.1 GCF_001435895.1 Lentilactobacillus parafarraginis DSM 18390 = JCM 14109 | reverse complement strand
AGAACCTGTTTTTAATCTTTGTTAGACCGAATTCCTTTTGATATAATTTTATTAAAAAGGTGATTTTAGATGATTGGTTATCCCAGTGACATTACGCGTCAGCAATTTGAACTAATTCGACCTGACTTAGAAGCTGTGCGCCAACGCACGCGACCACGCCAAGTGGATCTCTACGAGATCTTTAATGCCGTTCTCTATATTCTCCGTACTGGATCTCAATGGCGTCAGTTACCCCATGACTTTCCCAAGTGGCAAACGGCTTATGGTTACTTCCGTCGCTGGTCAGAACCAATTGATGAAGTTGGCCATAGCCAGTTAGATTTAATCTTAAAAAAATTGTCGATCAAGGCCGATTACGCATGGGTCGTTCGGCACCCACTTCATTCATCATTTTAGATGCCCAAAGTGTCAAGAATACTGAAGCAGCCGAAAACAAGGGCTATGATGGTGGTAAAAAAGTTTCCGGCATCAAACGCCATCTCGCCGTGGATATCAATGGTTGGCCGCAGGCCATTCATATCACAACAGCCAACGTTTCTGAACGTGACGGTGCAGCGGCGTTACTGGCTTTAAACTCAGAGCAATTTCGTTTGGTTAAACGAGTGATGGCTGATGGTGGTTACACCGGAGAAAACTTTGCAGGCTTGGTTCAAAACATGATTGGTGCTGAAATGATCATCGCAAAACAAAGTGATTTGAAGCATGGGCGAATAACCCCACAACGATGGGTGGTTGAACGATCCTTTAGTTGGTTAGATAAGTGTCGGCGCCTATGGCGCAACTGTGAACGCTATCTACAAACTAGTCGGATTATGGTAGCTTTAGCCTTCATTAGGCTTTTATTGAAACGTTATTAAAGATTAAAAACAGGTTCT
>NZ_AZFZ01000186.1 GCF_001435895.1 Lentilactobacillus parafarraginis DSM 18390 = JCM 14109 | reverse complement strand
CAGCGTTCGGATTAATTTTACAATCTACCTTATAAGTATCTTCACAACCAAGACTGGTTAACGTGGTAAGCCATTTTCGAATAAGATAACGTGTTTGGATAATCAGTGATTAAATGTCTAGCAATCAAAACCACATACTTAGCTGAAACAAGATTAGCGTTTTCCCCGCTAATTAAATATCCATAAGATTTTAATGCGTCTTGTTCCATACCATTAGCAGTAACGAAACTTACTTTATCAAGATTCCAAGATTGAACTTGCCTATTCATTAATTTAACAAATTTTTTTATAACTTGGAGTAGATCCTCCTCTTACCCATTGGCCTAATGCAATTGCCGCATTATTTGAATAATCGATTAAAGCGGACTCATATAATTGTTTAACTGTGTAACTGTTTTTGATGAATTTAATCCACCATAAATTGCAGAACAACCAAGCGATTTTAACCCAGAATAGCTGTAATTACTTTACCATTCCAATTATATGACATTTTTGAAACCCTTTTATTCATTAGATATAAAATCATCAATTTAGACACCGGATTAATAGCTCTGAAATATTCATATTTTTCCCCATAATATTTTACCATTTTTATAATTGAGCGCTATTGTGGCTTTAGCATACTTTAAACCGAATGGAACCCTTTCCCCTTTAATATACTTATGCCATACATATCCAGTAACGCTATTGGAATTGTTCTTTACTTTATAATAAAGTGCTTTAATATTACTTTATTACTTTTTTAGTTGCATACCAAGTTGTATAAGGATAGTTTTTTAGCATGTGTATTTCTTAATATGTGATAAATTATAAAGTGCCATCCTTTGACGAAGTTCGATGATAAGCAGTCATACTAATTCATGGTACTGTACCCTGTCAAGTTGACACA
>NZ_AZFZ01000185.1 GCF_001435895.1 Lentilactobacillus parafarraginis DSM 18390 = JCM 14109 | reverse complement strand
ATCAGTCTGTCTTCATACTTTCAAGTTTCAGATTATTATTAAATTGAGATATCACATCGTCAATATATGCTGTAACCTGACTATGTAATTTTTCATTATCAGAAGGCCAGTTTTTGGGTGCTTTCTGTACATCATCTGATGTATAAGCATCAGAAAACAACAATGTAAAATTGACTTTTAGACCAGCATTTCGAGCCAAAACTGCAGTTTTAATAGCATTTTGTAAAGTGGGTTGTCCTTGACCATAGGTATTACCATTAGCATCAAAAGGATTAACAGCCACCTTCAAATTAACATAATTAACACCATTATTTTTAAGCAGTTCCATTAAGCCATTGCCATCCAATAAACCACCATTAAAATCATAAAATTTAACACCTGCAGCAATTTCTGCTTGATAAGATGTTAAATCAACGCCTTTAATGGTCTGATCAGTAACAGAATCAATCTTAGAAACAACAGCAGGCAATTTATTAACACCAGTATCAGAACCAGTTTGATAGGCACTTCAGCATCGGCAACGGCATCGTTTGCATGGGTCACAGCTTGACTAAGCGCCACCGCGGCGGTCTGGGGCGTTGCAGTTGTCGTCGTTTGCTGGGCTACACTATCACTAGTCGTCGTACCGGCAATCTTAGCACTAGCATCGGTAGTTTTAGCAGTCGTTGCCGCGGTATCATTGCTGGTAGCTGAGTCAGTAGTCGCACCTTTATTAGAACTGGTTGTTGTCCGCGCAGCCGTTGCAGTGGCAGAATCAGTTGTGGTCGACGTCTCTTTTGTCGACTCTGAACCGGTTGTCGCATTCGTCTCTTTTGCCGTCTTTGAACCAGCTGTCGTATCTGAACCAGTTTCAGTATTGGTACTAGGGTCCGTCTGAAAACTTTATTTCA
>NZ_AZFZ01000184.1 GCF_001435895.1 Lentilactobacillus parafarraginis DSM 18390 = JCM 14109 | reverse complement strand
GCGACAACAAAATCAAACCCATAAACCCAAAGAAAGGTGGTGACCGACATGGCAATTTTTCACATGAGCTTTAGTAATATTAGTGCTGGAAAAGGAAGAAGTGCAATTGCTGGAGCAAGTTATCGAAGTGGCGAAAAATTATTCGATCAAAAAGAAGGTCGAAGTTATTTTTATGCCCGATCGGTTATGCCAGAAAGCTTTATTTTGACACCAAAGAATGCGCCAGAATGGGCGAGTGATAGAGAGAAATTGTGGAACGAAGTAGAAAGAAAAGACCGTCGAGCAAACTCACGGTACGCTAAAGAGTTTAACGTGGCTCTACCCGTTGAATTAAGTGAAGATGAACAGAAAGAATTATTGACAAAATATGTACAAGAAAATTTTGTTGATGAAGGTATGGTTGCCGATGTGGCAATTCATAGAGATCACCCAGATAATCCGCACGCTCATGTGATGTTAACTAACCGTCCATTTAACCCAGACGGAACGTGGGGATTGAAAAGTAAACGAGAAAACATATTAGACGAAAATGGGAACAAGACTTATACAGGAAATAGTCGTTTCCCAAGATCAAGAAAGNAAAATATTCCCGATCGGATCAGCGAAAAATCCTTTGAAAATCAAGGAATAGATGAAGTTCCAACTCAACATGAGGGAATCAATAGTAAGCGGCATGAAAGAAAAGAATTTAATCAACAAGTTAAGGACTATCGCAAGGCCAAAGCCAGTTATAAAAATAACCAAGAAAAAGCAATCAATAGAGGTCATTTAGATAGCCTAAGTAAACACTTCTCGTTTAATGAAAAACGGGTAGTTAAAGAGCTAAGCCATGAACTGAAAACTTATATCAGTTTGGAGAACTTAGATGATAAGCGGCGCATGCTATTTAATT
>NZ_AZFZ01000183.1 GCF_001435895.1 Lentilactobacillus parafarraginis DSM 18390 = JCM 14109 | reverse complement strand
CCTAAGGGGTATTGTACGACAAACGCCATTTTGGAATTTTCAAAATAGCGTTTGTCTTCAGTCTGAGACGTCTACGAAGTAGATGTCCAAATTTTCACTGCTTACTGGTCCACTTACGATTAAAATTTATTGCTGCCCCATATTATACAAAGCGGCAAAACCATCAGCTTTGATAGCTTGTGAGCCATCTTTTAACGAATCACGGAAAGATCCAACCTGCTTGTAAGTTAATGTAACGGGAATCCCCTCTGAACGGACAATTGTAGACCTATCCTTGCCAAACAATGCCTGGTTTCCATTGGCGACATTAGTGCCATTGGCAACGGCGGTAATGCTCAGTTTATATATATAAATATCTTGACCTTTCATCTTGCTAAACAATGAGCCGGTTTCGTCGAGATCAGTTTCTTCAACTCGATCTCCCGAAGCCCATGGATTAGTGATTGGGCCAATCTTTTGAGCTTTTGCAGCATAATAGATAGTGTCCAAGCCTTCTGCTGCCAATGCTTTATTAAAATCATCAACACTGACCGTATCACCTGCAACAGCACTAAGCCTTGGGTCATTAGACAATTTTTGGGCAAAGTTTGCAACCGTATCACGCAGACCATTGCCACCATCAATAACAGTTAATGCTTTAAAAGGCTTATCTGTAGCCTTCTCATCTACAAATGTTGACGTATTTGAGATAAGTGGCTTTTCATCTGATAATATCGTCGCCTCATGTGATATGACGATCTGCCAAATCATTCTAGAGTATCTGTCAAAGCATCGGGTGGTGAAGGCGACCAATAACCATAATTCTAAGATTGAAGCGAAGAAGTAGGTTACTGCTATTTTTTGGATATGAAAAGTTCCCAATCCTCAAAATAATTTTGAGGATTGAAGTGAACCCTGCAAGTTGGACACTT
>NZ_AZFZ01000182.1 GCF_001435895.1 Lentilactobacillus parafarraginis DSM 18390 = JCM 14109 | reverse complement strand
TTAGTGTTGCACTTAACTTGACAATTGAGGAATGAAAATATTAAGCAAAGCGCCTACAATAGTCAATAGATGCTATTTTGAGTACTGGGAGGATTTTGAACGTGGCTCACAATGAAGAAAAGTTCACAATTATTTCGGCCGGTCAGTCCAATATTGATGGCCGGGTGCCAGTTCCGCAGTTGCCAAATTATCTGACATTGCCGTTAGACCATTGTTATTACTGTAGCAATCACACCCCGGATCATGAAAAGGGCGTGTTTCAGGATCAACTCAAGGTGAGTGACTTGACGGTTAAGAACGGGTCAAGCCGTTGGGGATTTGATCTGGTCACGTATTATTGGCTACTCCACAATACAGATTTAAAAGACTTGCACGTCATTAAGTGTGCTGAGGGCGGGACATCGATTGCCCCGAGCGGTGAGGGTGGCGTGGACGACAGTCATTGGTCCACCCACATTGATCAGCTGAAAGATCCCAGCCATTCATTGTTGTTGCAGTTTAAGCAATTAATCGAAAGCTGCCAAGCGGCTCAAAATAATCAACTGGTCATCAAAGCCATGCTGTGGCATCAGGGGGAAGGCGACCGCGCTGACTTTTCAAGCAGTGCCGCGGCAAACTATTATGATAACTTAAAGGCGGTTTTTGCCTATTGCCGCCGGATTGTTGGCAACCCGCAGCTTCCAATTTTTTGCGGGACTGTGAGTCATCACTCTGACCAATTTGATTCCCAGGTTGAGGCTGGTGTCATTCAGCTTGCAACGGAAGATCCCCATATTTATTTGGTGGATATGCAAAGCGGCACGTTACTGGATCAGTTTCATTTCGATGCTAAATCTGCTGAGCTTTTTGGCAGCCAAATTTTCAACGCGATGGTTGCGGCGAAGGTGATCGAGGGGGAGCAACTGGCGCTTCCCACGGTCAAAATTTATTAAACTTTCCAGTTTATTAGGGTCTGTCTTAAAACAAGCTTTT
>NZ_AZFZ01000181.1 GCF_001435895.1 Lentilactobacillus parafarraginis DSM 18390 = JCM 14109 | reverse complement strand
GATAAAACTTAGGAACTTTAGACATTACGACTTTATACGAGGAGGGTTTCATGATGAAGAAAAGTGAGTTCTTAAAGCAATTAAGATTAAGCCTTAAACGGGCCCATATTGTTGATCGCCGCCGATATCTTCAAGACTACGACGAGTTAATATCAGATGAATCAGAGGCTAAATCAATTTCAGAAGATGAGGTAATTAAGTCTTTGGGAGATCCTGATCATATTGTGGAAAACATTATCACTGAGGATCAACCAAAGACGGCGCATCTGGCGACTGGCGTTATGATTTTGATTGTTTTGGCGCTTATATTGGGGTCGCCTCTTTGGTGCTCAATACTCTTACTGGGGTTGGGGTTGTTGCTGTTGGGCTACTGCTTAATTTGGCTGGTGCCCGCTGGGTTAACGTTTGGAACCCTTCTTGCACTGGTATTGGGATCGTTTGGATTGCCAGCTGCAATTATCGCGATGTTTCGAGTTGGCCCTGGGATTGGCTTTAGTGAGCTTGGTTTTTCATTAGCAGCGTTTGGGATCACCCTCTTGTTGGCCAAGTTATCTTGGTGGAGCGTTAAGTATTTCGCCGTTGTTTCCGCTCAGTCGTATCACTTTATTTCCGCAAAATTTAGGAGGGCTTAACCATGTTATTGAAATGGATTAGCAGCAACTATTTTCGATTGATCGGATCACTCGTTGTCATTGGGGTTGTTCTCTTCATATTCGGGTTACTCCTTGGTGGGTTTAATCTCGATATGTTCAACTATCCTGGAGACATTAACATGCGACCATGGTATTGGTTCCTGGCATTCAAGGGAATTTAGCGGAATCCTGTGGCGATCGATGCCATGAATAAACACGATTGACTAATCAACTAAGGCAATGATTTCGGAATTTTGGAAAATCATTGCCTTAGTTTTTAATCCAATTATTATCAAACGATATAGTTGATTTTCGCAAATAATTAAAATCCTCGATTTAAAATTGAAGTGCAACACCTG
>NZ_AZFZ01000180.1 GCF_001435895.1 Lentilactobacillus parafarraginis DSM 18390 = JCM 14109 | reverse complement strand
GGCAAATTACAAGTTTAATCCGAACAAGCCCGGAATCTTTCAATGGCAGTCTGTTGATGATGTATTTTTAATGGTCGTTGATTAATTAGTTCAAGTGCTGCTAGGATCTCATCAGTCGTTACTTGGCTAAAATCGGTCTTTTTCGGGAAGAACCAGCGTAACCGTCTATTAAAATATTCATTGGAACCTCGCTCCCATGGTGAATATGGATGGCAAAAATAAACTTTGATCTGATAATCCTGTTCTAAGGCCTGATAATTGGCAAACTCTTTACCATGATCAACAGTAATGGATTTTACTTGGGGACCGAAGGCCCCCATAAACTTGCCAAAGGCGGTGTTTAGAGCCTTAGCCGTTCTATTAGGGGCTTTGATGGCCCATAGAAGTCGGGTCTTACGTTCTACGAATGTAACCAGACATGATCGTGACTCACTTCGACTAGAAAGCACCGTATCTACTTCCCAATGACCAAAAGCTAACCGTTGATTAACAGTTGTTGGCCGTTGTTCGATGGAAGTCCCACTTGTAAATTTCCCACGATTTTCGCTCACTCGGTGCTGGCGGACATTCCGATTGGGTAGATCAGTCAATTTGAAGGGGAGCCAGCCACGATTAAGCCAATTATAAATTGACGCAGTGCTCAAGTTATAAGCGGCCGCAACGGTTTCTGGTGACCAGGTTAATCGTAAGTGATTGGTAATTAAAGTCGCTAATGCTGCCGTCAGCATCGAACGACGACCGCAATTCCGCCTTTTGCGATCTGCATCTTGCTGAGCTAATTCTGGATCATAAGGTTTAACCCGGTCCAACTCATAGCTAATCGTAGCTTTGGCGACGCCTAAGGCGTCAGCCATTACTTGGTAAGATTTATTCCCCTCATTGACCAGTTGTGCTAGTGCGCCACGTTGAAAACGTGATAAAGTAGATGTACCCAAAGTAATCACTCCCTATATTGGTTGGAATTAGCTACTACCATTGTAAGTGATTGCTTTGGGCTTTTTAATTTCTGTTCGGATTAATTATAGAATTTGCC
>NZ_AZFZ01000018.1 GCF_001435895.1 Lentilactobacillus parafarraginis DSM 18390 = JCM 14109 | reverse complement strand
TTTTTCATCCAACTATGGGGGTTCACTTCAGTCTCCGAATATGGAGACGCGACTTTTTTGATTGCGGTAATTAAGCTCGCTTTTCTTTAACGGTAAATGCCAGGCAAAGTGCTGCGATTGCTAAAATCAGTGTGAAAACCAATCCGAGATGGACGCCGCTGGTAAAGGCGACTTGGTGGCTGGCAGATGATGCCTGCTGACCGACGCCAAGCAAAGCCGTGGCAATGGCCGTGGCAATCGCGCCGACGATCTGCTGGAAGGTGTTCATGATGGTACTGCCGTCACTGGAAGTTCGTTGATCCAGCGCGCTTAATCCGTATGTCTGAGATGGTGACATGGCTAACGGAACCCCCATCATCATCACAATGTGGGCGAGAATGACGTACCACATTGGCGAGGTGGCTTGAGCAAACAGCAGCATGACAATACCAACGATGGTAATCGCAAAGCCGGTAACGGTCAGCAGCCGTTTGCTGACGATGTCGGAATACCGACCAGCAATTGCGGATACCAACGCGTTGACGATGCCACCGGGCAGCATCACAATTCCTGTTAGGGCAACTGGAATGGCCAGGCCATTTTGCCAGAACATCGGTAGCAGATACATTGACGAGAGGATAATGCCAAAGTCCATCATGACCAGAACCGCACCAGTCGTATACTGACGATTCTTAAAAATATGGAAGTTTAAAATTGGTTCGGCGGAAGCCAACTGTCGTTTAATATACCAAGCTAACAAGATAAAGGCAGCCACTAAGGTGACGATCACGCTTGGCGATCCCCAACCTTGATCACTGGCCAGACTGACGCCGGTAACAAGGCCGCCAAAGCCGAGGGTTGATAGGATGATTGAAAAGATATCAATTTTTGGTTTGGAAATATTACCGACATTTGGTAAGTATTTGATGACGAGGATGAGGGCAATTGCCAAGAATGGCACGAACATCCAAAAAATCCACTGCCAAGACATCAATCCCAGAATCATCCCGGATAACGTGGGGCCGATTGCTGGGGCAAACATAATGACTAGTCCAATCAGGCCCATGGCAGCCCCTAATTTATACGGTGGGAAGATCAAGGTGGCAACCGTGAACATCAATGGGAGGATCAGTCCAGTACCAACCCCCTGAATCATCCGGCCGACTAATAAGATGGGAAAGCTGCTTGCCAGAGCTGAAATAATGGCGCCAACCATGAAGGCAACGATCGCAAAGATAATGATTTGCCGGGTTGAAAACAGCTTTGAAAGTAAACTTGAAAGTGGCAGGACGATGCCGATTACCAGCATGTAGCCGGTGACTAACCACTGAATCGTGCCAATATTAACGTGTAACGCGGTCATTAAACTGGGTAACGCAATGTTCAACGACGTTTCACTCAGCATGCCGACGAAACCGCCGATTAACATGCCAAGCATTGCAACAAATGGGTGAGCAACTGGTTTAGCCGCTTGCTTTTTAGCTTCGCGAGCCATACTAGTTTCACCCTGTAATGATTTTTCCATAAATGCGAACACTCCTAATTCTAATTCTCTGAATCGATGACAACACCCGTTTGGGCATTTGAACATACTAGCATAAATAAGAAGTTCTCGTAAGCTTTATTTTCAAAAATTTACCAGCATGGGGTGAAAGCGTGTTAAATTGGGAGATTTTTGAAAATATGACGATCGTATATAAAAAAACACATAAAAAAATTCATAAAATGTGAAGATTTATCATTAAAAGTCTGGTAGAATATAACGTAACGATGTAATTTTAAACATCAAAGGGCCCTTGTTTGAATTTATATCAATTAATAATATGATAGAAAGCTGGTAGTGCTTGTGAGTAATGCGAAGACCTATATTGAATCTGTGAAAGATACCATTCAACGTCGTGATCCCAATCAAACGGAGTTTCAGGAAGCAGCATTCACCGTCTTGGATACCTTGGAACCAGTTTTGGATAAACATCCAGAATATATTGAAGCAAACCTGTTGGAACGATTGGTTGAGCCGGAACGGGTCATCCAATTCCGAGTCCCTTGGCAGGATGATAACGGTAAGTTTCAGGTAAACCGCGGCTTTCGGGTTCAATTTAACTCAGCGATCGGCCCTTATAAGGGTGGTCTTCGATTACATCCCAGTGTTAGCTTAGACGTTGTTAAGTTTCTGGGGTTCGAACAAATTCTGAAAAATAGTCTCACCGGTTTGCCAATTGGCGGCGGCAAGGGCGGTAGCGACTTCGACCCCAAGGGCAAGTCGGATTCTGAAGTGATGCGTTTCTGTCAGAGTTTCATGACGGAATTACAACGGCATATCGGCCCTGATTTGGACGTTCCCGCTGGTGACATTGGCGTTGGCGGACGTGAAATTGGTTTTCTGTTCGGGGCTTATAAACGCTTGAATGGTTACCAGAACGGGGTTTTAACTGGCAAGGGATTAACCTTTGGCGGTAGTTTGGCACGAACGGAAGCAACCGGCTTTGGGTTACTTTATTACACCCATGCGATGTTAAAAGCCTTAGGCGACACATTAACCGGCAAGAAGATTAAGATTTCCGGTAGTGGGAACGTGGCGATTTACGCGATTCAAAAGGCAACCGAGTACGGCGCAACCGTGATTACCTGTTCTGATTCGGATGGCTATGTCTATGATCCAAATGGAATTGACTACAAGGTCGTTCAACAGATCAAGGAAGTCCATCGCGGCCGGATCAAGGAATACGCTCAGCGCGTTGACACTGCTGAATATCATGGGGGTTCTGTATGGGATTTCGATACCAATTACGATATCGCGTTACCGTGCGCAACTCAGAACGAAATTAGCAAGGATCAAGCGAAGCTAATTGCCAAGGACCGGGTAAAGTACGTCTGCGAAGGCGCCAACATGCCAAGTGTACCGGATGCAATTGCAACTTATCGTGAAAATAACATCTACTATGGTCCTGCCAAAGCTGCCAATGCCGGCGGGGTTGCCGTTTCCGCATTGGAAATGAGTCAAAATAGCGAACGGCTTTCATGGAGTTTTGAAACCGTCGACAATCGTTTACACGACATTATGGACAACATTTTTGAAATGTCACAAAAGGCGGACAAAGAGTACCATCTTGATCAGAATTTCCAAGCCGGGGCTAACATCGCCGGGTTTGAAAAGGTCGCTGAAGCCATGATGGCGCAGGGATTAGTATAGAAGTGAACATCATCCAATAATCATCCAATGAATTAATAAGCGTTTATTCGTGGCCGTTTGAACGTTTATAAAAAATGAAAATTTATCAAAACGGGCAGCCAAAACTGATTTTATCAGTGTTGACTGCCCGTTTCGTTTATTTAATCGGGTTGCAGATAATTGATTGCGACGGTCGCAAACAAGGTTTGCATTTTCAGGAAACTACTAATTTCGACATATTCGTTCGCCTGATGAGCAGTGGTGTTGCCCGGGCCAACAATTAGAAATTCGCCATCTGGATTATGGCGCCGAAATTCCGAGGCGTCGGTCCCCATTGAAGAGCCAATTGTCGGCAATGCCAATGGTTCGTCCAGAATGGTAGCCGCGTGATGTTGAAGGAGTTTAGTGAGGCGGTCGTGGACGTTATTTGCCACCGGGTCTTCACTTTGCTCAACAGTGAGTTCAAGGTTCATTGTGGGGATCTCATTTAGTTTCTGAATGAGTTCGCGAAGTTTGCGAACTAGGTTTTCGTTTGATAATTCAGGGATTGTCCGGACCTTGACCTTTTCAACGGCGAGGTCGGGTATGCTGTTGACCTGCTTGCCGCCAACAAAGACATCTGGCGCATAGACGGTTTTTCCAAGTCCCGGATGACGTTCCGTTAAGGAGTGATAAAAAGCTTTCTCCGCGTTGTAGTACTGAACGAGGTTGTCAATCGCGTTAATTCCCAGCTTGGGCATCGAGCTATGGGCGGCCTTGCCGTGAGAAGCGACCGTGTAGCTGATCCACCCCTTATGGGCGTTAATGATGAAGTGTTGCTCTGGGGCGGTGCTTTGAGTTGTTGCCTGCATCAATTGCTCAAGCTTTCCTGAAGAAATTGTGGCAGCCCCACTTGCAAAGTACTGATCGATTTGAGCAATTGGGACCCCGGTCGGTTCCGCGAACAGGATCGCGTCTAAATCATCGCCGTAGCCTGCATCTGAAAGCATTGCGGCTCCTTCTTCGGTTAACTCCTCCGAGATGGTTGCCAACAGACGAATGGTCCCGTGAAGCGGCTCTTGTTGCTCATGCAGTTCAATCATGGTAATGACGAACTGAGCGAGGCCGGCTTTCATGTCGGATGTGCCCCGGCCATAGAGACGGTTATCGTGAATTGTTGCCTCGAATGGGGGCGTGTCCCAGTGACTCAATTCATTTTCATGAACCGTGTCCAAATGTCCGCTAAATCCGAGTTTGGGATGCTGACCGTTACCGATTTCTGCCACCACATTACTGCGATTGGGAAACTGGTCAATTCGGTTCGCAGAGATGCCATGTTTGGCGAGTAGATTAATGAGATAGTCAGCCGCGGCCCGTTCGTTTTCATTAACGGTTCGAATATTGACCAGGTCACGGACAATTTGAAGTTTTTCTTGTTGATCCATAGTGGCGTCTCCTGTCTGGGGTCGTGGGATGAGAAATTTAAAATTCGATGAGAAAACTGATTTCATCCATTGTGCCGATTATTAAGTCGGAAGTCAATTCAAAACTCGTTATATTTTAGCCCACTATGTTGCATTCTAAGTGGTATATGGTATGTTTATTACCAAAGAAACCAAGGAGGAACTACGATGACATGGTTAATTATCGGGGTAATTTTAATTGTAATTATCCTCATTATTGTCGTTTTATATAACGGCATTGTCTCACAACGAAATTTGGTTGACGAAGCTGCCAGCCAGATTGACGTTCAATTACAGCGGCGGGGAGATTTGCTTCCCAACTTGTTGGAAACTGTTAAGGGGTATGCCAAGCACGAACGAGAGACCCTCGCAACGGTGACTGAGATGCGAACGGCGATTACGGATCCCAACGCAAGTTTGGGGGACAAAATTAAGGCGGATAATCAATTGACGGGGGCGCTGAATCACCTGTTTGCCGTTTCCGAAAACTATCCGGATTTAAAAGCCAACCAGAACTTCCTATCGTTACAGGAAGAACTGACGAACACTGAGAATAAGGTCGCGTTCTCCCGTCAAAACTATAACAGTAACGTGATGGCCTATAACAACAAGTTACAGACATTTCCAAGTAACCTCGTCGCAAAATTTGGTAACTTCCCAGTTCGCGATTATTTGGAAGCTCCTGAGGCATCTAAAGAAGTGCCGAAGATGAAATTCTAGTTAACAGAAGGAGTTTTCACCGAAATGGAAACAATTAATCAGCAGGTTAAACAAAATCAAATTCGAACCTGGTGGGTACTGGTCGGCTTCGTGTTTTTGATCGCCGTGATTGGTTTCTTATTGGGGCTGATCTTTGCGTATCAAAGCGATCCAATCGACCTGAAAATTCCGTTGTATACCGCAGCGGGATTTTTGATTGGCGCGGCAATTTACACGTTGTTTGTGTACCTGAGCGTGACCAATATTTTGATGAAGTCCAGCAACGCCCATCAGCTGCAGGAGTCCGATGATCCCACTTTGTTTAATATCGTCAGTGACCTATCAATGGCGGCCAACATTCCAATGCCCGATATTTATCTCATGGATGAAAAGGCGCCCAACGCATTTGCGACTGGGCGCGATCCGGAGCATGCCGCGGTGGCCGTCACCAGTGGGTTGCGGCAGATGATGAATCGGGAAGAACTTGAGGGCGTGTTGGCTCACGAAATTTCGCATATCAAAAATTATGATATTCGGGTCTCTTCGATTACCGTCGCGTTGACAACGTTCATTGCTGGCGCTGGTGCGGTCATGATTATCGCTGGGATTAGCATGATTCGTGGTGGAAACTGGATGGGCATTTTTGGTGATCGTGACGATGATTCCAAGGATTCCCGCTATCTTTGGATTGCCGTGCTGACCTTTGGTTTCATTGTCTGGCTTGGCGGCTGGATCATTAAGATTATCGGGGTGCCAATTGCGCAAATTATGCAGTTTGCCGTTTCGCGACAACGCGAATCTTTGGCCGACGTTTCCGGTGTGAATCTGACCCGGGACCCTCAAGGCCTCATTGACGCATTGGAGTTGTTGAAAGACGATTCGACACCCATGAAAAATGCCGAAGCGAAGGGCGCTGCTTTATATATTAACGAACCCACCAATAAGCACGGAAAGACGCCGTTTATCGTTAAAATGTTTGATACGCATCCACCGCTGGATGAGCGAATTGCGCGGCTGAAGCGGTTGTTGGGAGAATAATGGTAATCCCTTAAATTTCAAAAACAACTTGACACCCTTTCAATCTCAGGGTAACATCATGGCAATTAATCTAATTAAATTTTAATATTATTTGCGATGAAGAGAAGAGTAGGAGAATCAGTACTGAATGAAAGCGACCATCGTTGGTGCGAGGATGGGCAGGAACGTTCTTTGAAGATGAGCTCTGAGCAATTACTGAAAGTGAAAGCTTGATGTACGTGGGAAGCACGATAAAATTCCGGGCATGTTTGTGTCTTTGAGGTATCGGTGGTGACATCGATGCGAATACGGGTGGTAACACGATAAAAATCGTCCCTGAGCAACTTCGGTTGCGCAGGGACTTTTTTTGTGGAAAGCGAGGAAATTGATATGACAGAATTTGATACACGATTAGTTCACGGACGTTCGCAACATGATAATCAGACGGGTGCGGTTAACGTGCCAATTTACAATTCATCA
The DNA here is from genome assembly GCF_001435895.1 of Lentilactobacillus parafarraginis DSM 18390 = JCM 14109. Lineage (GTDB taxonomy): Bacteria > Bacillota > Bacilli > Lactobacillales > Lactobacillaceae > Lentilactobacillus > Lentilactobacillus parafarraginis. The sequence goes on along the minus strand of NZ_AZFZ01000018.1, from coordinate 37,834 downwards.
ACCTTTATTTTTCCGAAGGTCGATGCCAAGGTCACGTGGGACTACGCCCGTTCCGGTAATCCGACCCGAAACTATTTGGAAGATCAGTTAGCTGCCTTGGAAAACGGCGCGAAAGGATTTGCGTTCTCGTCGGGGCTGGCCGCCATTCACGCTGTTTTAGGAATCTTTTCGCCGGGAGATCACATTGTGATTGGCAACACCATTTATGGTGGAACCTTTCGGCTAATCAACCAGTTCTTTAAGCGCTGGGATTTGAAGGTGACGTCCGTTGATACCCAAGATTTGGCGGCCGTTGAAAACGCCATTCAGTCAACGACAAAGGCAATTTACTTTGAAACGGTTGCCAACCCGTTGTTAAAGGTGACCAGTGTGAAGGCAATTTCTAAGATTGCCAAACGCCATGGGTTACTGACGATCGTGGATAACACATTTTTAACCCCGTATCTGCAGCAGCCATTAGATCTTGGCGCTGACATCGTCGTTCATTCAGCAACCAAATATTTGGGTGGTCATTCCGACGTTGTCGCTGGGATCGCGGTTGCCAGGGATCAAGCAATTGCTGACCGAATTTACTTTAATCAAAACGGCATTGGTTCGGTACTGTCGCCCGCTGACTCGAATCTCATTCGGCGGGGTATCCAGACATTAGCTGTTCGATTAGACCGACATGTCAGCAATGCCGCCAAAATCGTCAATTTCCTTCAGAGCCGTCCGGAAATCGCCAAGGTTTACTATCCTGGAATTGCCGGGACGAAGGATTATGAAATTGCGACCGCGGAACTCAAAGGTTATGGTGGGATCATCTCGTTTGAATTGCAAAAGGGGTTTGACGCCATCAAGTTTGTTGAAAACTTGAACCTGATCCAGTTAGCAGTCAGCTTGGGGGCTGTTGAAAGTTTAATTGAGTTACCGTACAAGATGACTCACGCGGAACTCTCGCCCCAAGAGCAGTTGAAAGCCGGGATTACCCACCAGTTGGTCCGGTTATCGGTGGGAATTGAGGACCCCAAAGATTTAATTGGTGATTTAACCCAAAGCCTCGACCGGTTATCGGAACCCGTTAGTGAGGTAACCGATTAGCTTTGAAAGACAAATTCAATTTAGATGCGTTGAACGGATGAGTACCTGATTAATTGATGTACAGAGAGCCGGAGATGGTGAAAACCGGCAATTGATTTTCAGGGAATATGGTCCGCGAGCACTTATGACGCCGAATCGTGAAGCGTCATCGGCACCCCCGTTATCGGGTATGAGAAAGTATTTTCTTGCAGAGAAACAACTTGTGAGGGTTGTTTAAACAAAGGTGGTAACACGTTGAAAAACGTCCTGGGTCGCGGCAAGCGGCACGGGGCGTTTTTTAAATTGATGTGAGATAGGAGATCGTTTGAGGATGAAATTTGGAAGAGTATTGGGAAGTATCGCGGGTTTATTGGCATTATCAGTTACGTTGGCTGGGTGTGGGAACAGTTCAGCCAAGCAGCAAACAACTAAGGATTATAAGTATGGTTCAATTACCGTCCCGGCAAAGGATGGGTCCATCTGTAACGCCCCCAACTATATTGCTTATGAGAAGGGCTTCTTTAAGAAAAACGGGCTAAAGGCAAACCTGGTTGCCAACCCGCGGGATATCAGTGATTTGGAAGCCGGGTTTGCCAGTGGCAAATATGACGTGCAAAATGGCGATTTTCAGTATTTGCCAGCCATTCAAAACGGCGCCCAAATTAAAGCTGCTGGTGGGATTCATCAAGGCTGTATCAAGTTACTGGTGCCAAAGAATTCCAGTATCAAAAGCGTTAAGGATTTGAAGGGAAAGACAATTGGCATCCCAGCCCAGGGATCGACACCCCAATACGTCACTTCAATTGCCCTGCAGCATGCCGGCCTTGATCCAAAGAAGGACGTGACATGGAAAGTCTTTGGGACCGACTTGCTGGCTAAAGCAGCTCAAAAGGGTGAGGTTGACGCCATCGGAACCGTTGATCCGTACGCCTATCAAGCACAAAAACAGGATGGTTTTAAAGCAATCATTGATAACAATAATAATGCCGGTAACGCGCAGATGGCCAAGATGGGAATGAAGAAAAAGGGATCATGCTGCTACCTGTACCTGTCAAACAAGCTGATTCAGTCTAATTCCAAGAAGGCCAAGGCAGTGGTGAAATCCTACCAGGAAGCCGCTCAGTGGATCAATCAGCATCCGGAAGAAACCGCGAAAATTGAACTGAATAAGGGGTACGTCTCGAAAACGAAATTCATTAACGTTGCTAACGTAACCCAGATCCTAAAGGACGAACACTTTGACCTGAATTTGAATAAGGGTAAATCGGATCTGAACTATTACATTAGCCAACTTAAAGAGGCCGGTTATTTAAAGAAGAATACGAAGAACGCGCAATTGTTGAAACAAGCTTATTGGAATCCGAAATTGGATGACTAGATTGGAGGCCCCATCATGTTAGACGCAGTCACGCTATCAAAGAAGCATCGCAGTCCGGCAGCTAAAAAGGACGAGGTGCAAACTAAATACTGGAAACCATGGCGATTAACTTGGAATGTTCTGAGCCTCGTGACCGTTGCGGCGGCCTATTTCGAAAATGTCACGGTGCATTCTCAAGAACTGGTCAATAACGGTGCGTATAAAGGATTTTTAGCCGCTTACTTTGGTTATCTACTGATCGTATACGGAATTGGGTCGGTCACAAAGGGGAAAATCCGCTTGTACAGCGGTCACTTTGCGCAGCTGAACGCCCTCTTGGGAGTGGTGTTGATCGGTCAGGATTTACTGACTGAGAAGTTCGCGATGATTAAATTGCCGTTTTTTGTAAGTTTTGCTCAGATCCTGGATCAGATTAAAACCGACCAAAAGTTACTCATCGCATCAACTTGGTCGTCACTGGGACTTTGGCTGGTTAGTTTTATCGTTGGAACCTTGATCGGGGTGGTCCTGGGCCTCTATATGGGCCGTTACCGTCAGTTTAATTACTGGTCATTTCCATTTCTCAAGGTCATTGGGATTATTCCGGCGGCTGCGTGGATGCCGTTGACCATGGTGATTTTTCCAACGAGTTACTTAGCGGAAATCTTTTTGATTGCGTTTGCGGTTTGGTTTCCGGTTGCCTTTATGACCATTGGTGGCGTTCAAAGCATTTCATCGGACTACTTCGAATCCGCGCGGACCTTGGGCTTTTCTGAATTTCAAATCATGCGTAAGGTTGTGATCCCCGGAGCTCTTCCGAACATTTTCATTGGTATCTTCACCGCGATGGGACTGTCATTTACCATGCTGGTGATTTCCGAAATGATTGGCGCCAAAGTTGGCTTGGGGTGGTATATCAACTGGGCCAAAGGCGTTGGTAACTACACCCAGGTTTATGCGGCAATTGTGATTATGGCAATTTTATTCTCAGTTATCTTTAGTTTCCTGAATAAGCTTCAGGAGTATGCATTAAGATGGCGGAAAAGTTCGAAGGTTTAGCAAACGCAAAGGGGATGGCTGACAATGGTTCAATTAACAATCCAAAACGTTAACCGAATTTTACACGATAATAACGGTGAACGGATTAATGTATTGGAAGATATTAATTTAAGTGTCGGATCCGGTGAATTTATCTCGATCATTGGTCCGTCTGGTTGCGGGAAAACGACGCTGCTACGACTAATTTCGGGACTAGACCAACCGGAAACTGGGAAAGTGACGGTTGATGATCAGCTGGTCACCCGTCCGGATGCCTCCCGAGGATACGTCTTTCAGCACGGAAGTTTGTTTCCCTGGGAAACGATTCGTGACAATATTAGCGCCGGCTTAAAAGCGGTTCATGGGCGGCATTACGATCGGAATCTGGTGGCCCATTACATCGAGTTAATGGGGCTCAAGGGATTTGAAAAGGCCTATCCCCATCAGGTTTCCGGTGGGATGGCACAACGGGCAGCTTTGGCGCGGTCAATCATTATGAATCCCGAATTATTACTATTGGACGAACCGATGGGCGCGTTGGATGCCTTTACCCGGGCCGATGTTCAGGACGTCATTCACCGGGTTTGGAAACAAACGCAAACGACGATGGTGCTGGTGACCCATGATATTGATGAAGCAATCTATTTGGGAACCCGGATTGTGGTGATGACACCACGGCCTGGTCGAATCAAAGAGGTTGTGACAAATCCATTAACGTTTCCCCGTGATCGGACAAGTGATCAATTCCTAGAATTTAGAAGGGCGATTCAAGATAAGCTGAATTTTGGAAAGAAACCCATATCAGAAACGATTTAGGGTGGTTATCGTTTAAAGAAGCGCTGAAAGATCAGCGTGTTGAGGAGTGAAGGCGCATGAAATTCAATAAAATTGTGATGGGTATTTTGGGGTTACTATTAGTGGCTGGTGGACTTAGCGGTTGTGGCAACAAACAGTCCGCGGCAACAAAGGGTTACAAAAATGGGGCAATTACCATTCCGGCCAAGAACGGGTCGATCTGTGGCGCCCCAAACTACATTGCTTACGAAAAGGGATTCTTTAAGAAAAATGGCATTAAGGCCAGTTTGGTTGCTAAGCCAACCAACATTTCCGACCTCGAAGCGGGGTTTGCCAGTGGTAAATATGACGCCCTCAATGGTGATTTTCAATATTTGCCAGCCATTCAAAACGGTGCCCAGATTCAAGCTGCCGGCGGCATTCATCAGGGATGTATTCAGGTATTGGTCCCCAAAAATTCACCAATTAAGACGGTGAACGACCTGAAGGGTAAGACAATTGCGACTCCTGGTCAGGGATCAACCCCTCAGTTCGTTGCTTCAATTGCCCTTCAGCATGCCAATATCGATCCAAAGACCGGCGTGACTTGGAAAACTTACGATTATGATTTATTGGCAAAGGCCGCTCAGAAGGGGCAGGTTGATGCCATCGGCAACGTGGATCCGTATGCCTATCAAGCGATTAAAGAGGATCATTTTCGGGTGATTGTTGATAACAACAACAGCAAAGGCAGCGATGCCATGGCCAAGATGGGCATGAAGAAGGATGGGTCGTGTTGTTATCTCTACTTGGCCAACAAGTTAACAAAGCAAAGTCCAAAAAAGGCTAAAGCGGTTGTGAAGGCCTATCAGGAGGCGGCCCAGTGGATCAATCAGCATCCTCAAGAGACGGCATCCATTTTGTTAAAGAAGAAATATGTTCCAAGCAGTCAGTTTGTTAACCAAAAGAACGTTGCCAACTTAATTGCCAGTTATCATTTCGGCCTGAAGAAGTCTAAGGGTAAACAGGATGTTACCTATTACGCTAACCAATTGAAGCAGGCAGGGTTCTTAAAGGCAGGTACCAACGTGAAACAACTGGTGAATAAGGCATATTACGACGATTAGGGATGGGAAAAGAGGTGGCCGCGGTGAAAATTGCAGCAGCGACAGTGAAAAATTTCATTGCCCATGTTTATCTTGGCTATGGGTTTTCGGAAACTGATAGCGCCTTGATTGCGGAAACACTAACCGACGCGGATCTGCGGGGAATTACTTCCCACGGTATTCAGCGACTAGCGATGTACGATCGAAAAATTCGGGCAAAAGCGATTATTCCATACAACAAGTGGACCGTTGTCAGGCACACCAAGTCAAGCCTGCTGGTGGACGCTAACCACACGATGGGCCAGCTCGTCTCAGCTTTTACGATGGATCACGTGGTGAGTAAGGCACAGCGTCACGGAATTTCAGTGGGGGTCGTGCGGCATTCAAACCATTTTGGAGCTGCCGGATACTATGCCCGGATGGCGGCCAAAGCCGGATTAATCGGCATTGTCGCGACTAACACAAACCCTTTACTTGTCCCGCCACGGGCGAACCAACCGTTTCTTGGCAGTAATCCACTCGCGTTTGCGTTTCCAACCCAAAATGCCCCGTTTGTTTTTGATGCGGCCACGTCAACGGTTTCGCTGGGGAAAATTGAAGTGTTGCTTAAGAATAACCAATCAATCCCAGGAGAGTGGGCGGTGAATGGTGACCGGCAAACGCAAACTGATCCGCAAACCGTTTTGGATGAGTTGGCGCGAAGCCGTCGAATTGGCGGGATTCTTCCTTTGGGAGGCCAACGGGAAGCGAATGCGAATTATAAAGGATTTGGTAATTCATTAATCGTTGAGTGTTTAACAGGCATCCTTGCTCAGGGGTCAATTTCTGCCGATCTTGGTCATAAGAATCATGATATCAGTCATTTCTTCCTGGCGTTGGATCCGGAATTATTCGGAGATCCTCAAGAAATAGAAGCGTCATTGAGCGATATGCTGGATCGGATCCGACATTTAGCCCATTCAGGGGCCAATCCCATTCGCGTTCCAGGTGATCGGGAAATTCAAAATATTGATTGTAATTTAAAAAATGGCGTTGTGATTGACCAAACGACGATCGATCAAGCAAACGAAATCGCGAACCGGCTTGGAATTTCCGATCGGCTTAGCGGAACGCCAATTAAGGAGTGAAGTAATTTGGCAGAAGAAAAATTTGACACGCTCAGAATTCATGGTGGTTATGACCCAGCCCAACATCATCATTCAGCCACCGTTCCAATCTATGAGAATGTGGCCTTCACGCTAGGCTCAGCTAAACGGGGTGAGGAAGTCGCCCAGGGGAATGTGCCGGATGCCTACATGTATTCGCGGGTGGGCAATCCAACTGTGTCTGTCCTGGAACAGCGAATTGCGGCACTGGATGGTGGCGTTGACAGCGTTGCGGTTGGTTCCGGAATGGCCGCAATTACCTACAGCATTTTAAACGTTGCTGAAGGTGGTGGTCGAATTATTGCCCCATACGACATATATGGGGCCGCTCTGGATGAGTTTGAAACCCTATTTCCCAAGTACGGCATTGATTTTGACCTTGTCGATGATATCAATGATTTTGATGAAGTTAAATCAGTGATTAGGCCGGACACCAAAGCGATCTATGCGGAAAGTGTGGCCAACCCAACCACTAAGATTTCGGACGTTGACGGGCTGGCCAAGGTTGCCCACGAAGCCGGGATTCCACTCATTATTGATAATACGTTCTCAACGCCGTATTTATTTCAGCCGATTAAGCACGGCGCCGACATTGTGGTGTATTCGTCGACAAAGGGGATTAGTGGTCACGGTAACGTGGTTTCCGGTTTGATTGTTGATGGCGGTCACTTTGACTGGGCTGGCGGAAAGTTTCCACAATTTAAAGAAAACGAGTTTATTTTGAAGAGCGCGGCCCATCCGAAACATTACAGCTTCATTGATGTGTATGGAAAGCGGGCTTACATTAAACGGATTCGGCAGAAGTATCTGCGATTAATGGGCGCCGTTCTCGCCCCCTTTGAAGCTTATCTGGAATTAGTGGGACTCGAAACGATCACCGAACGGTTGGATAAGGAGGTTGCGACAAGTTTAAAAATCGCAAACTATTTGCAAACCAATCCCCATGTTAAAGCCGTTTACTACACCGGGTTGCCGGATTCAGATCAGTATGACTTGGCAAAAGTATCCTTTCCAAAAGGGATTGGGACGGTGTTGTCCTTCGAACTAGATGGCACCGCCGAACAAACGGCAACGGTGGTCGATTCCGTGAAATTATTTCTGTATTTACCAAACGTTGGCGATAGTCGTTCCCTAATTGTGAATCCGATCAAGATTACTCACCGAGAAGTGCCCGTAAAACGGCGGGCAGCCAGCCACATCACCGATCAGCTGTTACGATTATCGATTGGCTTAGAAGACAGTGATGATTTGATTGCGGATCTGGATCAGGCGATTTCAACGGCATTTAAATGAGGTGACGATTTTGACAACGAAAACGAAGACTGATATTTTACCCGAAATAATTCATTTGCGACATCAGTTTCATCAACACCCGGAACTGTCCAATCAGGAATTTGAAACCACTAACCGGATCAAAGACATTCTCAGTAGCTGGGGAATTCCGGTCGTTCCAACGGAATTGACGACCGGCCTGCTTGCCGAAATTAAGGGCGGTCAGCCAGGACCAACGATTGCTTTGCGTGCCGATATTGATGCATTGCCAGTCGATGAACAGACTGATCTACCTTTTAGGTCGGCAAACGCTGGTGTCATGCACGCCTGTGGTCACGACATTCATTTTTCAAGTTTACTCGGAGCAGCCAATCTTTTGAATCAACAAAAAGCCGACCTTGCCGGTGACATCCGGCTTCTCTTTCAACCGGCTGAAGAAGCTGGTCATGGCGGCGATCAGGTACTGGAAAAGCACGTATTGGACGGGGTGGCGGCCATTGTTGGCTTTCACAACAATCCTAACTTGCCGGTTGGTCAAATTGCCTTGCAGGCTGGGCCGCTTATGGCGGGATGTTACCGGTTCCTAGTCACCGTCCATGGCGCCGGGTCACATGGCGCTCGCCCAGAAAAGGGGCACGATCCGATTGTTGCGGCGGCCGCGATTATTTCCCAGCTGCAAACCATCGTCAGTCGCAGTTCTAATCCGTTCGACGCGGTGGTTGTCAGTGTGACCAAGGTTTCCGCTGGCAAAACTTGGAACGTGTTACCAGATAAGGCAACGTTTGAGGGCACCGTTCGGACGTTTTCTGACGAAGTAACGGATTTGGTTAAAGAACGGTTCTATGCAATTGTCAACAACGTGGCTGCGGCTTATGACGAAACTGCGGCCATTGACTGGAGCGTTGGCGCATACCCAATTCATAATGACCAGCGGATTACCCAAATTGTTGCGCAGGGATTAAAGGAACCCGTCGTCAAGCCGGAATTAACGATGACGGGTGAGGATTTTGCCACTTTTGAAGCACAGATTCCCGGAACGTTTGCGTTTATTGGCTCTAATGGTGCCCCGGATGCGGCCGATCTGCACGACCCTCACTTTGTGGGAAAAGATGCGACGATTTCCGCGGGGATCGACTACTTTGTTCAGAGTGCCAAGAGTCTATTGGCCAATCTTCATTGAAAGTGGGGCGGTTGAATGATTGATATTTCTTCATTAGTAAAAGCAGATCTTCAAACAATAACCCCGTCAATGATTCGTCGGATAAACAATCGATTTAGTCAGATTCCGAATATCGTTAATCTGACAATCGGCGAACCCGACTTTCCGACTCCGGATCATATTAAGTTGGCCGCGGTGCGAAGCATTTTGAATAACCACACCCACTACGCGCCGAATCGGGGGACGGCAGATCTTTTGGCCGCCATCAGCAGTTATCTTGCCAGCCGATTTGGGTTGGACTACGATCCAAACACTCAGATTGTGGTGACAAACGGCGCGAGTGAAGCGATCAGTACCGTCTTTAATGGCATTGTGGAGAAAGGTGATCGGGTTTTGATCGCCGAACCGGCGTTTAGTTTGTATAAAACGCTCACGGCGTTAAACGGCGCGGTACCGGTAACCGTTGATGTTTCGAAAACAAGCTTCAAGTTAACCCCCAAGGTGCTAAAAGCCACTCTTGAAAAGTATGGTCAACATCTTAAGCTGGTTGTGCTGAACTATCCAAATAACCCCACCGGTGTCACGTACTCTGAAAATGAGGTTCGCGAACTCGCAAACGTCTTGCGACATTATCCGGTTGCTGTTTTAAGTGATGAGGTATACAGCGAACTGGCATATTCCGGAGAACATGTCTCGATTGCCCGCTACCTTCCCGAACAAACGTTGTTAGTGAATAGCGTTTCAAAATCATACGCGATGACGGGGTGGCGAATTGGTTATTTGTGTGGCGATCCCGGGATTATCAGGCAGCTGGCGAAGGTCCACCAAGCGGCGGTGGCGACAGTGGGAACGCCGAATATGGACGCGGCAACGGAAGCATTTTTATTTGGCGCCCCTGACAGTTGGCATATGAAGGCCGTTTACCAAAAACGACGTGATTTTTTGACGCGGGCGTTAACAGAAATTGGTTTTGACTTTGTGCCACCCCAAGGCGCTTTTTACGTCTACGTTCACGTGCCAAAATTTTTCAAAGGAAACGCAATGGCCTTCGTTGAAGAATTGGCAACTAAGGCCGGGGTGGCAGTCGTTCCTGGCGAAGCATTCACGGGCGGTCATTCAAATTATTTTCGAATGAGTTACGCAACGAGTATGGCGAATTTAGACCTCGCAGTTAGCCGACTTCAAGCGTTTGTCAGTCACCAGTTTGTTGAAATTGAAAGGGAGTGACCCATTAATGACAAAAATTTTGGCCTACCACGTCCGTGATGATGAGCAACAATTTATTGATGAGTGGGCGGCCGAACACCATGTTCAAGTAGATAGTGTAACGGCCGAGTTACACGATGATACGGTTGATCAAGCCCAAGGGTATGACGGGATTGATTACAAGCAGCGAAGTATCCTGAGTGAAAAGCCGGAATTGTATCAAAAGCTGCATCAATTTGGCATTCAGCAGCTAGCTTGTCGTTCAGCTGGAATTGATTCGGTTAATTTACAGTGGGCGTTTCAGAATGGCCTTCGGGTGACCAATGTGCCATCCTATTCCCCGCCAGCAGTTGCCGAGCTGGTATTGGCCCAAGCGATGCAGCTGATCCGCCATATTCCCCAATTCAACCAACGGATCGCTGACAATAATTATGTGGTGAATGGTTTACGATCACGGGAATTATCATCATTAACGATTGGGATAATTGGCGTTGGTCGGATTGGCGGGACGGTCGCTAAAATTTTTCATGCGTTAGGCGCCACTGTTTTGGGAAACGATATTCGTGCGCCCCGGGCTGATATGCGGGGCATTTTGACCTACACGTCTAAGGAAAACCTCTTAAAGCAATCTGATATTGTGACGAGTCACGTCTACTATGCCAAGCAGAACTACCATTTGCTTGGCGAAGCACAATTTGACCTAATGAAACCCGGAGCGTTTCTTATTAACGACTCGCGCGGGCCGGTCGTGAACACGAATGCATTATTAGCGGCGCTTCACGGAAAACAAATTGCTGGCGCCGCGCTGGACGTTGTTGAAAATGAAACGGAAATTTTTAATTTACGATTCGATCATCAGACCCCGGTGCCGCATTACAACGCCCTTAAGAAATTACCAAACGTGTTATTGACGCCCCATATCGGCTTCTTTACCAATACGGCAGTTAAAAATATGGTCAAGCAGTCACTGGATGACACATTGGCCATCATCGAGGGGCGTCCCAGTGATCATGAAATTAAAAATGAGGAGTGACGAAGGATGGTTCGCGTTAGAAAAATGCTGGTTTCCGATTACGAGGGCGCCTATGCCCTATGGGAAAGTGTCCCGGGGATGAATTTGCGGTCCCTGGACAATTCTGAAAAAGGCATCGCCAAAATTATTAATCGGAATCCTGATCTCTGCTTTGCGGCAGTTGAAGGTGATCAGGTGGTTGGGACTGCACTGGGTGGCACTGATGGTCGGAAGGGGTATTTGTACCATGTTGCCGTTGCTAAAGACCATCAAGGACGTCATATCTCGTCACAATTGATCAGCAAGGTCACTCAAGGATTTAGGCAGCAAGGGATTGAAAAGGTTGGCCTCTTCGTTGTCGTGGGGAATGAAGATGGCCAGCACTTCTGGGAGCATCAGGGGTTTAAGCCACGCCCGGATATTCGGTACTTAGATTTGGATTTGTAAAAAATACACAAAGTGTCTGTCGAATCTTGACACCGCCACTATAAAACTGTTAGTATCTCTCTGTGTATAAAGAAAGTGCGTTGATGAGAAGAGTAAAGTAATGCCTGTTGAGACAGAGATCATCGGTAAGTGAAAAGATGACTGGGGCCTTGCTTGAAGATGAGCTCGGAGCAATTTATCAAGGGTGCAAGCTCGCGATACGTGGGAATCACGATACCATTCCGGACATGATCGTGTCTTAAGGTGTCAATGGCAACGTTGATACAAAATAGGGTGGTAACGCGGCTAATAGAGTCGTCCCTTTACGCATTAAGTGTAAGGGTACGTCTTTTTTATGCTACTATACTAGTTACGGATTAGCCCAAATGACAACGATCAAAATGTTGTTAGCAGTCATTTATCGATACATAAAGGAGGTTTCAATTCTATGTGGCACATTATTCAAAGCTCAACGCCTCAACTATTGGCGGCGGGGTTTAAATATACGATTCCAATCGCCATCATTTCATTCATTATCGGGTTGGTAATCGCACTGATCACGGCCTTGGTTCGGCTATCATCTAAAAAAGGTTTCTTCTATATATTAAAAGCAATCTTTCGCTTCTATGTTTGGCTATTTCGAAGTACGCCCTTGCTGGTCCAGTTATTTATCGTCTATTTTGGACTGCCATACCTGAAAATTCAGGGGATCTTTCCGAACGGGATTCAGTTAAACCCGGTAATTGCCGGAATTATTACCTTCTCACTGAACACCGGGGCCTATTGTTCAGAAACCATTCGGGCATCGATCTTGTCGATCCCGGAGGGCCAGTGGGAAGCGGCTTATTCAATTGGGATGACCAAAACGGTTGTGTTGCGCCGCATTATTTTACCACAAGCAATTCGCATTTCACTGCCGCCATTAGCCAACAGCTTTATTAGCTTGGTTAAGGATACTTCGCTGGCGGCTTCGATTACGATTGTTGAAATGTTTGAAGTGAGTCAGCAAATTGCCGCGCAAAACTATCAACCACTGGTCATGTACAGCTTGGTTGCCGTCTATTACGCCATTTTCTGTACGGTATTAACCTGGCTGCAGGGATACTTGGAAAAGGTCACATCCCGTTATGTTACAACAAGTGCTGAATAGGAGGAAGCCATGTTAAAAATCGAAAACCTAACGAAAACTTTCGGAAACCACCAAGCACTTGACCATATTTCAACAACCTTTCCAGAAAATAAGACAACTGTGATTGTCGGCCCATCGGGTTCGGGTAAATCAACGTTGCTGCGATCATTAAATTTTCTTGAGAAACCAGAATCCGGTCATTATCACTTCGATGATTTGGATATTGATCTTTCAAAGCCGGTTTCCAGTTCAACGATTCTTAATATCCGTCGGCAAACCGAGATGGTGTTTCAGGGATACAATCTATTTCCGCATTTATCAGTTATTAAAAATGTGATGGAGGGGCCGATCTATGTCCTTCATAAGGATCGGGCGACTGCTAAAAAAGAAGCGGCTGAACTTCTAGCCAAGGTGGGGCTTGCTGAAAAGGCCGATGTGTATCCAGCTCAGCTTTCCGGCGGTCAGGCGCAACGAGTTGCGATTGCCAGATCCCTAGCGATGCATCCTGAGTACATTTTCCTTGATGAACCGACTAGTGCGTTGGATCCTGAGTTGGAATTAGAAGTGTTAAAAGTTTTGCTGCAGATTGCCAAGGAAAAGCAGTCGATGATTATTGTGACCCATAACTTGGCATTTGCGAAGCAGGTCGCCGATAAGATTATATTTGTGGAAGATGGTAAAATTCTGTTTGATGGGTCGGAACCTGATTTCTTTGGGACGGACAATCAGCGAATTTTAGATTTTATTTCAGCGATGACATTTTCAGATTTGGAGGAGTAAAAATGAAGACAACAGTTAGAGGTTTTAAACGGTTAGTACTCGCCGCAGGGGTCGTTACAGTGGGGCTATTATTGACGGCTTGTGGTTCAAATAGTTCATCAAGCAAGGGAAACTATACTTCGGAACTCAAACAGTCCAAGCAGCTCACGGTTGGTCTGGAGGGCACGTATGCGCCATACTCATATCGTAAGGATGGCAAGTTAACCGGATTTGAAGTTGATTTGAGCAAGGCGGTTGCCAAGAAGATGAACTTAAAGGCCAATTTTGTTCCGACTAAGTGGGACAGCTTAATTGCCGGCTTGGGAAGCAGCAAGTACGACGTGGTTCTCAATAACATTGCTGAAACGCCAGAACGGAAAAAGTCCTATATCTTCTCCACTCCATACATTTATTCACGCTATGCGTTGATTACTAAGTCCGGCGATAAGACGATTAACAAGCTGGCGGATGTTAAGGGCCAAAAATTGGCCGAGGGGACTGGCACCAATAACGAAGCTCTCGCAAAGAAATTAGGTGCGAAAACGGTACCGTCAGGAGATTTCACCACGAGCTTGGCATTAATTCGTCAGGGTCGGGTAAAGGGCACCATCAATGCTCGTGAAGCTTGGTACGCTTACGCTAAGAGTAATTCGACCAAGGGATTGGACTATCACCAAGTTTCAGATTCCCAAGCCGAACCGGTTCACATCTCCGCAATGTTTAACAAGAAGGATACGAAGCTCCAAGCTAAATTTAATAAGGTTCTGCAACAGTTACGCAAAGATGGCACGCTTGCCAAATTATCTCAGAAGTACTTTGGCGAGAACATCACGAACAAGTAGATTAAAAACAAATTTCAAAATTTGTGTTGACAATTAGAATTCTGTGCGTTAGATTATAGTCACATTAAAATTTCGATTAGAAAATGCGATGAAGAGGAGAGTAACTTCGAATAATCGTGATAGGGAGTCCCGTTAAGTGGAAAGGGATAACGATTTGAGAAGCGAAAGTAGCCTCCGAGCAGTGAATGCGAAGCAATGAGTATTTGCGGTGTGCACACCTTAACGTGCCAGTGTATCGTTGAGTTAAATCAGCCGTACATGATGAGACAGTTTGTGTGAACAAACTGTAAATTAAGGTGGTACCGTGTGAAAGCGCCCTTGGTCTTGAAGAAAGACCGAGGGCGCTTTTTTAATCGAAATTTTATTGATTATTGACATGTAGCAAAAATTTGGAATGTGGAGAGTGATATTTATGAAATTTGCAATGATTGGTGCCGGTGCAATGGGACTTCGCTATGGAATTTTACTTCAAGAGGCTGGAAATGACGTTACCTTTATCGATACTTGGCAACCGCATATTGACAAGATTCGCGAACAAGGTGGCGTATACGTCATGCGGGATCATAAGGATCGTCATTTAACGAAAATCAAATTAGAAACGCCGGAAAGTTACGACGGTGATCCTGATATGCTGATTTTCTTTGTTAAGCAGATGCAGTTAGCCGACTACTTGAAGCGGTGTTCGCACTTCTTCAACGACCGGCAATACGCCTTTACCTGTATGAATGGCATGGGGCACATTGAAAAGCTCCAAAAGTACTTTGCCGATGACAAAATCATTGGTGGGACTGCATTGATCGCGACGGTTCTTCCTGGCCCAGGTGAGGTTGATTTCATGGGCAAACGGGGTGCCGGCATGATGAACATGTGCCCACTGAATGAAAAGCCGGATGAAATGTGCCACCGTCTCTTTGATGAACTTCAAAAAGCCCAAATGAACCCAACGTTAACCGATGACTTCACCGGCACATTGATGACCAAGGTAATATTTAATTCCGTTATTAATACGATTTGCACCATGTTTGAAATTCCGATGGGCGAATTCGGTAACTTCAAGGGCGCTTATCAAATGGGTCGGCAGTTAATCGATGAGGCCTATGATATTTGTGCCCGGGCGGGGATTCATTTGGTTTCAAGCCGGGATGAAGAAATGGCCGCCCTTGACCATAACACCCGGATTGATATGCCGTTACACTACCCATCCATGTACCAAGACATGATCAAGGATCGTCCAACTGAAGTTGACTACATCAATGGTTACATTGCCGATTTGGGTCGGAAATATCACTATGAGGCCGCAACCCACTTGTTTGTTACCCAGGCGGTTCATTTGGCTGAATACCATCGGCAGAATGAAGCCAAGAAACGGGCTGCTGAAAAGCAAGCTGACCTTCAGCGCCAAACCGCTTAATAGTTGTTAGTCGGCGTAAAAACCAAGTAAGTGGATATTATACATTGCCGTCATTTCGCGAAGGGTTGTGAAGATAACCTCCTGTTGATCACGCGTTCCCGAAATTTCGATGTAAAATGAATATTCACCGAGCTGGCTTTTCGCTGGTAATGACATTAAGGTAATTAAGTTCAGGTTTACCCGGGCAAAATGGCCAAGAATCTCGTAGAGTGTCCCTGGTTTATCATTCATAGCTGGAGTCACGAAGAACGGTGCCTTGAACTGGTTGGTTGTTAATTGCAGGTTTGCGAGTTGTTCCAAATTTGCTGGTTGGTTTTTGAAAATCACAAACCGGGTATTGTTATCATCCTGGTCGGCCACGTTATCCAATTTCAACTTGGCTGATTGGTTGGCCATTTGTGACTGAGGAATAATCGCGGCGTCCCCGGCAAGCCCGTCCTGAAACTTTCTAGCGGAGACCATGTTGGAAGAGGTCGTGATGATCTGAGCGGTTGGCAATTTTTGCAATAGTTTTTGGCACTGCCCCTCGGTTTTAAATTGAACATAGATGCGCTTAATATCACTTAGTTGATGAGCGTTTGCGACCAGTCCAAAATTAACTGGGACCGTGATTTCGCCGATTTCCGTAACGTCGGCAACCTGCAAACGTTGAAGCGTTGCGGACACATAACCGTCAAGCTGGTTTTCCAAGGGTAGTAACCCAATATTATCGCCGAAAACAGATTGATAAACCTGATCAAAAGTGGGGTGGTAGTCAAATTGAACATCGGTATATGGCTGGGTTTTTAAATACGCTTTTGCGGCTGCGTCAGCGAAGGTTCCTTCTGGACCAAGAACGGAAAATTTCATTAATTTATCTCCTAAAAGTAGCTTTATAAAATGACGAGTACTTAGCTTCAAATAATTATCTCATAAAAGATTGGCTCTTTTCATTAGAAATACTAATAAAATGACGCGAAAACGATCTTTTCGGTCATTAGTCCAGCATGTCCTGTGACTGATGACTGGGAAGATCGTTTGTGGTTTTGAAAACCGGTTTTTAAAGTTGTTATGGTTTGTTTAAATAATCCCACAATCACGCTTAAACCGTTATAATGAATAACACACAAATTATTATCTATCAGTCAATATTTATTCCAGCTGATGGCGGGCTAGAGAGACCCCATTCAGCGCACTTAAGAGGTTGTTTAGAAATGAAAAGATCATCAGTTTTAAAACCGTTGTTGCTGCCGTTGACGGCGGTGACCGCGGGGAGCTTCATGTTAAGTTATCACTTATTTAAATACGCGTTTGAGCGCGTCGATTACGTTCCTGAAACTTCTAAAGAAAAGCAAAAGTATGCGGACGACTATTATCGATATGTCGATTGGATGAAGGACGTTCCGTCGCAAACCTGGACGCTTAATGAAAATTCTCCCGAGAACAAGGTTGTTGCCAGCTTCATTCCCGCCGAACAGCCGTCAAACAAGACCGTGGTGATTGCCCATGGTTATAAAGGTAATCGGGAAACAATGGCAAATTACGTTAAAATGTTTCACGACATGGGCTTTAACGCGCTGGTTCCCGATGACCGGGGCCACGGGGAAAGTTCCGGCGAGTACATTAATTTTGGCTGGTTGGACCGATTAGATTACTTGAAGTGGATTAACCGGGTGATCAGTTACGTTGGTGAGGATAGCGATGTGCTGCTGTTTGGTGTCAGCATGGGTGGCGCAACCGTTGAAATGATTTCCGGAGAAAAGCTGCCTCCACAGGTTAAGGCCCTCATTGCAGATTGCGGTTATTCCAGTATCCGTGAAGAATTGACCTACCTGTTAAAACATCAATTTCACTTGCCAGAATATCCGGTTGAGCCACTGGTAAGCGGTATTAACCGGCACTTCCTGGGTTTCTCACTCGACGATGTTTCCTCAACTGATCAATTAGCCAAAAATCAACTGCCAATTCTATTTATCCACGGGGGGCGGGATACCTATGTCCCCGTGTCAATGGCGTATGAGAACTATCGAGCTACTCGCGCGCCCAAGCAGTTGTGGGTGGTAAAAAATGCCACTCATGCTGAGAGCTTTTGGTATAATCCAGAGGCCTATCGCCAACGGATTACCGCCTTCTTGAAAACGTACTTTATTGAACCGGAAAAAGTGTCAAATCATTAAAATCTCCAGTCGGCTCGCGCTAACAATCAATTTAGTTAGCGTGAGCTTTTTTGATTGAAAATTGGTTTTGCTCAATCAGTCACTATCTATTAGTAAGTGTAAATGCTAGAAATTTATTGTTCAGCGGCTATACTTTTAACTATAAACAATTAATCAGTAAGAATGTAACCGCTTATTCTTACTCAGTGAAGGAGACTTTTTGATGACAAAGATGATTGCAGGCCAAGCGTTAGTAAAGGTATTGGAAGACTGGGACGTTGATCACGTGTACGGAATTCCCGGCGGCTCCATTAATCATACCGTTGAAGGATTATATCTGGAACGAGATAAGGTTAAGTATATCCAGGTTCGCCACGAAGAAGTTGGCGCGATTGCGGCATCTGCTGATGCGAAGTTTACCGGCAAAATCGGGGTTGCCTTTGGTTCAGCCGGCCCCGGCGCAACGCACCTTTTCAACGGCCTTTACGATGCCAAAATGGATCACGTGCCAGTCTTGGCATTAATTGGTCAAGTTGGCCAATCAGTGATGAACACGAATTACTTCCAAGAGATGGATGAAGATCCAATGTTTGCTGACGTTTCTGTGTTTAATCGGACGGTTACGACTGCCGAACAGATTCCATACGTGATTAATACTGCAATTCGAGAAGCCTATCGTCAAAGTGGCGTGGCCGTTGTTGTCCTGCCAGAAGATTTGACTGCTAAGGAAATTGACTACGAGCCGTCGAAGACACCCAAGACCGTCAAAAATGACTTTACCCAACAAATTGATCCTAAAGTGGTCAGTGAAACCGTTGAATTAATTAAGAATGCCCAGCACCCCTTGATCTACGCTGGGCGGGGCTTATTGGGCGCCCGCGATACGCTGACCAAGTTCTCTGAGCAGTTTAACATTCCGGTGATTAACACCGTTCCAGCAACTGGTGTCATCAGTACGGACCATCCTAACGCCATCGGAACCTTTGGCCGCCTTGGAACTAAGTCGGCTTTTGAAGCGCTTCAGCAGACTGATTTGATTCTGTTCTTGGCATCCGAATTTCCATTTGCCCAGTTCTGGCCAAAGGACGTCAAGATTATTCAGGTTAATAACAATCCGTTTGATATTGGCAAGACAGTTGACGTTGATTATTCAGTTATTTCAGACGCCAAGGCTTACCTGGAAGCCGTGATCGCAACCGGGGAAACGCGTTCGGACGATAATGGCTGGTTGGCTGCTAACCAAACGAATAAAAAGAACTGGGATGCTTGGCTGGACGAGTTGGCCAATGATGACAGCGACGGCTTGAATCCTGAGTTGGTCACTAAAAAAGTGGCAGAATTGTCCGGTCCGAACGACACCTTTGCCGTTGACACCGGCAACGTTTCCGAATGGGGTGTTCGCGGGGTTCCGGTTAATCAGAATCAGCGGTTTGCGATTTCCGGTCTGTTTGCAACGATGGGCTTTGGGGTTCCCGGTGGCCTGGCAGGGGCCCTCAGCGTTCCCGAAGGCCAAGCATGGTCGCTCTCCGGTGATGGTGGCTTCTCAATGGTTTCACAAGACATTATTACCGAAGCGCGATACGGCCTGCCGGTCATCAACGTCGTATTTTCAAATGACCGATTTGGATTTATCTGGTACGAACAAATGGAAACCAAGCAGCACTTCTACGGGGTTGATTTAACCGATGCTGACTGGGCTAAAGTTGGTGAAGGCCTTGGCGCTATTGGCTTTACCGCCAAGAGTATTAAGGATCTTGACGACATTTTTGCAAAGATCAAGAACCTTCAAGCTTCCGGCAACAAGAAGCCAATCGTGATCGACGCGAAGATTAAGCAAGACGATCCGGTCGCAACGGCCTTCATGCCACTGGATACTGAACTATATGGTCAGGATACCGTTGATGCCTACGCAAAGCAGTATCATATTGATCCGGCAAAACAGCCATCTTTGGGCCAATTACTGAAAGAACAAGGAAACATCGAGTAATTTGAATGAATAACTTAGCATACATTGATGCTTAATTATGCTACTATTAAAGCTAAGGGAGCGGTTACTTTCCCTTGGCTTTTTTGAGTTTCACAGACTTTTTTCTCAATTTGCTTTACTTACTAAAAGTAACTGTTATAATGGTTCTATACCTTTTTGGAGTTTTAATAATAACATGACGAAGGAGTTTATTTACCTATGAAAGAACAATTACTGGATCTTGCCAAAAAACGACGCTCAATCTACGCATTAGGCCGCAACGTTGACCAAACCCCCGATGAAATTGCGAGTTTGATTAAGGAAAACATTAAGTGGGCCCCAACCCCATTTAATAACCAAACGACCCGGGCCGTGATTTTATTTGGTGCTAATCACGAAAAGCTTTGGGATATCGTTGCCAAGCGTTTGAAGTCAGAAGTCCCAACTGAAGAAGCATACCAAAAGACTTTGAACAAAATTAACGGGTTTAAGGCAGCTTTCGGCACAGTGATGTTCTACACAGACACTGACGTTGTTCGCCGATTCGAAAACGACTTCGCCCTCTACGCTGACAACTTTGCCGACTGGTCCGAACAAGCTCAGGGCAATGCCCAGTTTGCTGTTTGGACTTCGCTAGCAGAAAATGGGATTGGCGCAAACTTACAACATTACAATCCACTTATCGATGATGAGGTTCGTGAAGCATTTGGCATTCCAGCTCACTGGAATTTACGGGCTCAGTTGGATTTTGGTTCGATTGAAGGACCTGCCGGTGAAAAAGAATTTATGGATGATGCTGATCGTTTCAAAGTATTAAAATAATTTCCAAATGAAAAGTTTCCGGAAACCAATTGCGGTTTTCGGAAACTTTTTTGCGCGTTTAGGTGATTGAATTATTCCACGCCGTTCACGACGTAGTTAGGTTTGCTGCCCTTATCCATCGAGACGGTGTTTTTAGCAACAATTTCTGCCATTGCATCGCGCGCTTCAACGGTTGCATTTCCAATATGAGGGGTTAAGACCACGTTTTTTAATGCTTTAAACCCGTCGGCAACTTCGGGTTCCTTTTCGTAAACATCCAGGGCCGCACCGGCAATTTCGTGGTTAACCAAAGCATCGTAAAGAGCCGCTTCATCAATGATTGGACCCCGAGCGGCGTTAATCAGCATTGCGCTGTCCTTCATTTGTTTGAACTGTTCAGCCCCAATCAGATGATGGGTTGCGGGAGATGCCGGCAGATGTAATGTGATCACATCCGCATTTTTGATAATATCGTCAAAGGTGGAGAAGGTTGCGCCAAGTGCATCTTCAGTTTCTGAATCAAGCTGGTGGCGTTGAGTGTAGAGAATCTTCATGTCAAACGCATGCATTCGTTTAGCAACCGCCTGGCCGATTTGTCCCATGCCGATAATCCCGAGGGTTTTGCCAGCCAATTCATGGCCCAGGAAGAAGAGTGGGGCCCAGCCACTAAAGCCTTCGTGACGCATCAAGGTATCGCCTTCCATCATGCGGTGAGATAAGCCAATAATTAAGCCGCAGGTGACTTCCGAAGTTGAGGTTGTGGAAACCTTTGGCGTATTGGTAACGGGGATGCCCTTTGATTTAGCATAATCAATGTCGATATTGTTAAATCCGGCACCATAGTTTGCGATTAGTTTCAGGTTGGGGGCGTTGTCGATGACGTCAGAATCAACTTGAGTTGAAAGTGGCGTAATCAAAAAGTCCTTATCGGCAACCCGTTTGATAAGCTCATCCTTGGTAATGAGTGACTGGCTGTCGTCATAAACATCAATGTCCAATCCGGCGTCCTTCAAAATCGTTAGGGCATGCTCCGGAATTCTTCCAGCAATTAAAACCTTCGACATATGCTCACGTCCTTCATAAAATTTTTCATTCACCATCATTATAAGCTGAATGGTGGCCAATTGAAATCGCTTACCATTTGAAATCCCTTATTTTTCAGAACGGCACTGACTAATTGGAAATGAAGGGGGATCAACTCAAAAAATTCCGCTTGAAAGTTGACATTTTGATGTTAGTTGATTAACATAAGTTTTAACAAATTACAAAACGCTTTGAGAAAGTTGAGTAACACTTTATCATCCGTCAGCGAGCTTCGTTAGGTGGGAGGAAGCCGGATTAGAAGTGTGAAAATCCCTTTTGAGCGATGTAGCGAATTTTTTAAAAGTAACCTGCATTGGTGACACCCATTATCGTGTTAGCGTATCGTCCTTTTGGGCCGTACGTGAAGAGGTGGGGCTAGTGATAGTCTCACGAATTTAAGGTGGGACAGTGCGTAAGCACCCTTGACTCGGTGAATACTGAGTTGAGGGTGCTTTTTTAGTCTCAACGTTTCGTAATTTAAAATCAAAAGAAGGAAGTGGTTGTCTTGGAATCTCAGATTGACATTAGTCAGATTATGGTGGGAAGAAAAAAGCAATTAATCGAGGAGAATGACTTTAATGAAAGACTTACAAGACTTAAATCCAAATCCGTTAACTAAGAAACAATATTTTGTGGTGAGCTCCATGTTGTTTGGGCTATTTTTTGGTGCCGGCAATCTGATTTTTCCCATTCATTTAGGACAGCTCGCCGGTTCTCACTGGGTGCTCGCAACGGTTGGCTTTCTGGTGACTGCCGTGCTTTTACCGTTACTTTCTGTTCTGGCCGTTGCGGTGACCCGCTCCGAAGGGGTTTATGACATTGGCGTGCCTTTGGGACCGGTATTTGCATTAGTATTTATGGTCTTAATTCACTTAACAATTGGGCCACTTTTTGGGACGCCGCGGACGGCCACCGTGCCGTTTACCGTTGGCATTCAGCCAATGATCCCGGCTTCATGGGCGCATGTTGGCCTGTTCGTATTTTCGGTCCTGTTCTTTGGAGCCGCGTTTCTGGTTTCCTATCATCAGTCAAACGTGATGAGCTCAGTTGGAAAAATTTTGAACCCACTCTTTTTGCTGCTGCTATTCTCCGTTTTCTTGATGGGCTTTGTCCATCCGATGGGGACTGCTTCCAGTCAGACTGCAACGGCAGCGTATCAGCACGCGGGATTCTTTAACGGCTTTTTGCAGGGCTATAATACGATGGATGCTCTGGCAGGCCTTGCTTTTGGCGTAACGGTTGTAACGGCTGTTCGCCAATTGGGTAAAACGCGGCCAAGTAGTAATGCGAAAGTGACCGCCAAGGCAGGCGTTCTGGCAACCGGGATGATTGGGTTGATCTACGTCGTGCTCGTTTGGTTAGGCGCAACAACGTTAGCAAACTTCCACGTTTCTGCGGATGGTGGGGTTGCGTTTAACCAGCTGGTCAGTTATTACCTCGGTGGTGTTGGGCATGCTTTGCTGGCAACGTTATTAACCGTTACCTGTCTCACCACTGCTGTCGGTCTGGTTGCCGCATTTGCCCAAGATTTTCACAAACACTTTCCAAAGGTCAGTTACCATACGTGGTTGGCGCTCACTTGCCTGGCATCCTTTCTAACCGCAAACTTTGGCCTCGATCAAATTATCCTGTGGTCAACACCGATGTTGATGTTCCTGTATCCATTCGCCATGGTGCTGATTCTTTTGTCGGTAACTTCACCGCTATTCAATCGCGATCCGCTCGTCTACGCGTTCGTGGTCGGTTTTACAACGGTTCCCGCTTTTCTGGATATGGTTGCCGCTTTCCCAAAGGTTGTGAGTCAGAGTGTCTTTGGCCAAATGTTGGGCACATTTCAGCATAGCGTTCTGCCATTCGTAAACTTGGGAATGGACTGGGTTGTTCCTGCATTAATTGGCGCGGTTGTCGGCTTGGGATTGCACTTTCTGCGCCCGGTATTTGCTCGGCAACACCAGGCATCGTCTGAAAACGTATCGGATAAATAATTGAGCTTCCGTGTTAAATGATCACGATAGTGTCAAAAAAATCTCGATGTTTTATGTCGAGATTTTTTGTTTTCGGTCATTTTAATGATGTGAGTGATAATTATCCTGGATATTGAGTGAAGCAGGTTCATTTGGAATGCTCGTTTGAAAAATAAAAAGGTTGAGCTAAAAACTGCTCAACCTCAATGTGTGGATCTATTAGCAATCCTATTGGATCGGTGTGAACGCGCCATCCTCAAATAGGTCCTGAACAAATCCAGGGACCGTATCCGTTCGGTTCCAATCCCGCTGCAATTCACAAATCAGTTGGGGAATTGTGATCAGATGTGCGCCAGCCTGTTCAACCCGCCTTAAAGCGGTTTTGTGGGCAATGGTTGAAGTGCCGCCAACGGCATCAACAACCGGATAAACGTCAAACCCCTCAGCGATGGCATCTAAGGTTGGGAATGTGAGGCAGGCTTCGGTCCATAATCCCAACATGATAATCTTTTTACGGCCGGTCGCCTTAATGGCGTCGTTATAGTCTTTATCTTCCCATGCATTAATTGATGTCCGATCATAAGTTTCGACATCGCCAATTTCTTTCTTTAGCGCTGGGATCGTGTCTTGATTTCGTCCCGTTTGAACGTTCACAGTTGAAAGCACAATCGGAACCTTATATTGGTTGGCAATCTTGGCCACCAACACGGCATTGTGAACCAGATCAGCGTGCTTCATGGATCCGATTGAGTTAATCTGCGTTGGCTGGTAGTCGATAAACGTTAAAACTGAATTTTCTGGTGAAATTAAGCGGTCATCGGCGCCTCGTTTTGCAAAACTTGTCATAAATTAAAACCTCCCCTAAAATCCGTTAAATCTTTGAATTCGTTTTCATGATACACCCGCAAAATTAGATCGACCATTATTTGCACTTTGGCGGCCGCATTTCCAATCCATCGGTCGGTAATCACGGATGATTGCTTGCATGCCGGCGCTAATCTGCTAGCATAGATAATGAGTATAAAACAGTAATAAAGTGGCGATTATAAAAGTGGTAAAGAAAATCGAATTGATTATGTTAACAGGAATTGTGTTTGTGGTTGCCCTCTTTGCGTCGGCAACCCTTAGTCAGGCCGCATCAGTCAACAGCTATATTTCAGCTCATCATATTTCTCACGTGAAGGTCACTAAGCAACTGTGGGGTGGGTTTCCTCACTATAAGTACCGCCATGGGAAGGGCAAACCGGAAGGCGTTGTCGTTCACGAGACTGGTAATCCAAGTTCGACAATTTTTAACGAAATTGCTTATATGAAAAAGAATTACCGAAACGCGTTTGTTCATTCATTTGTCGACAGTAAGCACATTATCAACATTGCCAGCACAAACTACCTTTGCTGGGGCGTCGGTTATCCTGGTAATGCCCGATTTGTACAGTTTGAACAGGTTGAAATGCATAGTAAAGCCAGCTTCGCCCACGAAGTTGAAAATGCGGCCTACTATACGGCTTACATTCTCCACGAGTACCATCTCAAACCAAACGATGCGGTGTATGACGGCAAAGGGACCGTCTGGTCACATGGCGCGGTTGCGAAATATCTCGGCGGATCAGACCACACCGATCCCAAAGGATACTATAAGAACGCGGGTAAGAAATACTTTCATCAAGCCTACACGATGAGTCAATTTTATAAGCTGGTCCTCAAAAATTATCACCAGCTGTCATAAGAATTCACAACCGTTAAAATACCTAAAAACAATTAGGTGTTTACAAACGGCTTTTTTTGTCATATTATCGTAAGAGTAATCGTTACTATTTAAAAACGGGAGAGGTAAACAGATGCTCAAGAAGATATTCAGATTCAAATTTATGTTACTGGCATTATTGGTTGTTGGTCTTGGAGTCATTGTTGCCGGCTGCTCAAGCAGTTCGTCGTCAAGTAGCAGTAACGGAAAGATTAAGATCACGGCAACGACCGATTTCTATGGCGAAGTTGCTAAGAAGGTTGCTGGTAAGCATGGGGATGTGACGTCGGTAATTACTAATCCGAATGTCGATCCCCACGACTACGAACCAACCACCCAGGTTGCAAAGAACCTCACCGGATCCAAGATCGTAATCGCTAATGGTATCGGCTATGATGGATGGATGTCTAAGTTAGTCTCCAACAATAAGAAAGCTGATTACATAAAAGTCGGTGAAGATTTAATGGGCAAGAAGAACGGCGACAACCCACATCTTTGGTACAATCCAGCCACAATGCCCAAGTTGGCAAACACCATTGCCACGAAATTAGGCAAATTGCAGCCAAAGAACAAGGCCTACTTCAAGAAGAACGCCCAGAATTACATTAAGTCCCTGAAGCCGGTTAACGAAAAGATTGCCAAGCTGAAGCAGGTTGCTGCTAAGAGTAAGAACAAGGACGTTTACGTGAGTGAACCGGTCTTCGACTATGCGTTGGAGGCAATGGGCTTTAAGGTTGGCAATCCAGAATTTGAAAACGACACCGAAAAGGACATTGATCCTTCCCCACAAACCATCCGGAGCATGCAGAATGGCATTAAGGGCCATAAGATTGCGTTCTTCGTTTATAATTCGCAGGTTGATGATAAAACGGTTAACAATTTAGTTGATTTGGCTCACAAGAGCGACGTGCCGGTCTTGAAAGTCACTGAGACGTTACCTAATGGTCAGAATTACAAGTCATGGATGCTAAGCCAGTATAATAGTTTGCTTCAAATCCTCGAAAAATAACACTGAAGGCATCATTTTTTCATCATAATAAAGCGCTGATCCAATTCGATAGGGATATCGGATGAATCAGCGCTTTATTATTAATATTCAATTAATCATTAAGATAATAGTCGTTATTTAACTGGCTCACATCAGTTCGACCGGTTCCAGAAAATTTAAAATTCGAAGTCCACTGCCAAGCATTGGCCGCCGCATATTTTTTCCCGGTAGGATTATTGGGGTAGTTTGCCAGCCACCCAAGGTTCTTACTGTTCATGCTGACATAGCTGTCAACCCAGTTAGCGTTGGTATAAATGTCAGTTTTGGTAAAGCCGGCTTTTTGGACGACTTTATTAAAGGCCTTGATGTTTCGGTCATTGGTGGCGATTGGTAAATTCGCAAGTTTGGAAGCTTCAAAATCAATGGCCATCACGACATCGCGTTGACTGGTAACGGCTTCAACATGTTTGACGAAGTACTTGGCTTCCCGCTTTGCCTGCGCTTTTGTGGTGAAATTGGCGTAGTGGTAGAAATTAATGCTCAAACCGGCAGATTGCGCCGTCTGGGTTTGCTGAGCCAACAGGGGATTGGTGTAGTAAGTCCCTTCAGTGGCCTTGATGGTCATTGCCTGAACGCCAGCGTCCTTCATGTTCTGGAGGCCGAGATTGGTTTGCGCACCCTGATAAGCGGAGATATCCACCATATCGGCATTCGGATGGTTGGCTGAGAACGTGTTTGCCTGAACTGGTAAACTGGTGGCGCTAAATGCGAGCAGGCCAAAGGCGGCCAGCGTCAGCGCGGTTAATTTTAGGGAAGCGAATTTTTTCATTATTAAATACTCCATGTCGTTAATTTCTAAAGTGTCGTGAGCACAACGTTGCAAGCATCGTACCATAAACCTATCTGGATTCAAAACCACCCGCTGGCAAGTCAGTACGTGACACGATGCCCATGCGTCCGCTTATTTACAAACAAACAACAATTCGTTAACGGCCTGTAATATGAGTGCCTACTTGTTATTCGCCGTGATTTAATAACCAATCCACTATAAAAGGCCCTTGGCAGTTAAATTGACTGTGAGGGCCTTTGGATTAAGCGATTTATTTGTTAAGATAGCCGCGCCATACCCAGCCGCCGTGTTGGCCATCGGCACTCTTGACGTGGTAGTAAATGTAGTATTTACCAGTTGTCTTTTTATAAAGCTTCTCATGAGCGTCCGTATACCAGGTGACATCCGGCATATCCGAGTTAAACCCGTAACGGTAGCCCAGATGCTTGGAGTATCGGGCTCCATCCGTTGTCTTATAGGCGTGACGGCCCATACTGCTGCGCCAAACGAGCTTAACCGACTTGGATCGACTGGCGGAGTATTGCTTCCCTGATGGTCCCGGGACCTTGACGATCTCACCAGGCGTTGACGATTTGGAGCCCGTGGTTGAACTCGACGAGCTCGACGAACTGGAAATTACACTTGATGAACTCGAATTCGTTGTTGGTGTCGTATTTGTGGCGGTATTGGTTGGGGTGCCAACCGTTGAATTTAGATAGTAATCATTGTTCATTTGGCTGACATCCAGGTTTTGCGTGATTGATGGGAATCGATAGTCAGACGCCCATTGCCAGGCGTTAGCTGACGTGTATTTGCTTCCGGTTGGGTTGTTTGGATAATCGGCAATCCAGCCGTTGTTGGCGGCATTGGTATCGATATTAACCCCCAGCCAACTGGCCATGGTGTACAGGTCGGTCTTATTGTAACCGGCTTGATTTAAAGTTGCGTCAAAGGCGGCCAGGTCGGCATCGTTTTGAGCTTTCGATAAGCTGCCAAGTTCAGACGACTCAAAGTCAACGACCATGACAACATCCTTTGAACTGGTGACCATTTGAACGGCCTTGATGAAGTTCTGAGCCTCAGACTGAGCCGCTGCGGTCGATGTAAAATGGGCGAAGTGGTAAAAGTTGACGCTCAGGCCAGCCTGTTGGGCGTATTGAACCTGTTGGCTTAGATAGGGATTCGTGTAACCGGTTCCCTCGGTGGCCTTGATTGTCACGGCCTTAACGCCATTGTTAGCCATTGTTTGGTAATCGGCAGCGGTTAAACTTCCCTGCCAACTGGAAACATCGACCATGTCCGTTTTTGGTAAGGTGCTGGATGGCGTCAGTGATGCATTGGCGGTTAAAGAAGAGGTTCCCAGCAAAATTCCGCCGGCAACCAGCCCTAAAACGGCCAGATAATTGTGTTTAAATTGCATGAATTCTCAACCCCTCATTTTGATTGTTTATTTGGTCAATCAAAAATATCTTTCATTTCAGATACTAACATGAATATGGGGTCAACAAAAGTGATTTCACTTGCTGTTGCTTCTTTTTCGGTCTAATGAAAAACTCCAGTAAATAAGCAGTAATACAACGGCGGCAAATGTAATGGTTGTAACATTTTTTGGCAGCGAACCATCGTGAACGCCCCAGGCAATCCAAATCAAAATGATTTGAAAAACCCATGAGAGAATGGACTGGCCGGCAAACTTTTTTGTGAAAATATGCATTGAAATTCCTCCTATAATGTGTGAATCGTGGCATTGTTAGTTAATAGGCAATCGGGTTATTGATCGCTTATTCAGGGATGTCCCCGTTTTCCGGAATATAGTCGATAGAATCGGCAATTCGTTTCGGAATGGGAATCTGCGGATCAACGTGGGGATTGTTAAGATGGATCAGGTTATAAGACTTGCGGTATTCGCTGGGCGATAAGCCAACGGAACTTTTGAACCGGCGCATGAAGACTTTGGGATCGTTGAAATATGAATTAAAGGCAATCTGCTTAATGGGCATTTCGGTCCGAATGAGTAGTAACGTTGCCACTTCAATCTTAACGTGGTTCAGGTATTGCAAAGTGGTCATGCCGGTGTAGTGTTTGAACAGTCGCGTCAGGTAATCGGGATTCAGGTGCACCCGGTCGGCAATTTCAGCAACTGTGAGGGTGCTGGACATGTTGGCACGAATCCATTCCTTCATATAGCTGATCCGGGAGCTGTCTTCGTCGGACTTTGATTTATTGAAGTATGACTTATAAAGTTGAATTAAAAGGGCTGAGACCAAATAATCACGTTCTTCAATAAAGGATAACTCATTGTGGATTGATAAAATTTGATGAATCAGAATGGTGGCCTCTTCATAATCAACCAGCTTGAATTTCATCGGCAAATAGATTTTGCGTTTGGCGTTCTTGTTGGTTTTAACCTCTGAAACGACCTCGTCCTCTTCAGATTCAAACGTATCTTCGCGATGCTGGGAGAAAAAGTGCAGCCAGTAAAAGTCAACGCTGCCCTGGGAGTCTTGATAACCAAACATCGGTGTGAACGGCGGCACCAGCAGGACTTCGTGGGCGTTAAGGGCCTCCCGGCGGTCACCAATTTGTAAATAAATCGGTCCCTTGATACACAAAATCATTTCATAATCACCCTTATGATACATGCGCCTGTGCCGCCAGGGACCATTAGCAATAAATTCGCCTCCTTTGTAATAAAGTAATGGTTTTTCGATTGTAAAAGTTGAGAATAACATGGTACTAACCTCCAATCCAATGTCGGAAATGGTCACTAAATATACCAATAGTGATAAAATCAGCCGATGTCGGATATAATCACCAAATGTTTGAAATGTGATAGCAATTCCTATTAAATCACCCACGGAGCCCGGTCAATAAAGGCAACTAGTCGGATAATATCACCTCTTTTGCTATTATAGACCTTTTTTTACTGCTTGGAAACGCTTACCATAATAATCGTAAATGAGATACAAATCAAATGCCTTGACAACCGTCACGGCGTTGACCACTCGCGAGGTCTCGTTTCATTTATCTGTTTTGCAATGATTTTCTAATTGTAAGCGTTTAGATTCATCAATATATTGGAGGTCAGAATCATGAGTTCAAATGCAAGTCATGTTGATCCAAACACAGCTAGTGCCCAAGCGCTTCTAGCTGATGACCGTTTGCCATGGCACAGAAAAATTACCTATGGTTTTACGGATATGTCTGGTAACTTACTTTACTGTATTATCAGTTCTTATATGCTTTACTTCTTCACCAACGTTTTCGGTTTGTCGGTTGCAATGGCCGGTGTTATCAGTTTAATCGCCCGTGTCTTTGATGCGGTTGGGGCACCTGTCATGGGGATCTTGGTTGACCACACTCACAGTAAGTATGGTAAAAACCGTCCTTGGTTCCTGTGGATGTCATTACCATTTGCCATCTTTGTTTGGTTACTGTTCA
This sequence comes from Lentilactobacillus parafarraginis DSM 18390 = JCM 14109, assembly GCF_001435895.1. Lineage (GTDB taxonomy): Bacteria > Bacillota > Bacilli > Lactobacillales > Lactobacillaceae > Lentilactobacillus > Lentilactobacillus parafarraginis. Next base: position 7,188 of record NZ_AZFZ01000018.1, on the reverse strand, counting down.
CGACACCAAGCATCAGTTCAGGTGCCAAAGTAATCTACGCCGGCGTTATGTACATTTTGGCTGACTTGTCATACACCGCTGTTTCAACCCCAATCACTTCCGTATTGCCTAACTTGACTTCCGACACTGACGGCCGGATGCAAGCGAATTCAATCCGTTTGGTACTTGGGAACGTTGGTAACTTCTTCGCCGTTACCTTCATCATTCCATTCGCCGGCATGCTCGGTGGTGGTAATGATCAAAAGGGTTGGTCAATGGCCGTTGGAATTTACGCCATCGTCGCCTTCATCCTCTTGATCATTGCTTTCTTGGATATGCGTGAAAAGAACATTTCATCAGAACGGGTTATCACGATCAAGGAAAGTTTCAAAGCTGCCAAGAGCAACTGGCCTTGGGTATTAATCGTTACTGCCAACTTGGCTTACTGGACTGCATTTATCGTCCGGAACGCTTCAATGCCTTACTACTTCCAGTACAACATGGGCAGCAAGGGCTTGATTTCATTCTTTAACGGTTTTACAATCATCCAAGTTATCGGGATGGCTTCAGTACCATTCTTCGTTAAATTCATGCACAAGTGGGGCACAACCATCTTCTTCCTATTAATGACAATGGTTGGCCAAGCTTGGATTGGCTTTGCCGGTTCAAACACAACCTCCGCATTAATTGCATGGTGTATTGCATGTATCGGTTCCGGTTCTGCCTGCACAATGTTCTTCGCCATGGTTGGTGACACCGTTGACTTTGGTGAATGGAAGAACGGTATCCGGGCTAACGGATTCTTAACTGCCATTGGTGCTTCATTCTGTATCCAAATGGGTACTGGATTTGGTTCATTTATCGCTTCAATGATTTTGAAGAGCTTCGGCTTCAACGCTGCCAACGCTACTCAGAGCGCTCACAGTCTTGCCGGAATCAGCTTCACCTTCGTATGGGTTCCAATCATCATTTATGCAATCAGCTTAATCTTGATGATCTTCTATCGTAAGTGGGAAAATCATGAACCAGTTGTTAAAGCTGACTTGGCAAAGCGTCATGCAGAAGATGCTAAAAAGGCAGAAACTGCAAACGCCTAAACCGTCAGTGCACCACCTAGCGATTTGTTGAATAGTTACACACGTATTTTTTGAGAGGAAGGTTCATCTATGCAAGTTTACACAGCGCCTAAGTTAAATAAAGTCGAGGTTACCTCTGACTTTTGGAAACGCTATCGAGAACTCGTCGTTAAAGAAGTCTTACCATATCAGTGGAAGGTTATGAACGATGAAGCCGACATTTCGATTGCTGAAGATCCTCAAAATAACGGCCAGGACAAGAATAGTCACGCCGTTGCCAACTTGAAGATCGCTGCCGGCGAAATGAAGGGTCACCACTATGGTTTTCCGTTCCAGGATACCGACGTTTATAAGTGGCTGGAAGCCGCTGCCTATTCATTTGGCTATCATCCAAATCCAGATCTGAAGAAGATCACCGACAATTTAATCGATTTAATTGCCAAGGCTCAGGATGATGACGGCTACTTATCAACCTACTTCCAAATTGACGCTCCAGAGCGGAAGTTCAAGCGTCTCCAACAATCTCATGAGTTATATACCATGGGTCACTACATCGAAGCCGGGGTTGCCTATTACAACGCAACCGGCAATCAAAAGGCCTTGGACATTGCCACTCGCATGGCCGACTGCATCGATAATAATTTTGGCCTTGAAGAAAGCAAGATTCCGGGGTACGATGGCCATCCGGAAATTGAGTTAGCATTGTCACGGCTGTATGAAGTGACTAAGAACCAGAAGTACATGGACTTAGCCCACTACTTCTTAACCCAACGTGGTCAGGATCCAGCATTCTTTGAGAAGCAAATCAAGGCTGACGGCGATAGTGTCGACCGTGATTTGATTCCAGGGATGCGCGACTTCCCACGGGAGTACTACTTGGCCGCAGAACCAATCAAGGATCAAAAGGTGCCTCATGGTCACGCTGTTCGGGTAGTTTACCTTTGCACAGGGATGGCTTACGTTGCTCGTTACACAGGTGACAAGGATTTATTAGCTGCCTGTGACCGCTTCTGGAACGACATCGTTAAGCGTCAAATGTACATCACTGGTAACATTGGTCAAACAACGACTGGTGAAGCATTTACCTACGATTACGATCTGCCAAATGACACTGATTATGGCGAAACCTGTGCTTCAGTGGGAATGTCCTTCTTTGCCCGGCAAATGTTGAACATTCGTGCTAAGGGTGAATACGCCGACGTTCTTGAAAAGGAACTGTTCAACGGTGCTTTAAGTGGGATGTCACTTGACGGAAAGCACTTCTTCTATGTCAATCCACTAGAAGCAGATCCTGCCGGCAGTAAGGGTAACCCAGGTAAATCACATGTATTGACTCATCGTGCCGACTGGTTTGGCTGTGCATGCTGCCCAGCTAACTTAGCTCGGTTGATCGCTTCAGTTGACGAGTATCTGTACACTGTGAACGAAGACACCATTTTGTCACATCAGTTCATTGCCAACGAAGCTGAGTTTGACGATGGCATCAAGGTTTCTCAGACCAACCACTTCCCATGGAGTGGAGATATTCATTATGAAATCGAAAATCCAAATAAAGCATCATTTAAATTTGGAATTCGGATTCCAAGTTGGTCCGCAAAGTACGAACTGAGTGTTGATGGCGCTGCTAAGAGCTTACCAGTTGAAGATGGCTTCATTTACCTTGACGTTGACGGTAAATCAATGACCCTTGATCTGAAGCTTGACATGAGCACTAAGATCATGCGGGCAAGCAACCGGGTGAAGGCTGATTACGGTAAAGTTGCCGTTCAGCGTGGCCCAGTGGTTTACGCCGCTGAAGAAGCCGACAACGAGGCACCTCTTTGGGACTACCAAGTTGCTGCTGATGCGAAGACTGATTACCACTTCGACGAAAAATTACTTGACGGCGTTGGCGTTGTGAAGATTGCCGCTAAGCGTGAAAAGCTTGACGATGTGAACGCTCCTCTCTACACCGAAGTTCAAAACGAAGACACTGAGAATGTTGACTTAACTTTGGTTCCGTACTATTCATGGGCAAATCGCCAAGATGGCCAAATGAGGGTTTGGTTGAATAAAGAATAGGAATTACCTATTCATTGATTAAGATTAAAATTTCATAGGGGGATTGGGCCACGTGCTTGATCTCTCTTTTTGTGGGAAAAATGTAAGCGGATTCTTAAAAAATCCGGACTGAAGAATTCATGGATCAATTTTCTAAGGGGATGGGGAATCTAACAGAAGAAGGTATTCAATAATGAAAGCAAAACATTTTGTCACGTTTATAACAACCGCCGCCCTTGGTCTCTTAGCAGTGAATGTTGGTGGTCGGGTAGCCGCCGATGATAACGGGAACCAGGCAATTACGGTGGACACCAATACAGCGATTAGAAATCAAACTGAACACGTCGCATCTGGTGGCCTGTACGCGATGTCGCATGGCAACACCCCGAATGAGAATTTATTATCGTCGTTGAAGCCTAAGACCTTCACCCAGCCGGGACCCGGTGCCCAGCAGATTCCAAATGGGGAACCCACGGCGGCCGGTGATTTTACCAGTACCGCTCCGCTGGCGACTAAAGTAGGCGCCAAGGTAATTATTCGGCTGGCGGATATTTATTCCCAATGGCCATATAACTATACTAACGAGCAGGACTGGTTAAAACGGGTGGATACCATGGTTACCAGTGCCAAGAAATCCAATCCGGATGCGATTTACGGGTATGAATTGTGGAACGAACCCAACGGCACTTGGCAAGGACAAAATGGTATCGGGAAAGGATCCTGGGGTGACTTTGACAAAGTTTGGCAAGATACCTACAAAGAAGTTAAAAAATTAGATCCAAATGCAAAAATTGTGGGTCCCAGTCTTAACAGCTGGCAGCCAAAGTGGATGACTCATTTCTTGACGATGGCAAAAAATTCGAATACCTTGCCAGACGTAATCAGTTGGCATCAGTGGGGCGCAGCGGCCTTTCCACAGCAGGCGGCCGCACTTAAGAGTCTGGAAGCCAGCCTGGGAATTTCTCCCCGCAAGATTAGTATTAACGAATATGGCTCAGAACAGGAATTAGCAGTGCCTGGTCAGATGATTCACTACGTTCAAAACTTTGAAAATGTTCCCGAATTGGACAGTGCCGATTTGGCGTTCTGGTTTGACTATGGACGGATGGATAATTTACTAACGGATCAGCAGAAGCCTAACGGTGGCTATTGGCTGTACAAGTGGTACGGCGATATGAGTGGCCAAATGGACAAGACCAGCACGTTTAGCACAAATGGTAATCTTGCCAGTGTTGCTAATACAACTTCCGATAAGACACAAACTTCCGTTATTTTAGGTGGAACCAGTGGAAGTACAACCGTTAGCGTAAACGGCTTGGATCAAGCCAAACTTGGGAAAGTCGCCCACGTCGAAGTGAAGGAATCCCCATGGTATGGTGTCGATACTGCCGTTGATAGTCCAAAGACGGTTGAATCAGGAACCGTTGATGTTTCCAACGGCAGTGTCCAGGTCCCGGTTAAAAACATGAAAGCCGCTAACGGGTATCAGGTTGTCGTCACCCCTGGTGGGAATGACACGGCTGCTACCGGGCTTTCAGATGCGAAAACTCAGGCAACCGATCCAATTCGGGTTGAAGCTGAGGATGGCGCCCTGACCGGAACGGCAAAGAAAGTTCAGGGAAGTTATGCTTCGGGCAACTACTTTGTTGGCACATTTGATAGTAATGACAGCTCTGACACGATGAAGGTAACCGCACCAGAAAGCGGCACTTATCAGCTTGAACTCGGCTACGCAAATGGCGGAACCAATAAGCAGGATGCCACTGACAAGGTAACGTTAAATGGCCAGCAGCTAAAGGACGCGGTGTTCCCGTATTCAACCGGCTGGACGACCGCGGTACCAAATGTTGATGGAACCCGCAAAACAATTCAGTACGGAACGGTTTCATTAAAGCAGGGTGACAACACCCTTAAACTTGCTAAGGGAAATAATGCCGCCGAGCTAGATTACGCGCAGTTTACGCTCCAACAGACCAATCCCAACGATCACAACAATGGCGGGGCTGTCGTCCCTGATAACTCAACGGCCGCATCGAGTAGTTCCTCCTCGTCCTCAAGCGTCTCATCTTCTTCAAGCTCCCAAGCTGTTTCTTCATCCAGCAGTTCAACTAAGGTAACGGCGCCGAAGAAGTCCGCCCATGCAGTCGCGGTTGCCAACGCTTCAAGCGCTGTGGAGAAGTACCGATTAGCCTACAATAAAGCCCAAAAGACAACGACCAAGGCGAAATATTATAAAGCTTATAAACGCGCCCAAGCCAAGCTCGCCAATTTGAAGCATCCAAAGACGATTAAGAAAGCAAAGGCAAAGGTTGCTAAGGCTAAAGCTTCATATAAGAAAGCTAAAAAAGCAGCTACCAAAGCGAAGTATTTGAAAGAATACAAGGCCGCAAAGATTGCTTTAAATAAGGCATATATCAAATATTCGAAGTAATGATAATCCGTCATTTAAGAAGGTGGTAATCTTCAATAAACCAATCTGCATAGCTTTTCTCAACTCTTTAATTAATTGCGCACATTTGATTGAAGATTATGGAACCCCATGCTACACTATTAAAAGTTATCAAAACGAATAGGTAAACGTTATTTCTGACATGACGTTAATCGAACCCCATTCGACACCATTCGTGATAATGTTGAGCTCGGAAACCAGAGATGGTTGCCGGGCTCTTTTTATGTAGGGAAGGGTCAATCGGGGGCTTGTTTAAAATTGAATCGGTTACTGGCGCCGCTTGCATCAGGATAAGTTAGTTCAGAAGTGGCCTTGATGGGAATGTCGAATAATATTTTCAGAACGTCATAATTTGCAATAAATAGTGCTTGAATTGCAAAGATTGCCCTCGATAAATCGCTTACAATAATTGATGTACTGAGCAAACAGTCATAAATAAGTCGGAATTAAGCGATTGGCTATTTGTCTGCTCACAAATGTAAGCGAATTCTGAAGGCGCAGGAAGGATTTTGCTCGACTGTTAATGATTAATAAGGTTCAAATTAATTAGCAGGGGTTTTTTTGAAGACAGTATCAATATTAAACTCAAAGGGGATTTACGGATGATGGCTAAAAAAATGAAGATTGATCCAGATAAATTTGCTCGAGCAGTTGTTAGTGGTTCGACAATTACGGAATCAGATGATGTGAAGGCAAGCAAGCAGGCCTTAAAACGTTATTTATCGGCCTATTTACTGATTGAGGACTTTAACAAGCTTGAAAAGGAAACTGTCAGCGGCCTGAATGATCAGAGCTTTTCGGAAATGATGGGCAGTATTGCAAAGGCCCTTCAGTCAAAGTACTAGGAACCAGAGACAAGGGAGCATGTTGGAGACTATCCCATAATTAGGATGACTTTATTAGTGGTAACGGTTATGCCCTTTTTTTGGTAAAAGTTGATTACTTCTGATAACTTTCCGTTGTAAATTTACAATGAAAGCAATTGATAGCGCTCTCTAATGGCTTTTTTGAAAAAACTATTGGATTCGTCTATCAACCAGTTTCATAATCCTTTATAATACAGTCGAGGATTGGTGAATGAGAGAGCACCGCCTCGGATTGATTAGGAGGTTCATGAAAATGAAGAAGAAATCAGGAATGATGGCATTTTCTGTTTTGGCATTGTCATTGTTACCAATGTCAACGGGGGCAACTGCCGCAACCATTCCGGGGCTGATGAAACAGTTCCCAGGACTTTCGGCAGAAACCGCTGAATTGACGGTGACGATTCCATCGTTTACGATGGCGCTACTCATTGTCATTAGCAGTTTTCTGGTAAAACGATTTGGTACCAAGAAGATGGTGCTGAGCGGGACGGCTTTAACCGCTGTCGGGGCAATCATCTCAATGATGGCGCCCAACGTTGCAACACTGTTATTTGCCCGGGCGCTACTGGGTGCCGGGATCGGAATGTTTAATACACTCTGCATTAGTTTGATTGATCTGCTTTATAGTGGCCCAACTCGGGAGCGATTGCTGGGTTTTCAGAATACCTTTCAGGGTTTGGGAGCTGCCGGCGGCGCGCTCATTGTTGGCATTATTTTAAGCGTTGCCAACTGGCACATGGCGTTTGCTTTTTCTACGTTTAGTCAAGTAAAACAGTGA
>NZ_AZFZ01000179.1 GCF_001435895.1 Lentilactobacillus parafarraginis DSM 18390 = JCM 14109 | reverse complement strand
AAAACCTACATTTTTAAACTGCCCTTGACAGATATTCCGATGCTTAGAGAACAAGGCTATTTGAAACAGTATAGTTCGTTGCTTAGTAACAATTCTGTCTTTATCATAAGCAAGATGATTATCAATTTATTCATCATATTTATTACCTTGCTTTGTACAAGTATCTTCTGCGCGGTTCTATTTAGGATGAATCCTTTTGGTTTAATATTTAAGTTATTAGAAGTCTTAGTTTTAACGTATATCCCCTTAGTTGGTATATGTCTTCCTTTAATCTGTATTAAGTTAAAGCAGAAATCAATCCCTGTTATCTTAAACCTTGCGACTATTGCTTTGCTGGTGATCTCATCGCTTATTATCAACACGTTTACAGTTAAAATAACAGATGTCTTATTAAATACTTTTGATCCAATTTATTTTTTGAACGATACCTTTCAATTTCTAATTGGAAATGTTCCCGCGCTTGATTTTTTCTTTACTTTCGCAATCGTTTATATTATGTCAATGTTGATTGGGTTTGTTAGTTATAAAAAAATGCTGATTCTGCCAGTAGAAGGGTGAAGCTAATGGAAATTAGAAATTTAACGTATACTTTTCCTAGATCTAAGGATCCTTTTTTTAGAGATTTAAACTTTACAATTGCTGATAATGAAATAAATTTTTTAGTTGGAAGAAATGGTGTTGGTAAAACAACATTGATTGATGTTATTCTTGGGCTTAGACAAGCTAAACTTAAAATCGATAAAACATTTTCATATGTGTACATTAATCAAACTTTGCCGATGCTTGGTTCAATTACTGTTGGGGAAATTGCAAATTTAGTCCTTGGAATTGAATATGGTAAATATGAGATCGAGCTGGGCTATTTGAAAGATAAAATTGAAGAATATTCATTTAGCTTTTTGCAAAAACGGTGGAATAAACATTACCAAGAATTATCTGGAGGCGAGCGAAAACTTGTTCAATTAGTTTTATTTTTACAAATTAAACGAGACCTTGTTGTGCTTGATGAACCAACTGTCAGCAACGGTTGTAAAATGTTGGAAAAT
>NZ_AZFZ01000178.1 GCF_001435895.1 Lentilactobacillus parafarraginis DSM 18390 = JCM 14109 | reverse complement strand
ATCGTGTCTAAAAACTTGACTCAGATCCATAGGGCCTTGCGCAAAGCAATTTTAGAGTTCTATGAGCGACAAAGCTTTATATTTCACTGGGTTAATCATGTTCCAGGTAAAATTGTAAATTCAAGGGTACTTTCTAAATTATTGGGTGGAAGTAGAAGCTTTACATTACTAAACCTATTTTTCCCAAAAATCTTAGTTTCTAGTATTTCAATATTTAATGGTGTTTACGTAACGGTATTACTCGGAATTTCCTCAAGCTTAAAAGTGCTTGGATTAGGATCGGGATTTTCCTTAAAGGAGTCTGTGAAGGAAGCTGTTAATGAGTCTGTAGAATCTTTGTCTGGGACTAGAATGGAGAACAATGACCTCGATATTAGCCAGAAAAATGGTGATCAATCATCAATAACAATTCGTAATGGGTTAACTAATATTGAATATTATGCTCGTCTATCGCCGTTGGAATTGTTAAAGGAATTTAGCTTTCTTTTTGAAGCAGGTAAAAATGAGCTTATGGTGAATGATAGTGATGAATTTGAAGCGAATTATTTGCAGTATCTACGAGAGAATGAATTGCATTATAATATTGAAATTATTGGAGTTGGAGTTTTGGGGCCTAACGAACTTAAGTTGCCCAAAATTATTAAGGTAATTTCCACTGAAGGATATCCATACATGTACCCGCCATACTTCTCAAGAGATCAAATGCGGGCATATTTAAAAGGTAATTCTGAAGAACATCAGTGGAAAACGCCAATACCGTTCCCATAATTTTGTGAAAGGAAATAGTTATGAAGAAATATATTACCCAAGTAATGATATATACTAAATATTTTTATAAAGTAACCTTAGAAAATAAGCTGGTATTTCTTTACACTGCTTTATTTCCTGTTGTAATGATCATTATCCAATCGAAGCGATTTTTTTTTCAAAAGATTAGTACTACTACATTCACCCGAATAGTTTTACCTTGGATATTTTGGTTAATCTTTACGGATATTTTGTTTGCCGTAATGGATATGTAAAAGGCACCCGTAAAATGTAGGAAA
>NZ_AZFZ01000177.1 GCF_001435895.1 Lentilactobacillus parafarraginis DSM 18390 = JCM 14109 | reverse complement strand
AGGATTTCGTATTCTGGGAGCTGATGAGCCAACATAGTCATATAGGCAATCGTTTCCTCACGCCCATCCATGATCCGTAAAACATTATCAACCTGGTCTTGAACTTGTTTGATGACGAGCGACTGCTCATCAACAGCGGGATAAGATATCGCGTTGGCTTGCCATAATCGGCGAGTCAAAGTATCAGCCCGTCCTTCTCCAATCCCAGCTAATTGAAGCTCCAATATTTTTTGCTTAATAGCTTCAAAGCTGCCCTGGCGTAATCGTGAAGGGTGCGGAAATAGCCGGAGCACAGCTAATCCTGATCGTCGGCTAAGATCAATCTCATCGTCAAAATTTGGGAATGTAAGCTGAATTGACCGATGCAACCGGTTCTTCTCGCGTTTGAGATCCTCAGTTTGTTGGTCATAATAACGACTGAGGTCCATCAATTCACGGTATACGGGATCGATAAATCGAGGCTTAAAAGCGACTGGTTGTTTGACAAATTCGGTAAGGGCCAACCCCTGTGCGTCCCTGATATCGTTTTTTCGTAATCTGGAACCATCATCCAGTCGTTTCTTGGCGACCAGGGGATTCAAAATATGGTACAGGATTCCTTGATCTAATAAAAACTTCTCGAGCCGTCGAGAATACACACCAGTCGCTTCAAAAACGACTTCCGGCCGATCGTATGAGGCAACCATTGCTTTCAAAGTATTGAAGCCAATGGCATCTAATGTGATGGTACTGTCATAAACCGTCTTGCCTTCGGTGGCCACCGATAAGGTGGCTGTTGCTTTAGAAACATCTAACCCAATAATTGTTCGCATATTAATCTACCTTTCTTGAAGCTCTTCGCTGAGGCCTTAGTAACCAAGTTTTCAAAACGCGGTCTCTGGGACCCAACTACTTTGAGCGAATTTTCTAAGACCAGCGAAGCGGCCATTTTTATATACGGCTTCTAAGAGCCCAAAAAGCAACCACGGCCTGTGCTTCACTACCACTATAAAGTAATAGAGGCGTATATGGACTCCGTCGAGTCTCATATACGCCTCTAAGCTTAGTAGTTTTTAT
>NZ_AZFZ01000176.1 GCF_001435895.1 Lentilactobacillus parafarraginis DSM 18390 = JCM 14109 | reverse complement strand
ATCAGCGATTTAAAGACGAAACAGGGCTAATAACATTCATGCAAGCTAAAAACGTTCAGAAAGGCTCACAGTCCGGTTTAATCAAGGACGTCCAAAAACAAGGCAAAAAGCGTGCTAGTCCCCAACTATTCTCACTATCCAGTCTCCAAAGTGCCATGAATAAACGGTATCATGCCAGTGCCAGCCAGACTTTGGCGGCCATTCAGAGTTTATACGAAGCCAAGTTCCTTAGCTATCCCCGAACCGATTGTGCTTATATCACTGATGAAGAATTTGAGTATTTAGTGGCTAATCTGACGAAGTATCTGGGTTTAGTCTCTAAGCCAGTCGCTTTAACCAATACCACCCCAAATAAGCGCTATGTTAATGGAAAAAAGGTTGAAGAACACTACGCCATTATCATGACTAAAGTCGTCCCGACTAAAGAGAAATTAGCCAGCTTACCTAAAATACAGCAGCAAGTCTATGACTTGGTTTTAAGAACGACGTTAGCGATGTTTGCTGATCCGTATGAGTACGAGGTAGCGTCAAGAATCTTGTGTAAATGAAATGCCTTCGTACATATAATATGTATCTAACTTAAATAAGTAATGAGAAAATATCATGTCTAAATTAACTGAATCTCAAATACGGGCCAATAAAAAATAGGACGATAAAAACAATATATTAACAAGCGGTCAGTAGCACGTAACTTTATTAAGCAACTACCTACCGATGATGACCTCGCAAAGTTTCTTAGCCTAATTTCTGATCGTCATAAGTTTTTACATGAAAAAATTAAAGAAAATAACAAATAGCTACACATTATACATTGATTTAATGGAGAAATTAATAGTTTACAGTAAAACACCTGATAATTCACTAAGTAAAGTGAAGGTTGGAAAGAATGAATAATTTTTTGAATATTTTTTTTCAATAGGCAGATTGTAAAATTAATCCGAATAAGTCCGATAGTTTTCAATGGCCGTTGATTAATAGGTTCAAGTGCTGCTATGATCTCATTAATTGTTACATGGTTAAAGTTGGACTGTTTGGACTTAGGATGAAAGTGTGGACACGATT
>NZ_AZFZ01000175.1 GCF_001435895.1 Lentilactobacillus parafarraginis DSM 18390 = JCM 14109 | reverse complement strand
AAACTAAGAATATCATGCCTAAGCATTACCAACAACTCCAATCTTTTGAACGCGGTCAAATTGAGTCCCTGACTCGATTAGGATTTGGCGTTCGTCAGATCGCCAGCCGGCTTCACCGGAGTCCCAGCACCATTTCTCGCGAATTAAAACGCGGGTTAACCACCCAGATTGATTCCCAGAAACATCGGTCATATCAGGGCTACTTTGCCGAGCGCGGGGCGGCTTACTATCGAGAACAGCGGGCCAAGTGTCACCCCAAAGGCTTACTGCAGCGGGCTGCCGTGTTCTTCAAGTCCCTGCCGAAAGCTTTAAAAGCTAAGCCACGAGTTTTCAGTGTCGATACGTATGTCCACTATTTCAAAGCTCATTACCCGAACTTTCCCTGCCCATCAACGGCTACGGTCTATCGGTATATCGAGGCTGGCAAGCTCCCGGAGCTTCACAGCTATGATTTACCCATGAAGCTACGTCGCCGCGTTAAACGCCCGAATCACCGACATGCCCGCCTGAATAAAAAACGGCTTGGACAGTCCATTGAAGACCGGCCCGCAGTGGTTCGGAAACGTCAGGAGTTGGGCCATTGGGAAGGCGACTTAGTGAAAGCCAAACGGGTTGAGTCCGAACCAGCTTTAATGACGTTAACCGAGCGAGTTAGCCGGATGGAAATTATCGTTAAATTGCCTGATTACCGGGCAGAGACTTGCCGGCAAGCCCTCCAAGATACGATTGATGATTACGGTGCAGAAAACTTTCGGACGATCACGTTTGACAACGGCTCGGAATTCGCTAGTTTAAATCAGGTTCAAGGAACGGAAATCTACTTTGCCCATCCATATTCTCCCTGGGAACGGGGCACTAATGAGAATGTAAATGGTCAATTAAGAGAGTTCTTCCCAAAGGGGCATTCCTTTAAAAACCTCTCATTAGTGGATCTGCAGTTGGTTCAAGACACGCTGAATCACCGTCCCCGCCGCTGTTTAAGCTATAGTTGTCCAGCGGATGTTATGCCACAACTGGTTTAACTTTCTAGACCAATTATAAGAATAGGCCATTAGTGTTGCACTTAACTTGACAATTGAGG
>NZ_AZFZ01000174.1 GCF_001435895.1 Lentilactobacillus parafarraginis DSM 18390 = JCM 14109 | reverse complement strand
TGAAATAAAGTTTTCAGACGGACCCTAGTTTAAATCTCATTAATTCAATTTTAGAAAAGTCCTCCATTACTGAAATAATTTCTACCAACTCAAAATCAAATAAGGCAACTTCCTTTAAACTTCCAGAGATGACCTCAAACAAAGTAGATTTACTTATGCGTCAAAACCATTATTTCAGCATTTACAAGATGTCTACTTCAGATACCGAGGATGCCTCTATTTCCGATAAGTTAACTATCGCTTACACGAGTTATCTCTTCTTCCCTAAGAAGTCAGTTGCCATTCTATCAAAATTGTCGATAGATAAAAGAAAGCACTATCTACAGTCATTGATAAAGTATGCGAATCTCACTCTCGCTGGCAGTAGTTTTAACTCAAGCAAAGAAAGAATCTTCCGCGATGAGTCTCAACTGCAACAATTAGAATCAAATACGTTAAGAATTATTCTTCTCGGAAATACTAACTCTGTTAAAATCAATGATCAAACCATCGAGCAATTAGTTCATTTACATCAAAAGAACTATATGGAAAATCATTTCTACTTTTCATTTATTTCCGGATATTCAGGAAAGCATGGGCAATTAGAGGCACTTCGGTTCTTGATTTACGATATATATAACTACATAAGAAGAAACTCACTTATAATCGATGTATCTAGGACAAGTTGGAATAATCTTTTTTCGGCTTATTCTGAAATGATCATTGACACTTACTTTGATATCCGTAACAAGCTCATGCCTAATAGAAACGCGCAACCAGATTATCCACTTAACGATGTTGATGTTGACATCCTCGTCAAATTTATTTCAACGGAAACTTTGGAATCGCAATTGAACTTGCGAAAAATCCATCCGCTTAAATATGATGATGAAAAAATATTTTGTCAAAACTTCATGAATTTGTGTAACTCCTATATTCAGCTCGATATTGAAGTTCACTTTCTAACTCCAAAATCCGTTCATCCCGCACGTGGTTTATTCGAAAAATGGATTGAAAATTATCTGCTTCTCATTAAATACTCGGACATTTCTTCGCAAGAATTTATTAAAATCTTGAATTGTCAAATTAAGTGCAACACTAC
>NZ_AZFZ01000173.1 GCF_001435895.1 Lentilactobacillus parafarraginis DSM 18390 = JCM 14109 | reverse complement strand
TCGGGCCTTTGTAAGACTCTAAACAGGTTCTAAGGTATTGTATTTAAAAATAAAATAGTTAAAATGAAATTAACTTCTTTCATCAAAGTTAATTATTGTCATTATTTGGATCTGGAAACCACTACCTTAATTTTAGGTGGTGGTTTTTGTGCTTACTAAACCATCAATTTTACGATGTTGTAAAAAACTATTCTGATGCCCGAATTATTCAATTGATCTCAGATATTCACGATAGATACTACCATATCAATACAATGCAGCAGTTTTATTTTTTACCCGTTGGGTGATGAAAAAGGAAGCCAAATCTGTTCGCTTTAAGTTACCACAACAAGCAATCGAAGAGAGGGATTCCAATATTTAGCGTATTGAAAATTCATTTAAAAAATAACTAACAAGTAGTTTTAACTCATGATGGTGGCCATTTATCTTCAGATTCCGGATTGGTGTTAGTAGCCAATTTTGTTAAGGCCATTGGTCTTAGGCAATTATTTACTGAAAATGTGCGCTCTAATGGTCATGGGATCTATCATATTCATTCAAATACCGACTTACTTTTACAAATTATTTATCAAAAGATTGTCGGTTATGCGACCGATAAAGCTGCCAATAAGCTCACTGATGATCCAACCTTTTTGCATTCTGATATGGGTTCTCAATACACCAGCATTGCTTATGAAGGCCTGTTAAAGCGGTACCTGATTAGGCATTCATACTCCAAACCNTATTTTTCAAACACGTTTTACTAGTTTTGAGGACTTAGTCCTCAGAGTTGAAAATTATATTAACTGATATAACACCGAAAGAATTAGGATAAACGGCTAACCTTTTAGTACCAAAACTTGACGTAGGATCACTATTACAGGGTCTAATTTGGAGAATCCTAATGGACATCTATAAATCTAGTTACATCACAAAATTAAAAACGGCCACTAGGATATACCCTATTGGCCTAAAAATAAAAAATCAATTTATTTGTCTAACATAATATTCATAAAGTCTATTTTTATGTCCGCTCACTGGCACCACATTCACTCATAGAATCCCGGTTGGTTTTATCAGGTTACTTTTTAAAAAATATTAAATAGTGTCTAAGCCCTTTCGCGTTTTCAGGGTGGTGGATAGGTAGACATAAGCGTGTCAAGGGCAGTTTAAAAATGTAGGTTTTC
>NZ_AZFZ01000172.1 GCF_001435895.1 Lentilactobacillus parafarraginis DSM 18390 = JCM 14109 | reverse complement strand
CCCCTGCGAGGGTAGGACGTTGCCACGCAAACAGAAGAGGTCGAGACAAATGAAAATTTTGTCTCGACCTCTTGTTATATCTAAAAGGATTTGGTAAGCTGTTTGAGTGTCAGATTTCATATCAATTGTGCCGCCTTAGCTCAGAAGGTAGAGCGTTTCCATGGTAAGGAAGAGGTCCCGGGTTCAAATCCCGGAGACGGCTTAACTGTCATTATTAAGATTCCCAAGGGTTCCACCTCAATCAAATTAATTCGGATTAAACCGCCATTACAAGCGGTTTTTTATTTTTCGATTTTTGGATTGAAGTGGACTCGTTCGGAAGCTTTTGGAACGGGAGTGTCAACAAAGTGTCAACGAATTTTTCCAAATTAAGAACCAATCATCAAGATGGTGATCGGCTTTCTTTGCCCGATTAAAATTCCGTCAGGTTCATTGATGAAAAGCCATAAAATTTTTCTCAATGCTTTCGGTGTGTTCGGGCCCGCCATTGTTTAAGGAGGGTCGGTTTGCCAAATAGTGGTGGGGTGACATTAATCGTAAACGCCACGGCTAACGCTAAGATCGATAGCCCAATCCAAAGATTATCGTTCATCAGACCCACCAACGGATTAAAAAGCCCCGCAATCCAAGAAAATAAATTGATCACGATGAGAATTCCGAGCAACCACCAAACCCAACTGGTAAAAAACTTCCAAACCATCCACAGCGACAAAATTGAGAGCAGTATCAGCAGTAGTAGCATGTGCTCACCCCCTTAAATTGGTCAACTCGTTTCATACAAGTACTTATCTAAAATGTGATCTGACCGGCCATCATTTTTAATCGTGGTGACGCCGGTCAGATAATCGCCAAGCTCATTTTCCGTTTGCTTGCATATTTGCTCTTATTTTAAAACCTCGTAAATACGACGTAAACATAAACTCCTTTTTAAGTAGAAACTCAACTGTGAAGACCAGTCGAAAGTGCCATTAACGATGTTTCCAGAATCGTCACAGGGCCACTTAAAAGGTCTTAGTCGTCCTCAGAGGGTTTTAGTGCGCATACGTGACCAAATGATTCATTCTTTTGATGTACTGTTCGTTTAATAATTAACGATATAGTTAACGGACCGATTATAGATTGAAATAATTTAACAAAGATATTAGGGTCTGTCTTAAAACAAGCTTTTTA
>NZ_AZFZ01000171.1 GCF_001435895.1 Lentilactobacillus parafarraginis DSM 18390 = JCM 14109 | reverse complement strand
CCTCAATTGTCAAATCAAGTGCAACACTAAGAATCTATTCTTAGAAGTGGTCTAGTTGCTAAGCTAGTTCAGGCATTAGATCGGCTGGGCAGCGATAGTTCAATGACCGCCGTAGCCGGTTGTTTAAGGTATCTTGAGCCAGCTGAATGTCAATGAGTGAGGCCGAAGCCAAGGATCTGCCCTTCGGGAAGAACTCGCGCAAAAGGCCGTTAGTGTTCTCATTGGTTCCACGTTCCCATGGTGAATAAGGATGGGCAAAGTAGATGTCAGTTCCCTTGACTTGACTCAAGCTTGAGAACTCAGCACCATTATCAAAAGTAATGGTTTTAAAGTGCTCGGTTCCATAGTCATATAAGGTATTCTGGAGGGCTTTCAAGCAAGTGTCGGCATGATAATTGGGAAGTTTAACGATGATCTCTAAGCGACTAACACGTTCAGTCAAAGTCATTAATGCTGGCTCAGATTCAACCCGTTTGCCTTTGACCAAGTCACCTTCCCAGTGTCCAAGCTCTTGACGCGCTTGAACCATGGCGGGACGCTCTTCGATTGAATGGCCCAGATTTTTCTTATTGATTCGATGATGCTTTGCCCCGGGGCATTTAATCCGGCGACGTAGTTTAGCTGGTAGGTCTGAATTGCGGATAGCTAAACGCTGGTCATCAATATACCGGTACACCGTCGGTGTTGAGGGGCAGACAAGCCTTGGGTGATCAGTCTTGAATTGGTGGACAAAAGTATCCACACTATGCATCCTGGGACGCGCTTTTAAAGCTGTCACCAAAGCATTACAGAAGGTTTGACAATGATCAAAGAGTCCACGATAACAGCTATTTAGTCGGTGCTTACGATAAATTGCTTCACCAGTTTCTGCCAGATATGACTGTTCAAAGATATGAGTACTAGCGTTAATCTGTGTCGTTGTCCCACGTTTTAATTCACGTGAAATCGTGCTGGGATTACGATGAAGGGCCTGGGCAATCCGGCGGATAGACCAATCTAAGTCCCTTAGGGATTCAATTCGACCACGTTCAGCTAAATTGAGTTGGTGATACTGATTAGATATGATATTCTTAATTCGGGTCATGAAGATACCTCTTTCTTGTTTGTGGTGAATTAAGAATAGGTCTTCATGGCCTTTTTGACTAGTCTGAATAAAGAACTGGTCTAGTAGAGCAGGTGTTGCACTTCAATTTTAAATCGAGG
>NZ_AZFZ01000170.1 GCF_001435895.1 Lentilactobacillus parafarraginis DSM 18390 = JCM 14109 | reverse complement strand
TGGATCTGAGTCAAGTTTTTAGACACGATTACGTAGAATTTCTAACTGACTAATTGTTCCTTTTCATCTGGAGTTAAATAGCCATCGGCACTAATGATCCGCCGAGAATTGTAAAATCCTTCAATGTAACTAAATTGAGCCAAATTGGCTTCATGATAGTCTTTGTAAGTCCGTTGGTAAACCTCCTCCTTCTTGAAGCTGGCATGAAATGACTCCACCACAGAATTGTCATACGGATAGCCACGTTTACTGTAAGAGTGCCGGATAGCGTGTTGCTTCAATGCTGTTTCAAGGGCAGTACTTCGATACTGGCTGCCCAAATCAGTATGCAGAATCAAACCAGCCTTGACAGTTCTAGTTTCACAAGCTTGATTAAGTACGTTGACAACCAACTCGGTTGTCATGTGTCGGCTTAATTTATGAGCGATAATTTTGCGAGAATACAAGTCCATGATGGTTGCCAGATAGCACCACCCATCAGTTTTGGTCGGAATATAGGTAATATCAGCAGCCCATTTTTGATTAGGTTTGACAGCTTTAAAGTCTTGTTTTAACAAATTAGGGTAGGTCATTTGGTCAATATAGTTGTTGTGCTCATAGCGCCACTTTTTGACGACAATTGACCGGAGGCCTAGGTGTCGCATCAGCTTTTGAACCAGTTTCAAACTGGCATGATAGCCCTCACGTAAAAGTTCCTCGTGAACTTTAGGAGCGCCATAAACCCGCCGATGATCAAAGTAGATGCGTCGGATTTGCTGGTATAAAACTTGGCGCCGCTTAAACTGTTCGGGCTTAGTCTGGTGCTGGTACTGATAGTAGGTTGATCGACATAAGTGCAACGTCTGACAGACTTCTTTAACGCTATGCGCTGATGCCGTTACTTTAATAGCTGACTGCCAATCTTTGATGCTTACTTTTTTGCGAATATGGTTAATGCTTTTTTTAGGATATCGTTTTCACTTTCCAGCTTGGTAATTCTTGCCTGCATTTCTAACAAGTCGGCCTTGGAGACCCCGGTATCATTATCTTTCTTGTACAAATCATTCCATTTATAAATGGTGGCACTGGCAATCCCATATTCGCTGGTAAGATCAGTGACTGATGTCCCGCTTTCATACAGCTGAACGATCATTTTCTTGAATTCGACAGAATATCTCTTTCTTTTGCTCATAAGACACGATCCTCTCTAGTAGAAATTCTATCAAATCGTGTCCACACTTTCATCCTAAGTCCA
>NZ_AZFZ01000017.1 GCF_001435895.1 Lentilactobacillus parafarraginis DSM 18390 = JCM 14109 | reverse complement strand
TTTTTACTTTAACTTTGGGGGTATAGCTCAGTACTTCAATGCGCCGGATCCGTTTTTATTTAGTTGGTTGGCGTCCAACCGACTAGCTGATAGATTACTGTCCCAATCCCGTTTTTTGAAAATCGCGAGTCAAACGATCAGTCTGGTGTTTAAGCGGCCGCTTCGTTAAAAGTCCCAGCCACAACATTATCCCCGCCATGACAGCCAGAACGAAGAAGTTTGTCGCAACTGTTCCAATATTCGGTCCGCCAATTGCCTCTCGGAAGCCACTCACCCCGTATGCAAATGGAAATAGGGGTTGAATTAATCGAAACGCCAGCGGACTCAATTGAATCGGGTAAATCGCCCCACTGCCCGCAAGCTGGGTTGCGAGTAGCGCCACTACGAGGGCCTTCCCCAAATTTCCAAACAGGCACACCGATGTGTAAATAATGATCATAAACCCAATGGAAATAATTCCCCCGGTTAATAGTAACAACAGGGGGCTTTCGGCATGGATTGGCAGAATAAACATGGTCGACAGTGTCACAATCAAGGTTTGAATGAGTGATAGGGTCATGAAGATCATCAGTTTACCCAAATATTCTGTACGATCGGTCAGTTTACGTAATTTCCCCTCACGAGGCGCGGCTGTGTGCAGCACGGCAACCAGCATTGTGCAGCCAACCCAGATCGATAATGCCATGTATGACGGCGCAAATGCGGCGCCAAAGCTGGTAACCCGATAAATATCTTCATTTTTAATATTAAACGGCTTGGCAAGCGTGCTTCCCATCAGGCCGGGACTGCTCTGCAGCACAGATATAATGGCCGCTATATTACGATCACTGGTGAGTTTTAACCGATTACTGACACCAACAATCGTCGCCTTACCGGCAGTCAGCTTATCTTCCAGCTTTCCCGTTGAAGTCGCAACTAGCTGGTTACCCTGAATCATGGTCGTCAACATCTTCTCGTTCAACGCGGATCCCCTTTTTAAGGTGGTTAGGAGTTGTTGCGACTGCGTGATAGTCGCAATCAAATGATCGCCAATCGCGTTCGTGCCGGTCCGAACTTCACGCTGGTACTGCCCCACCAGCAGCCGCATTTTATCAGCCGTTCGTTGGCTTTGACTTAACAACTGGTCATAAAGCCGTTGATTTACTTGGCCGGTAGTATTTAATCCCTTTTTAAGGGCCGTGAGCGAAGCCGTTTGCTGATTAATGAGGGCTTGGGTGCCGCCAAGCATGGCTTCCAACCCATTAAGTTGCGCCAAATTTTTCTGCTGATTAACCGTCTTTAAAAAGGCGTTTAACGGCGTCACTTGGCTTTTTAAGAGTGTTAATTGCGTTGAGAGGGTCTCGATTTGACGATTAATAAGTCCTCGATTAGTTGCCGAAGCCCGCCTGCCCAATTGCTTGGCAAGCCGATTAACCGTTTGGGCTTGGGCAGCCGTGGTTGACAAGTCCGTTGAAAAATCAGCGAACCCCCGATTAACAGCTGATTTGGTCGTGGTTAACTGGTCTTTTAACGCCCCATTGGCATCCCCAACAACGTCAACGTGCTGAGCCTGTGTAATCACGGGTTTAAACGCCGCAAGCGCCACGCCCATATCACTGGCAGTATCGTGAATGGTCGAAACCGATGCCGTCGCTAAATCCATACTGTCACCCAGGGCGATAATCAAATCCTTTAGGTTCATCATTTCAGATTCATTATGGTGGGCTTTATCGCCTAACTGATTGAGATAGGAAAAGGCGATTTTATTAACATTGTATACAAGATTTTGTTGAATCTGGTTGACCAAAGACTTCGCCGCCGTCTCGGTCATCTTCAATCCCATCGGACTATCCTTCGTATTCGTGCGATAAATCACGGTTGCCCGTTGCGGATGGGCGGTCGCAATGCTTGCCAGCCGCCGAGAAAAGTTTTTTGGAATGATAATTTCCGCGTAGTAGTTCCCCTGTTTCAACTGGTCGTTGGCCGTTTGCGCGTCAACAAACCGCCAGCCAATCTGGTGATTGTCGTGGAGCTTATTAACAACTGCTTTGCCTAAGTTGACCGATTTACCGCGCAGCGCGGTCCCCTGATCCTGGTTAACCACCGCAACGGCAATGTGGTGGGTTTCGCTGGGACGATAAGGATTCCAAATTGCCGATACGTTAACAAGGGTGTACAGGCTCGGTAAAATGCACAGCACAAACACAGTCAGCAACGCGGCCGGATTTTTCAAGATTGCGTGTAAATCACGATGATAGACATCCCTGATTGTTGCCATTTTTGTCTCCCGTCATCCCAGTCACTTACCAAATTTAACGATTTAACCACCGGGCAAATGACTGCCTATCCATTGAATTTTCCAGCATTTGTGGTTAAAATAGCTATAGCATATTGTAGTGCGTCTGTTAACTGTTAACAAGCGCTATCTAATAAAAATGCGTTAACATTTCAATTATCGATTAGGTTATAAAAATAACGGGCGAGACACAATGCGAACACTAACAACATTAATTAAACGGGATTTCCAACATGTTTTTCAAAGCCGACCAGTGTTAATCACACTGATCGCCTTTTGTCTTGTGCCCGCAATTTACGCGACGTTAAATATTAAAGTCTCATGGAATCCGTATGCTCAAACGAATACCCGTCGCCTGCCCATTGCCGTGGTCAACAATGACGAGGGCAGCACCGTCAACGGCACTCACCTCAATGTCGGCAGCGAGGTCACCCATCAGTTGAAACGCAATCATAATATTAATTGGGTGCTCACTAACGATTGGCAAGGCAATAACGGACTGGACCAGGGGAAATATTACGCCCTCATTGAAATTCCCAATGATTTTTCAAGCCGGTTGGCAACTTTAGCCACCGACAGTCCTGAAAAGGCAACGTTGATCTACAAATCAAACGAAAAGCTCAATCCGGCGGCCACCATCATTACCGGCCAAGCGCGGGATACCCTCGCCCAGGAGATTCGGGAGAATTTCACGAAGATCGCCGGAAAAGAAGTCATCAAGCAAATGAACGTGGTCGGCACGAAGATCAACGAAAAACAGCCCCAGATCCTCCAGATCCACGCAACTTTGGTAAGTGCAATTCATGATATTAATCAAACTCAACGTTACCTCAAACGTGTTGATCGCAATGCTGATGATGTCCAGGCCTACCTTAAAAGCATCAAGCACAACATCCCCCGGGTATCATCCCAAATTAGCCATCTGGAAGCCGTCGTCCGTCAGGGAAAGGCGCTTGCCCAGGAAACCGACCGAACGGCCACCGCTGCGAAGAGTGACCTGAGTACCGATTTGGACCGCCTTCGCGACCAAGCGACCCAAGTTCAATCGTCACTGGGAACACTGCTGGTTAATCTGGAAAACCACCAGCATACCACTGCCACCAACGATGAACTTGCCAGCGTAACCGCGGCAAACCAAGCCATGCGCGATCAAATCAATCAAGCGCTCAAAACATTGGACATCATTAACAACATCCTGCCAAACAACACGGCAACCAGGCTGATTAAAGACCTGGCTGGCGTCAAATCACAATTGACGCACCAACGACAGGCAATTTCTCAGCTGCGCCAGCTGATGGCGGCGGGGAAAACCGCCCAAGCACGGCGATCAATCAACCAGTTAAATCAAGCCGCAAACTCACTAACTAACCAGCTTGATGAGGCTGCCACCACTTTTACCAGTAATGTCAGTCCTTCTCTAGACGACCTCACCGATCTGATCAGTCGGCATCTAAGTGATAACGATACCGCCATTTCATCCCTTCGCTCCCTGACTCCCCAGCTGCAGGCCATTCAAGATGCCGGCGGCAGCATTGCCGCCATTTCAAAGGGGCAGGTTAGTCGCATCAATCAGCGCTTAGATAACGTTTCGGGAACCCTTCGTGATCTCAATGAAAAAGCGGCCTTCTTAAATAAGAAGAACCTCAAGCAGTTAGTTCAGTTGCTGGGCAGAAGTCCACAGCTGGCCAACCTCTTGGCATCCCCAACCCAGTTAAAGACTACCGAGCAGTATCACTTAAAATTATTTGGATATGCGGCAGCCCCGTTTTACACCGTGCTATCCATGTGGATCGGCGCGTTACTACTCACCGTTATCCTGGCATGGCGCTACGTACTCGAATCCAAAACCCGGCTTCATCCAAATCTGATCCAAACGTATGTTGGTAAACTCACCCTATTTCTGGGCATTAGCCTAACCCAAACCACCGTCACCATGATAAGCGAACTCCTGATTTTGGGGATTCGGCCGCAAAATGTGCTCGCCTTTCTCGCAATTGCCTATACCACCACGTTGGTCTTCACAATCATGACGTTTTCGCTAGTCTTTTTAATTGGCAATGCCGGCAAGGTCATTGCCGTCTTACTGATGATCATCCAAATATTTGGAACTGGCGGTCTGTATCCACTGGAAACCATCCCCCATGGCTTAGCGCAATTCGCCCCATTTTTACCGTTTACTTACGCCATCAGTGGTTTTCGTGAAGCACTGGGTGGAACGGATCTCAGCGTCTTTTCTCAAGATATCATCAGATTGTTGGGCTTCGCGGCCATTTTCATTGCGCTGGCTTGCTTAAAACGGCTGGTGGGCGGCCCGGTCAATTGGCTGGAAAAGGGGATGAAAAGATCACAACTCTGAGCATCCTCTGAAACAATTAAGCTAAATATCAATTTTGAATCTTGTAAATTCTTCCTGGTTACTTACTATCACAAAAGGTCTGATTATTGATGAAAAAATTAGTTATTACCATTCTGACATTTGGATTCGGCTGGGCACTGCTTGCGTTTCAGCCGAACATCCCGGCAGTAAGAGCGGCCACCGTCATTTCTACCTCGCAATTAGCGAAGGCCCCGTATCACGCAGTTAGTGGCTACCTTTATCAATCCGCAGCCCTCAAAAAGAGACTTCATAACGCGGACCATTACCCACTCACCGTTTTTTACGCTGATCGGGCGGCCACGGTTCGCAAAACCAACGGCAATAGAGCCGTGTACTATCGGGTCACCAACGGCAATCACCGCGTTCATGGTTGGATCTGGCGGGGCTACTTAGTGAGAATCATTAACGTTCAAAAGCAGCGGGCAGCCATTAATCGGTTAGTCAGCTCGATTGATCGGCTGTCATCACCGAATAAGAATCACGTCCTGTCGCTGTTACAGTCAATTGGCCGCCATGACGTGCTTGCCGATCTGATTAAAGATTTCAATCAGTTATCCGATAAGATTTCTGATAACAATGATTTGCAAAAAATCCAAACAATCATCGACACCTTGAAGTCTGACGGTCAAACCCTTATCGCAATTTTTAACAATGGCGTCAACAAGCTGTATACAGGCGTCATTGCCCTTCATCACTTCAATGAGCTGGCCTTCTCCTTGGCAAACGGCTTGCTAAAACTCGTCGCCCCACTCTAAAAAAGCCAAATAAAAAATCTAAGATGAGATCTGGCAAGAAGCCTCAATGGGTTTCCAGCTAGATCTTATCTTAGATTAGCGGGTCTAAACTTTTAAATTATGCTTCGCTATTTTCAACGCGTTGTTTCAAGACTTTATGGAGACGTTCGAACAGAATTCCTTCACGTAACCCACTGGTTGAAAATGTAATTCGATCAGAGTCCAAATAATTCATTAAGAAGATCACGGGAATCAGGCCGCCAACGATGATATCGGCACGGTCCTTTGAAATTCCCGGAACCGCTTTTCGGCCTTCCAAGTCATGACTGACAATTTTTTCAAAAGTTTCGTTTACCTGCGTATCGGATAACTGATAACCATGAATATCATCGGTGTCCAGCAGGTTATTGAACCGGCGATTAATCTTTGCAAGGGTTCGATTACTGCCACCCAGCCCAATAATCGGCAAATTCAAGCCATTTTTGAGCCACCAAACGCTTTGAAAAATCTTGTTCACAAAGATAACGGCTTTAAATAAATCTTCAGGGTGAATTGCGTCCCCTAAATTAAACTTTGACGACAGGGTTACCGACCCAATCGGAATACTAATTAAGTTGGTGACCTGACTATTTTGAACCAGAATAATTTCTGCACTGGCGCCACCAGTATCTATAATGACGCCGTTAGTTGCCGGCAACGTCTCCGAAACGCCAACATAGTCGTAATAGGCTTCCTGAGCGCCGGAAATGACTTCCAACTTAATCCCAATCTCCGACTTAACCTTTTTTAAGAATTCTTTTTGATTGGTTGCCTGCCGAACTGCGGCGGTGGCCACGGCCTTGATCTCAAGGTTATCCAGCTTTGAATAGACGTCCTTGAAAGTCCGCAGTGCCTGAAGCGTGCGTTCAATCGCATCGGGTTGAAGAATCTTCTCCGGTCCCATATTTTCAGATAACCGAACGTACTCCTTCATCTGCGTCTGGGTGTCATACGTCCCGTCAGCATTAATTCGACTAATTGTCATCCGTACTGAGTTAGAGCCTAAATCGATTACGGCAAAATTTTCCATTACTGATTGTCTCCCCCATCCTGGTCTTCGTCAAACGGGTCGGGTTGATTTTCAGGACTCATCATCGGTTGAAACTGGTTAGTTGTGTTCATGTGCGCTTCACTTTGCTGGGCTTCAGTTAGCTGAGTCGCCTGATTGGCAAAGTATTCCTGACAGTTCAATGGCGCCCGGCCACGCCGATCAACCCGTTTATAGGTCCCATCGGCAGCCAGATACCGGGTCTTCACATTATCATCCCACATTGTCTGGTAGATATCCAAAACCCGCTTGGTCAGATCAGGTTGTTCAATCGGAAATAGCTGTTCAACTCTTCGATTCAAGTTTCGTGTCATCAGATCGGCTGAGGACAGGTAGACTTGCTTTTCGCCGTCGAAGTCAAAACTGTAAATTCGGCTGTGTTCCAAAAAACGCCCCACAATCGAATGAACCGAGATATTATCGCTAATCCCCTTGATACCGGTCTTCAAGCAGCAGATTCCCCGAACGATCAGATCAATCTGAACGCCAGCGTGAGAAGCTTCGTAGAGCTTGGCAATCATGTCCTTATCCGAAAGGGAATTCATCTTCATGCGAACATGTACCGGCCGGCCATTTTTGGCATACGTAATTGCCTGGTCCAGCCGTTCCGTGATGAATTCACGAATTCCGCGAGGCGAAATATGAAGCTTGTGAAAGTACGGCGGCCGCGAGTATCCGGATAGCATGTTAAAAATATTGGTAACGTCAATGCCAATGTCATTGTTGCAGGTCAGCAGGCCAATGTCGGTGTAAAAATGAGCCGTAACATCGTTATAGTTCCCAGTCCCAAGGTGAACGTAACGCCGAATACCACTTTCTTCACGGCGAACGACTAACGATAATTTGGAGTGGGTCTTTAACCCGACTAAGCCATAGATAACGTGACAGCCCATTCGTTCAAGCTGTTTTGCCCAGTGAACGTTGTTTTCCTCATCAAACCGGGCTTTAACTTCAACCAGAACCGTTACCTGTTTGCCGTTTTGCGCGGCCCTTCCCAAATACTTAATAATCGGGGAGTTCCCAGATACCCGGTAAAGGGTCATCTTGATGGCCAAAACCTCACTGTCAATTGATGCCTGGCGAATAAATTCAACGACCGAATCAAATTTGTCATATGGGTGCTGCATTAACCAATCATGCTGTTGAATGGCTTCAAATATATTATGATCTGAATTCAACTCTGGGGCTTGGTAAGGTTTGAACGGCGGATACTTTAAATCATCATGACCAGTGACTGCACTGGCAAGTTTTCCCAAAAAGGTCAAATCAATCGGCCCGTTTACTTCATAAACGGAATCTTCGTCCGTTTCCAACTCGCGAACAAGGCGTTTGCGCAACTTCTTGCTGATGTCAGAATCCACTTCTAGCCGGATAACCTTCCCGTGCTCTCGCAATTTAAGCTGTTGCTGAACCTTTTTCAGCAAATCGGACGTATCTTCTTCGGCCACATCCAAATCCATATCCCGGATCACCCGAAAGGTCGAAACTTCCTGGATGTCATAGTTAACAAATAACTGATCGACAAACTGTTTCACAATGTCTTCCAACAAGATAAAGTCATTATCGGCTCCCGGCAGCTTCACCACCCGTGGAAAAATGCTTGGAACCTGAAGCGTGGCGTAAAGGGATTTGTCATCATCCTTATGGTTCAATCGTAAAGATAGGTTGAGCGTATCGTTGCCAATGAACGGGAACGGCCGTGAGGAATCATCGGCCATCGGCGTCAAAACCGGATAAAGTTCATCGTGGAAGTATCCCTTGATGAATTGATATTGTGATTCACTTAAATTCTCAACTTTTAGCAGGTGGATTCCCACCTGATTGATCGCCGGTAAAATAATCCGATTCAGCGTGCTATACTGCTTTACCAGCTGCTCGTGGGATTTGTCATTAACCGCCTTTAACTGTTGGGCAGCTGAAAGCCCCGAAGCATCCTTGCCATCCCACTGAACTTCAACTAATTTAGCAAGCGACGCAACCCGAACCATGACAAACTCATCCATATTACTCTGAGTGATGCCAAGAAATTTGACGCGTTCTAATAACGGGTTGGATTTATCCCGGGCCTCTTCAAGGACCCGGTCATTGAAATCAATCCAGCTTAATTCCCGGTTTTGATAATATTTTGGATTTTCAAAGTTTACTTTAGCCATCAGTTTTTCACCCTTCTTTGCTTCAATACTGCCTTCAGCCCATATGTTTCCTGGAAGAACTGACTCTTGGTGTTAAACACCCAATTTTCATAAGCGAGGTTCGCGTTACTAAATACCGTGATTACCACACTGTGAGTGCGAATTGACACCGAAATCCGCTGAATTTTCTGCTGGCGATCATCATCTAAAGCATCCGCTAATCTTAAAATGGCCGCCAATTTGGAAATGAGACGGCGATTTTCAGCGCTGATATGCCGAAAATGGCTGATGTCTTCACTGGGCGTCGTCGCACTGTGATAGCGGGCAATTGCCGCAATAATTTGGGTCTCATCCTTTGATAACCCAATGATATCTGAATGCCGAATAATATATTCCGAATGAATGTAGTGCTCATGAATACCGATGTAATTACCAACGTCATGCAGAATGGACGCCAAATGGAGCAACACCCGCTCACGAGCGCCCAGTTTATGCAGGGGCTTCAACTGATCGAAGAGATGAAGGGCAAATCGGGTGACTAAATCCCGGTGGACCGGCTCGACGTCGTAATGGTCAGCAACGTTGGTCGCCATCGTAATGGTTTGCTGGATAAAATCACGCTTTGAATAGCCCCGATTCACGGCTTCATTATTAACCAGTCCGTCAACAATTCCCGAATCCGAGAAGCTGATCTCCTTGGCGTTGGTCAGGCGAATGACCCGCCGAATCAACAGGAGTTCCGGCAAAACCAGGGGCACAAAATCCTCGTCAACCTGAAGTTGCTCGATGAGATACTGATCAGAAGCATCGATAATATCGTCAATTAAATTATTAAATTCATCGACTGAAAGAGACATTTCCCGGTCGGTATTCTGATAAGCCCGAATCAACCGTTCAACTGGCAGCGATCCCAGCAAAATAATCTTCGTTGGGGCTTTATCCTGGACAAAACTGGATGGTTTGCCGATATAGAAATCGTTAAGTTTACTATCAATGTAATCATTGAGCACCCCAATGGAATTTGGCGCGGTTTCTCTTAAGCTTTGGAGATCCTCGGCAATCTTAATGGGCCCGAGTGAAAAGTTAACTGAAGTGATAAACTTTGCGTTATCGAACTGCGTAATGGACGTGTTCCCAGACGTGATTCCCACCAAGTAAACGGTATTGGGATTCGCCTTTCGCTGCTTGTGAAGCTGAACCGAGATTTCCTGATTCCGGTAGTAAACCTCTTCACTGATGGATAACCACCGAATTGTCAGACCAGTATGAATCAGTAGTTGGTCGGCAATAAAGTCGGCGTTAATGGTCTGTGACAGCGCTGAGCTGCCAAACAAACGGTAATTTTCGACGCCATAATCGTTTAAAATCTGAACAAATCCGGTCAAAGCCTCAGCAACCTTCGCCACTGATTCAAATTTAACCGGCTTGTCCTGATAAACATCGTCACCCAAATTAATGTCTTTTTTCACCCGTTCAAGCGCCTTCAATGATTTCAAATTGACAATCAGTAATTCGACGCCAGAAACGTTAACCATGATTGTGCCATAGTATTTATCGGCCATTTTGATACGCTCCATTCAAGATATCGATATTAATATCATTTAACGTTCTTTTATGCTAGTATACAATAATTTTTAAGGCATTGATTCATGCTTCGCCTAAAAACTATGCGAGTTTTGCAGGGGATTTAGTGCCTTAGCGCAACCACTTAATTATCGTTCGGAGGTAAACCGTTAATTGTCTGGCCAACTGTAAAAAGTTTGTAAAAATCACAATGGTTGACTTCCTTTTAGTGAGCGCTGAAAATGAAAGTTGGATCAAAACTATTAAGGGAAGTGGCATTCATGGCAGATTTAACTGCAGCAAATGCAGGCACTTATCAATTTGATGATCAATTTTCCATTAACCGACTGGGTTACGGAACAATGCAGCTGACTGGATCAGGGGTTTGGGGGCCGTACAAGGATCCCAACCAGGCCGTTTCGGTTATCCAGCACGCGACTGAACTTGGGATTAACTTCTTTGACACCGCCGACTCGTACGGGCCGTGGTTCGCGGACCGTTATCTGGCGGCCGGCTTAAAAAAGGCTTCCAACCGCGATAAAATCTTTATTTCCGATAAAGTCGGCCAAACCCGGCAGGGACCTGGCATTTGGACCCCCCATGGGGAACCAAATTACCTCCGTCAACAGGTTGAAGTCTCGATGATGACCCTGGGGATCGATCACGAAGATCTCTTGTTCCTGCATCGAATCGACAGTCATTTTCCAATTGCCGATCAGGTTGGCGAACTTAAGAAGATGCAGGACGAAGGTAAGATTAAGCATATTGGTCTCAGTCAGGTTTCCGTTGACCAAATCAAGGAAGCCCAAAAGTACGCCAAGATCGATGCGGTCGAAAACCTGTACAACGTCGCTGACCACAAGGATGATGACGTTGTCGACTATGCCGAATCTCAACACATGGCGTTTGTTCCGTGGTTTCCGTTAAATACCGGGAAATTAGCCGGTGCAGACAGTCCCCTCAGCGCAATCGCAAACAAGTATCAGGTTTCCGAAGCGCAGATTGCGTTGGCCTGGCTGCTCAAACGCTCACCAAACATCTTGCCAATCCCCGGCACCTCTTCGATTCAACATTTGGAAGACAACGTTGCGGCAGCAAACGTTCAGCTAAGTGATGCCGATTTCGACCAGCTCAGTCATTTATCAAAGTAGCCTGATCAATATAAGTCTTTATCAACTAGGATTTCCGACAATGATGGTTGGAAATCCTTTTTAGTATCCCAATTGTTCATCAGTGAGCGTATTAATCGACCTTCTACTTTAGAACTGTTATAATCTAGGTAGAGATTATTTGTAATCAAGGAATGGAGGTCCCATCATGAACAAGTTAAGTAATTCCCACCGGTTAGTGGGGGTATTCGTGGTCAGTGCCATCGCGCTCATTCTCCAATTTGGCTTCGGACTGGCGCTCTATGCCCAAATCACGATTTCTGTTCTTGGAACATTAATTGCGTTGCTCATGTTCATCGATATGGTCAAGACCCTTCGTTCCGGCAAATTTGGCGTCGACCTTTTGGCGATTACCGCCGTTATCGCAACGATTGCCGTTGGGGAGTACTGGGCAGCGATGATCGTGCTGCTCATGCTGACGGGTGGTGACGCGTTGGAAGATTACGCTGCCAACAAGGCCAATTCGGAACTGAAATCACTCATTGAAAATTCGCCCAGTTCGGCGCATTTAATTCAGGGTACCGATATTAAAGACGTTAAAATTGACGCGGTGAACATTGGCGACCGCCTCCTTGTAAAGCCTGGGGAGGTCATCCCCGTTGACGGGACAGTCACTGACGGCCGGATTTCAATTGATGAAGCCTCCCTCACGGGTGAATCCCGGCCAGTTAGTAAGCAGGTCGGGGATAACGTCATGTCTGGCGCCGTGAACGGTGACGCTTCATTTCGAATGGTTGCCGATAAAACGGCGGATGACAGCCAATACCAAAACATTATTCGGTTAGTCAAACAAGCTGAAGCGCAACCGGCTCATTTCGTCAGAATGGCCGACCGTTACGCAGTGCCATTTACGCTGGTCGCATACATCATTACCGGGATCGCCTGGTATCTAGCTGGTGACCCGGTGCGGTTTGCAGAAGTTCTCGTGGTCGCATCACCATGTCCGTTAATTCTGGCGGCGCCGATTGCCCTGGTTTCCGGTATGAGTCGTGGCAGTCGAAACGGCATTATTGTCAAGAGCGGGACAATTATCGAGAAGCTTGCCCGGGCTAAAACGTTCGCTTTCGATAAGACCGGCACGATCACCAAAGGGCACCTCACCGTTGACCACATTTTCGGAACCAACGGCTACTCTGCTGATCAGGTACTCCAACTTGCGGCGGGTGCCGAACAACAATCGGGTCATATTCTGGCCAGGTCACTGGTTGCGGCAATCCCGGATAAAATCCCAACCGCTACTGATGTAACGGAAGTGACCGCTGAAGGAGTTTCCGCAAAAATTGCTGGAAAATTAGTGAAGGTTGGTAAGGCGTCATTTGTGACTGACCAGCCAGTTGAAAAAGTCGATAAAACGGCGGTGTACGTTTCCGTTAATAACCGCTACGTTGGTTACGTCAGTTTTTCGGACGAACTTCGCCCAGAAGCCAAATCGGTAATGGAAAGCCTCCATCAAATGGGGGTGCGTCAGGTAATGATGATTTCCGGTGATCAGCGGCCAATTGCCCAGGAAATTGCCAATCAGGTCGGCATCGATAAAGTTTACGCGGAAAAACTACCAAAAGAAAAGATTCAGGTTATTGAACAAGTTACCCCTAAAAACAGACCCGTCTGCATGGTCGGTGATGGTGTCAACGACGCCCCTTCCCTGGCAATGGCTGACGTCGGCATTGCGATGGGCGCCCACGGTTCAACTGCCGCCAGTGAGTCCGCGGATGCCGTTGTATTAAAAGATGATTTAAGTTTGGTCAGCAAAGCAGTGGCCATTTCGAAGGATACGATGAAGGTGGCCCGCCAATCGGTTTTAATTGGGATTGCCATCTGTACCATTTTGATGCTGATCGCCAGCTTTGGGGTTATTCCGGCAATCATCGGCGCCCTATTTCAAGAGGTCGTGGATACCGTCACAATCCTTTGGGCACTGCGAGCGCGAATTGATCGTCAAGATGCCCATCAGTCCGATCCGGGCCGAGGCCGCCCAGCAAACGCTGAGCTTTAGGTCACCCACAAAATAATATCTACCCAGACATTACAGTCGAAGGGGGCTAATCCATGGATTCTTAAGTGGATTAGCCCCCTTTTGCTAGGCGTTAAAGCGCGTTTTGATTAACGTTTAACTAATATATTAGTATTGATTAACAATAAAGTTCATGCCGTAGCCTTCGAATCCAGTATATCAGGTAACTGAATACTTATTAAAACTAAGTGGGACAAGTATTATTTCATGCTTAATTAATAATATTATTAGCAAATTACATTACTTTATTCGAGTTGAAATCGCTTAATTTTAGTAAAATATCAATTTCATATTGACATACTGATGTATCAGATTATAATGTTTCTGTAAGCGGATTCAATGAAAACAGCTGACTTTTTCACAAAGCTTAGTTGCTTCGCCTTTGATTCGCCACATAAAACTGCTGATGACGGGATTCAGCAAAAGGGAGGATCGTTCAGCATTTTGCTGCCTGGCTCACTGCAGGCGGATTGACTATATTTAGGAGATGATTCATTTGGCTGGTAAGTCGAAAACTTATACCAGATATTTATTGATTACTGTTATTATTGCCGCGTTTGGTGGCTTCCTCTTTGGTTATGACCAAGGGGTTATGTCTGGGGCCATTAACTTTATCGGACCAGTCTTTCATATGTCCAGTGGTGTTCTTGGATTTGTTTCAGGCGGGATTCCACTGGGTGCCTTCTTCGGCTGTTTAATTGCCGGCTGGTTGGCTGATAAAATTGGTCGTAAAATTGTGATGTTTGTTTCCGCTATTTTATTTACATTGTCAGGTTTGGGCTGTGCAATGGCCGGTAGCGTCGCCGTTATGATCGTGTCACGGCTTGTCGGTGGCTTGGGAATCGGAATGGTTTCCACTTTAATTCCGGTTTATATCGCCGAAATTGCGCCAAAGGACATCCGTGGGAAAATGGTTGGTGGTTATCAATTAGCCATTGCCACTGGAATTTTCATCGTTTACCTGGTTAACGCAATCATTGCGAACACCCACTCAATGGAATGGAACCAGGATACCGGTTGGCGGATGATGTTTCTTGCCGGAATGATTCCCGGCATCGTCTTCTTCATACTGTTATTCTTCATTCCAGAAAGTCCGCGTTTCTTAATCAATAAGGATCGCACCGAGCAAGCGTCGTCAATTCTTCAAAAGATGTCCGTTTCA
The DNA here is from genome assembly GCF_001435895.1 of Lentilactobacillus parafarraginis DSM 18390 = JCM 14109. Lineage (GTDB taxonomy): Bacteria > Bacillota > Bacilli > Lactobacillales > Lactobacillaceae > Lentilactobacillus > Lentilactobacillus parafarraginis. The sequence goes on along the minus strand of NZ_AZFZ01000017.1, from coordinate 30,775 downwards.
CCTAAGGAAGAAATTGATCACCAAGTTCAAGATATCAAAACCAGCGTCATCGCTGAAAGCCACAACAAGAGTTTCACCAAGGACCTCTTCAAAAAGGGGACCCGAATGGCCCTCTTCGTTGCCATCATGTGCTCGGTCTTCCAGCAATTAACTGGGGTTAACGCCGTTGGTTACTATGCACCAACCATCTTCAAGAATGCCGGTGCTGGTGCCGATGCTGCCATGGTCGAAACGGTCTTCATCGGGGTTGTCAAAGTTCTCTTCGTTGCCTTCTTCATGGGCTTAATCGATAAGCTTGGCCGTAAGCGGATGCTCAAATGGGGCAGTTACGCAATGGCCCTCTGCTTAATTCTGATTGCGATCTTATTTGCTCAGAATCCGATCAGCAAGGCATTTGATGTCTTCATCATCGTCTTGATTGTTCTGCATACTGCCAGCTTCGAAATGTCATGGGGCGGTGGTACCTGGGTTCTGATTTCCGAAATGTTCCCTAACCGGATTCGTGGCCGGGCTTCATCAATTGCCTCAGCCGCTCTCTGGTTGGCAACTTACGTCGTTACCCAGTTGTTCCCAATCATGTTGGATAAATTAGGTGACGTTTGGACATTCGTTATCTTCGGTGGCTTCTGTATCATCATGGGACTTTTCATCCAGATTTTCTTCAAGGAAACTGCTGGCAAGTCTTTGGAACAAATTCAAACCGATCAAAAAGAAGCTGCAGCAAAGTAGTTTGCGATATTTAACCGTTTAACATTTATAAAGGCGGCTCACCAAATCAAATGATCCTCGGTGAGCCGCCTTTGTTATCGATATCATATTCTAAACATGAAGTGTAACGGGTTGCAGTTTAAATTAATTACTCATTCGACTGGTCGAGCTGCGCTTTCAGCTTAAATCGTTGAACTTTACCGCCAGCGTTCATCGGCAACTGGTTAATCCGAATGAAGCGATGAGGAACCTTATAATGAGCCAGCCGTTGACGGCCATATTCGATCAAGTTCTGAGAATCCAGTGGCTGATCGGAAACCACAAACGCAACCGGTGTCTGGCCCCATTCAGGATCGTCGGCGCCAACAATCGCAATTTCATCAATGTCTGGGCGGGCCAGATAAACGGATTCGATCTCATCCGGAAAGACATTCTCACCACCAGAAATGATCATGTCATCGATTCGACCGTCCACAAACAAAAAGCCATCCTGATCGAAGTGGCCGATATCACCGGTACGATACCAACCATCGGCCGTTTTCTTATCGGCAAGTGCATCCGGTCGGTTAAGGTAACCCGGCGTCAGCGCGGGGGTTTTAATGAGAATTTCGCCAGAATCATCAGCTAATTTGATCTGGGTCAAAAATAATGGTTTACCAACTGATCCGATTCTTGTATCAGCGTCCGAATAATTTAACGCGACAATCTGCGAACAGGTTTCCGTCATGCCATATGACTGGACGACGGGAATTTCGGCCCGTTGGCAACGGGTCAAGGTTTGGCGGTCAATGGGGCCGCCACCCAACAACATACAGCGAAAGTTGGCGTTATAACGATTCCCCCGTTGCTCCAGGAGATCTAACAACTTCTTAAGCATATACGGCACAACGGAAATGGTCGAAACCGGTTCGTGCGTTAAAATTCGATCCACCGTCTGCGGGTCAAAGTGCGCCACCAGTCTAACGGTCATGCCGTAAATCAGGCCGCGCATCATGATCGAAAAACCGCTAATGTGAAAAATCGGCACCGCACACAACCACTCATCCTTAGGGGTCACCCCTAAGTTAAGTGACGAGGCGAGCGCGGAGGCCAAGTGATTACCAAAGGTTTGCATAACGCCCTTGGGTGCCCCGGTTGTCCCAGAAGTGTACATGATACTGGCAACTGCTTCCGGGTCAAATTCACTTCGTAACGGTTTTTTAGAAACCGTAATCCCCATTACATCGCTAAACTTTACGAATTGGGAATCAAACGCCGGCCGCCACAATTGGTCATCGACCAGACAAAGTGTCGGTCGGCTGTCCTGGAGCTGCCGTTTAATTTCGGCATCGGCCAATCGCCAATTAAGCCAGACAATTGTTTGACCACTGCCTAGGGCGGCCAACGCCATTAAATAGCCCTGAAGTGAATTGCGGGTCATAATGGCAACCCGGTTTCCGTTAAGGGCTCCAATCCGATCTAGTTTCCCAGCGAGCGTTTCGAGTTGGCCAACCAGCTGAGAAAAGGTCAACTTCGCTTGGCCGTCGTCCACCGCAATTCGCTGGGGTGACAACGCCGCTTGTTTTAAAATCCAATTATCCACGAGTGATGACCTCTTTATGGGAATTTCGGAAACTTATCAAAATCAGGTTTGCGTTTCTCATTAAACGCGTCGCGACCCTCTTTACCTTCGTCGGTGGTGTAAAACAGCATCGTGGCATCCCCGCCAAGCTGCTGCAATCCAGCCAATCCATCTGTGTCGGCATTCATGGCCGCTTTAATAAATCGCAATGCGGTTGGCGACTTCTTCAGAATTTCGTTACACCAATCCAAAGTTTCGGATTCAACATCGGCTAACGGGACCACCTTATTGATCCAATTCATTTGGTAAGCTTCCTCAGCGCTATAAAACTTGTTCAAGAACCAGACTTCTTTGGCCCGTTTGTGACCAATTACCCGAGCAAGGTATCCCGAACCATAGCCGGCATCAAAACTCCCAACTTTAGGACCGGTTTGACCAAATTTCGCGTTATCGGCGGCAATCGTCAAATCACAAACCAATTGCAGAATGTTGCCACCCCCAACGGACCAGCCCTTAACCATGGCAATTACTGGTTTGGGAATAATCCGAATCAAATGCTGAAGGTCAAGTACATTTAAGCGGGCAATGTGATCCGGGCCAACGTAACCACCGTTGCCGCGAACACCTTGATCCCCGCCCGATGAAAAGGCTTTGTCGCCTGCACCAGTTAGAATAATGACCCCAATTGTGCTATCATCACGACAGATATTAAACGCATCAATCATTTCCTGAACCGTGACCGGCGTAAAGGCGTTCATTTTAGCCGGCCGGTTCATCGTAATCTTCGCAATTTTATCAGCACGTTCAAAAATAATTTCTTTATAGGATTTAACAGGTTCCCATTTAACCGTAGTCATTAAAAATCGATCCTTTCAATATGGAGTGTGATTTACGTGAAAAACTTAATGGATTTGCTGGGCATCAAGATTATTGCCGTCAACAAAACTAATGCAATTATATCACTTGAAGTGACTGATTCGATTAAACAGCCGTATGGGGTTGTGCATGGTGGCATCAACGCCGTATTGGCAGAGACGGCAGCGTCTTTGGGGGCTAATGAAAACGTCTCAGCCAACTCCCACGCGGTTGGCATTGACATCTCCACGCAACATCTTGCGGCCGTTAGTAGCGGTGTTTTAACTGCCACCGCTGTGCCCGTCCACACTGGCAGAAAAATCCAGACCTGGCACGTAGAAATTAAGAATAACGATCGCCTCACAAGCACCAGTACCGTCACATTACTTGTAGAAAAATGATCGGTCGAAATAGCTAAATCCCCCTTTCTATCGGGGGATTTTTTTGTACTGAGCCAAATTCTGCTCAATTTACTTACTTTTAAAAATCATGGGTTTTATTATTCTCTAACCCTGTTATAATTTAATGATAAATGGAATTATTCGATGATTAATTCTCACATTATTATGGAAGGAGGCCATCAAAATGTCCAAAAGCCAGGACTGGATCCATCAATATTTCGATGACGCAACTGACGCCACTTGGATCTTCCAGAATCATCAACCGATCGTCAGTAACCACCTCGCGCAGAAACTACATACTAAGTTCGCGGTTGATCCTCAATATCTAATGGCGATCGCCCAAGCAGCCGTTTCAGAAAATCAATCGCAAATCAACGATTGCTACAACTGTACAATTAAAAATCATATGACGACCATTACAATTCCGATCACCCTTCCTCAGCAACATGACCACGTTTTGAAATACTTCATGATCTATCATCAATTGGATAGCAACGAAAACGTCACCGCAATCACGTTGAAAAGTCGGGGCGCCTTGAAACGAGTGGACCAACTCGCACAACAACGCCAGCTTAATCAGTACGTCAACCGGGCGCATGAAAAAGAGCGCAAACGCATTTCCCAAGATTTGCATGACAGTATTGCTCAGGGAGTTTATTCAGCCATCATGGGCGTCCGCCGACTTGGCGAAAAGGGAATCCCAACTGATGAGCGATCTGAACTAACTCACGAGATTGAACGACAGCTCAACGATGTTTTAAAAGAAGTCAAAGAGATGGCGCTGGACATTCGCCCATCCGTTCTCGATAATTTTGGGCTTCTGCCGGCACTGCGAGTCCTGGCCAAACGGCTAACCGAAAATACTGGGGTAACCATTCACACAGTTGGTGCCTGTACAACTGACCATTTATCTCAGGATGTTCAGAGCGTTCTGTATCGGATTGGCCAAGAGGCAATTAGCAACGCTCTTCGGCATGCGGAGGCTCGTGAAATTAATGTCCTGCTCGTAACCCATGACTATTACGTGACGCTCGAAATAATCGATGATGGGCACGGGTTTGATGTTCCTAAACAGCAGCATTTCAACGGCCATTCTCTGGGCCTAATGAATATGAATGAGCGCGTCAAAGCCTTAAATGGCACGTTTGAAATCCATTCAAAACTGGGGAGCGGAACCACTGTATCCGCAAAATTTCCAATTCAGCAGCGATCGTGAGGTGAATGCAATGTTAAAAGTTTTAATTGCGGATGATCACGCTGTCGTTCGTAAAGGTTTATCATACCTAATTAACGCCCAGCCAAATTTTAAAGTGGTTGCTGAAGCCGGCAATGGAACCGATGCCTACACATTAGTTGAACAACATCCCATTAATATTTTGGTAATGGACTTGAGTATGCCGCCTGGCGAAAATGGTCTGGTCACAACTCAACGAATTCATGATCATTTCCCAAACATCCGAATCATGATCCTCTCAATGCACGAAGAACAGGAGTATATCAACAAAGCAATTCATAATGGTGCCATGTCATACATTCTCAAGAGTTCTCCAGACAATGAGCTGATTGCCGGGTTAAATGCTTTGGCCACGGATAAGCAGTACATAGATTCTCATATCACGCTATCAAAATCCGATATTAAAGAAATTGAGTCCAATGGCATTGATTCGAATCTGAAGGGCTATCACAGCTTGTCAAAACGTGAACGAGAGGTTTTCCCGTTAATGGCACTGGGTTATACAAACAAAGAAATCGCTAACCGCCTTTTCATTTCCACAAAAACCGTCGAGGCGCACAAAGCTAGTATTATGCACAAATTAGCGCTCAATTCCCGGCCGGAACTGGTCCGCTATGCCGTTCACCACCATTTGATTGAATTCTGAGGCCACCAGTCCAATTTAAAAACAATCTAAGATTGGATCCAGTCAGAAACTGATTCATTTCAGGTTCAAGCTGGATCTAATCTTAGATTGTTTTGCGATCACAAACTATTCTTTAATTTTAGTAATAAACCCGTTCTTAAAGGCCGCAACTCGCAACTCAATCACTTCGTTATGATTAAGTCGCGCGAACGCCAATGCCTCATCAAGTAACTGAGAAATATCTTCTTTCCCCGCTCCCTGGTGTCGCGCATTTTCGGCGGCTAAAAATTTCAGTCGGGGTAAATAGTATGTCACGTGTTTTTGAGAACACAGCGCAATGCCCTTTTTGATGAGTTGGTCGCTGACTTTATAATTATCTTTATTTGCATAATAATTGGCAGTGTAAAAGCACAGCGTTAAAATGCGTAAATAATCACTGTTCAATTGCTTTGCTTCCGCGGGAGCCAAAGTTGCGTTAATAAACTCATGCGCTTTTTTGAAGAAGAAGTCAGCCCGCGCCGGTTGATGGATGCGTGTGTAAGTAATTCCGGAGCCAACATAAGCAAGTTGGGTAAAGATTGTCTGATGTTTTTCGTCTAGATCATCTAGGATTTGTGTAAAATCAAATAGCACTTCATCCGGTTTTTTGTTAGTAACGGCATGCAACATCCCCCTCAAATAGAAGAACTGCATCCTGAGTGGAATTGCTTCAATGTCGTTTTCCTTAATCTTTTTCAGAGCTGCCTGGACCTTCATGTAATTTTCCATCATCAGGTCTTCTTCAATTTCATCCAGTTGCTCACGTAGTCGCGCCACGGACGCTTCGGGATCTTGATTGAGATCATCAACGGTAAGCCCCATTCGCGCACAAAGCCGATTGAGAATTGACAATGAAGGAACCCGCCCATTGCGTTCGAATTTGCTGAGAGTTGCCTGGGTACAAATCCCTTCGCAAAGCTTCATCTGTGATAACTTTAAGGCCTTTCGTCGTTCGACAAACTTTTTAATGTCCATAATTACCCAATCCAATCTATGTGCGACTTCATAAGCATCGTTAAATGTTTCTCGTTTTACCGCTTCATCAGTGGTTGAATGTCATCAACCACCCTATCGTGGCAATCTCTAGTTAATACCACTTCCAAAAGCGACTAATTAGAATTAAATGTGACAAACCGGTTTAAAACCTAAATTACCGCCATTTTTATTCTTTGTGTATTCTAATTATAACAAAAATATTCCAAAAAGAAATAAAGAGTTTCCCTGATAATCAAATTCGAAATGGTATTAAGCCATCGCCAAGTGTTCACCACCATCCTGTTTTCGGCGTAAAATGAAAGTTAGAAACGACCATTATTTCTAAGGAGGTCATCACATGGCACATTTCAACATAATCAAGGGTGACATCACCCAAATGCACGTCGACGCAATTGTCAACGCCGCGAATACGGCTTTGTCAGGCGGCGGGGGCGTTGATGGCGCGATTCACCGAGCTGCCGGTCCACAATTAGATGAGGCCTGTCGGAAACTTAACGGCTGTCCGACCGGTGAAGCAAAGGTCACTCCGGGCTTCAACCTTCCCGCCAAATTTGTGATCCACACCCCGGGACCAATTTGGCACGGTGGCCACCAAAACGAACCTGAATTATTGGCAAATTCGTACCGGAACAGTTTGAAACGGGCAGTCGAAAACAACTGCCACACGGTTGCATTTCCATCCATTAGTACCGGAATTTTCGACTTTCCACTCAACCCAGCAGCCAAGATTGCCATTCACGAAATTCAAACGTTCGAGGCGCCATTGGATGTGACAATGGTGTGCTTTGACCCCGTAACCTTTGATGCTTACCAGCAGGAATGGCAGAAAGCTCAACAGCGGTAAATAATCATTCTCGCCTATTATAGATTCGAATTTACGCGTCATTTCATTCAAATGTTACAATCTAGGGCCCTTTTATATGCCAACTGGCACCTGTTTCTGTAACAAAAGTCGGCTTCCCATTCCTCATGGGTCGCCGACTTTTAATTATCTTCAGTTATAAAATGATTCTAAAACAATTCAACAACCCAATTTTTCTCCTCATCTGGACTATCCAGATACTCAGGATGCTCCTTGAGCGCCAAATTGACTTTAGCTACCTTACCGGCAACCGGAGTGTGCACTTCGGAAACCGCTTTGGCGCCTTCGATTGAGAGAATCACGTCCCCCAGTTTCACTTCGGCAAGCCCCTCAGGAAAGGTCGCAAACGAGATTTCACCGACTTCTTGACGGGCAACATCATTAAACCCAATTCTGGTATGCCCATTTGGCATCTTCTTTTGCCATAGATACTTTGCGTCATCAACTGCTTTTGCCATTATGAATCACTCCTTGTTTTCAATGGATGCCGTTTCCGGTAGAGTTTTAATATTTTGTCTGTTTTTTCAACTGCGTGGGGAACCCCGGCCTCAGGTGACATGATCCGATTCAGATCATCATGGCTGAGATACTTGGCGATTGTTTGATCCTGATAGAAACAATCACGCAACGACTGCTGCCGATCATCTGCTTGAACTCGTAAATCAACCAGTAACTCGTGAGCATCCTGGCGGCCCATTGATTTCGCCAAAGCCATCATCAGCGCTCCCGAGTACATGGTACCATCATCTAAAAGAAAGTTTTCCGCCATCCGGTTCACGTTAAAGCGTCCTTCTTTGAGAACGGTAGTCGCAAAATTCAGCTGGCCAGATAAATACATTGTAATTTCCGGCAGAACCACATAAATATCCCGCCAAACGGCTGTATCTTTTTCACCGCTCACCTGCATCGTATCATACATCAACGGCATTTCATCACGAATAACCGTTGCTAAATTAACAATTGCTTCACACATATAAGGTTCGCGAACCGTCGGGATCACTGTGGAGCCCTGGCGTCCGGGCGCATAGTCCTCCTGAAATTCGCCAACCTGCGTTTGACTCATCGTCAGCAAGTTTCGTCCCAATTTTCCCAGCATTTGGGCAATCATCGTCAGCACGTGGCAATATTCGGTGAACCGTTCCCGCTGAGTGTGCCAATACATCTCAGGCACTTGTAGGCCGAGGTAATCACAAAAGTCAGTTTCAACCTGATCGTAGTGATCACCAATCATGTTGGATAGTCCCTCAACGCCAGTTAACGAGCCGGCAAACGTAAAGCTGGAAAGCGCGTCAAGCCGCCGCATCAGATAATCCAATTCGTTCAGTTGGACTGCCAGCTTAAACCCCAGAGTTGAAGGGGCCGCATACGTTCGGTGAGCAATCGCCACGCTAGGGGTCTTTTTATAGCCATCCGCCAAGTGATACAGGACATCCCCAAATTTAACCAAATAATCCATGATAATTCGGTCGGCCTGTTTGAGCTGCAATACATAGCAGGTATCCTCAACATCTTCACTGGCCGCGCCGTAATGAAGAAATTGACCGGCACCGTCATCGAATAGACTCTGAGACTCACTCACAAACCCGGCGAGAAAATGCCCCGCCCGTGCCGCCGCCAACCGTAGCTGGGTGAGGTCATAATTTTCGGGAACGACTTTCGCCTTGATTTCCTCGTAGGCGCTCAACGGAATCTTCCCGTTCTTTGCCATGGCGTAGGCAACTGCCGTTTCAACCTGACAAACCGTTTTTAGGCGGTTTTCGTCAGTCCACACTGCCCGCATTCTCGCAGTTGAATAGTTATTCTGATTAAACATCGATCCAAGTACTTCACCGCTCATTAAGGAATTAACCTCCTCTATTGATTAATATTTGCTTTGTCAGCATACCGCGAACCAAGCATCGTATCAGCCAGGGCATCAGGTTCAATCGCCCCAATGTTTTCAGCAACCCGTCCCTGAACGAACGCCTCTGTCAGACTGGCGTGGGTGTATGGCGCCCCGACCAGCGCCCGTTCAATCGCACCCAGGTTCCCATTCATCTTATTGAAGTCACCAAAGATCTTGGCATGGGTCACAATCCCGTGGGAAACGGTGAAACTAATTTCAACCGTGCCGATGCCGGAAAAGTGTCTGGAATGGTACGCAGTATCATGGGTTTGCTTTCCCATTACCCAATCCGGATTCCCATACTTAGCAGTTGCTGCTTTTTCGATCTCCTGCCAGTCATCTTTTGTCATCACGTAGGTCGGAATATCAGATAGGTCGGAAACTTTGAAGAGATTTTTTAAAAATCGGGTTTGCAATTCCGGAAGCGTGATTGCCTGATACGGAGCACTAAAATATGGTCGGAGATTTGTCACCCGACTATGAACGGATTTAACACCCTTCGAAATCATCTTGGCTTTGGGTGGCCGTAACGCCTGGGTCGCATTGTCCAAGTCAACGTCAACCATTAACGTTCCCCCAGTCGAAAACCGGTTACCGATTTTAAGGGCCGACATCCCCGAAAACTTTTTACCATCAACGGTAAGATCGTTTCTACCAGTCATTGCCGCGTCAACGCCTAGCTGCTTCAATGTCAGAATTGCATTCTGCGCGTAATGCTTAAAATTCAAATAGTTATGGCCATTATCATTGTCCACAAAGCAGTAAGTCAGATTCCCTGGATCAACGTAAACAGCACCGCCACCGGCACCCCGTCGAGCAATTTTAATCCCGTGTTCACGGCAATAATCAAGATTAACTTCTGAGTACACATTTTGATTAACCCCACAGATAATAATCGGTGTTTTCGGCCGATAAAAGAAAATTACCTCGTCTTGAAACTTGGGGTTTGTGATAAAGTAAGTCGATAGATACTGGCCAATAGCGGGTTGAACCAGATAGTCATCACCACTTGAAACATCAACGTATAAGATTAGGACCATCCCCTTATCCAAAAATGCGGTTTCACAAACGCTTACATATTCAGTATAGCATGTGACTTAACGGTTGATCGTGCGAATCCGGTCTTAAAGTGCCCATATGATTAAGTCTAATCGCAAGCCCGCCAGTCATTAGAATAAATTGGTATAAAAAATGGCGAAGTCACTGCCAAAGCAATGAATCACCACCATTCCAGAATAGTCATTTAATTAATAGGTTTCTTGAGCCGGTTGTTTCAATCCTAGTTTACCGTCCAAAATTTCGTACGTCTTATCTGCAAATTCAGCCAATCGCATGTCGTGGGTAACAACCACAACCGCCTTGTTACGGGTTTCCGCAAGCTCCTTAAAGAGTTTGCCTACCTCGGCCACCCGCGCCGAATCAAGGGCGGCCGTCGGTTCATCCGCCAACACAATTTCGGGATTGGCATAGAGTGCCCGCGCAATGGCGACCCGCTGTGTTTGGCCACCAGATAACTGCCCAGGAAATTTATCCACCAAATCTTCGATCCCAAGCTGTGCCAGCAAGCTCTGCAAATCCTCCGAACTTAATAGGCCAGTTCGTTTAACCCGCCTGACGAATTCGAGCTGTTCCTTGACTTTCAGGTATGGCACTAACGCATATGATTGGAGAACAAACCCAACGTGATTAAGCCGCAGCTTGTCCCGCTGCTTTTTAGTCAACTGATCGACATCCTGGCCTTCAACAATCACCTTTCCGGATGAAGGGGTTTGCAATCCCCCGGCAATTGTCAGAAAGGTACTCTTACCGGAACCGGAAGGGCCGACAACCAGAATGAGTTCGCCCTTATCAGCGGCAAAGTTGACGTCGCTCAGCACGTGCACCCGACTGGTACCGGTGCCGAAGTATTTATTAATGTTTTTGAGTTCAATTACTGACATTTTTATCCTCCAATTACTTGTACAGGGTCAACAACGGCAATCTTTCGGGCTGGAATTGCAGCCCCAATAATTCCCATTAGAAGAAGGCCAACCGAAATCATTGCCAGCATTGGGACATTAAATGAAATCGGCACCCCAAACGGAATCATGTTCGCGGTAATCAACGTCAATCCAGTTCCAATCACAATTCCCAACGCCATTAAAATCAGCGATTGAGAAATGATGGTCCGAACCAGGGTAGCAGCTGGAATTCCTTGGGCTCGCAATACCGCATAGGTTGGTAACGCCTGAATCGTTAAAATATACAGGAATACCGCGATAATTACCAGTGAGATAATCATCAAAAATCCAATCATGAAGCCAAAAGTTGTGTTTTGAGCGGCGTACCCTGGCAACTTGGAAACGAAGTAACTGTCACTGTACGTCTTGAGTTCCTTATTATGAGACTTGAAGTTTGCGGTTTTCGAAACAATCGCACTCCCCGCCAGTTTTGCGCCGGGCATATTCCTCAGGTCTTTCCAAGTTGAGAGCGATCCATATACTACCGGAGCGACGTTTAACTTGGCATTTTTTGTAAAGCCAACAATTGTGTAACGGGTGGTAGCGGAATTAAACTTCACCTTATCGCCAAGTTTATACCCGTCCTGCTTAAACTGCTGATCAACCACAACTTCATGACTGGTTCGTGCTTTGCGGCCGTTAGCAACGGAAAGGTCCTTTGCAATGTACTCATTGTTTTTCAGACCAACAAACTGGGCGGATTCCTTCTCACGATCGTGGGACTTAACAACCACTGGCGACTGGCCAATCACGGCTTGGTTCTTGGTTAAGTTTGCGTTATCAATCTGATCCGTTGTGATCGTGGATTGCGACAGGTTAACATTCGCATCCCGATTTAAAACCACACTCTTCGCATTCCATGAGTCGATTGCCTGGGTATTTTCACCAGCTAATCCAGTGGCTAGTCCTGATAAAATAAAGATGAGGTAGGTAATCAGGACGATCATCCCGGTAATTAAGGAGTACCGTAACTTTTCGTGGCGAATTTCTTTTAAAGCTAAATACATCTATGCGTTCTCCTTTCGAGCCAGTAAGTTTAAAACTTCTAAAAGTCGAGAGATTAGGACATCTCGCCGTTCTGGTTCCTCTAAGATCTGTTTAATGACTTGATGGCTCAAAATCATGGCCGCCCATTGCCGACCTGATAATTTCGAATCATCAAATTGTTCATCAACTAATGATTCATTTCTACGCAGATGCATCTTCACAAGATCTCGATACTGACTGGCACCCACGTTGTCAACAAATGCGACCACTTGATCCACATAGAACTGTGGCCTAAATGTGTGATCATTTACTTCTTCATTGATTTCAACGTGAATCGACCCCATTGCGACGCCATAAATGTAACGATAGGCATCCCTTAAATCATCAAAGTACTTATAAAACGCTCCCCGCGCAATGCCTGCTTGCTTCACGATTGGGGCAACTTCTGCTTCGGCTAACGGCCGTTTCGAAAATTCATTTAACAACGCCTGATTGATGCGTTCGCGTTTCTCGGAATTTAAATTCCGAAAGGTTGTTGATACCATGTGATTCCCTCCAGTAATGACACGATGTCATTTATTAATTAAAATTATCTTACCAGATAGATGACACCGTGTCAACTTTGAACCATATAAAAAGGCTGAGCAAAATAATGAATTGCTTCAACCTCTCCATATTTAACATGACATTCCGAAACGGGCGCCTAGTCGCTGCCCCGTAATGACGGATAACGAAAAATCCAACTATTTCATGCCCGCCGTTATTTGAATCGGCATTTGAATTTAGTTTCAACGGCGATTAACAACTCATTAAATTAGTAACGGGTGGTTGACCGTAAGAGCTCTGGGTTCCGGTTTGTCAGCAACATCGCATGTCCAGACTTATCAAAGATCATTGATTCAAATTCTCGGCCGGAATGGAATCGCGTGTACTTAATATCGCTTGGCTTCAAACTTCCATGCCCGTATGTCTTTGAAGCAGGCAATGTTTGAATTGAATCATCGGAAACCAGGTACAGGCGACCATTATGGGGATTATATCCCATTGATTGCTGATGGGTTCCCGTTTGGTTCTTGAGGAGCTGCTTAACCAACGATACCCGAATGGACTTCGCACCAAGCACGCCGCGGTAGATCTTAACGTGACCGCCGGAAATGCCCCACCAGTATGCATGACCAGAATTATCAAAGGTTAGATTATGTCCTGCTGGTACCATCGCCCCGCGATTGTTCATGTGGAATTTAATTGCCCGGTTCGGCCGCAGCGATGACATACTAATCCGTTGAATCGTTGAGGAAGCGGTTGGCTTCATGTCCGGACGATCCCGCCACATCCATAACGAATGCTGTTTCCGGTTATAAGCCAGCGATTGGCCGTGGCCAACATCAATTTGTGGGCCAACCTTAATGCCTGAGCTGCCCTTCTTCGAGTCCAAAGCACTTTGGATTGACCCCATCTTGGCGAGCGCAGCACTGCTGTAACGAACCACGAACCCCTTTCCAACCGTGTTGTGTGGTGCGTAAAGCACGAACAGGTACTTGCCCCCAAATGCAGCAGCCTGCGGATTAGTCACATCAAAGGCAGATTTACCAAATACGGCGTGCGTCGTTGGCAATAGATACTTTGTCCGCAGCGTCCACTTTGTCCCACTCGTACTCTTAATTGTGTCACGGCCACTTGGATTCTTTGACCAGGAATAGTTACCATTTGCCTTCACAAAGTGAACGTTATGATTATTCACTAACCGCAAACTTCCGTACTGAATCAGTGCATTACTCCGCTGAACATAAGTCGCAGCACTGGCAACCCCAGCAACTGACGCAGCGAGTAATACACCTGTTGCGACCCCCACAATAACCTTTCTAATTTTCAATAGATACCCCTCCATTTAGGTAACGGCCATTTAACCATTACTCCCAAAATTCACTATTGACACCCGCGCCCCACGGGAACAATTGTTAATAGTTAAGTCGATTTTACATCTTTGTAATGGAAAAATCATCATGAATTCAATTATGAAATCAATCTTGCAGCGAATCGCGAATCTGAACGAAGTAACTATCGAACGCATCGAGGTGATGACTCCTGATTAGTTTTAAGCCGAAATCCGGGCCTACCAACATCGTCAAGGCCTTTAAGGGAGGAGCCGCCCAGCTATTTTTCGAGAAATACCCAGAAATCAACTCTCATTAATTTGTTCATTTTATGACGTTCGTCTTTCAATTGTCGATTGTTATTTACCAGCGAAGATACCATAATGTTAATAGAAGAATAATGCGTTCATTTAATGACGTTAAAGGAGTTTGCTAAACAATGGCCTACATTGAAGTTCGAAATGAATTCAAAACTTATCAAATGGGAGAAACCGAAATCGTTGCGAATCGCGATGTCAGTTTTGACATTGAAGCCGGTTCGCTAACCGTAATTTTAGGGCCCAGTGGCGCCGGGAAATCGACAATCCTGAATATCCTCGGTGGGATGGATAGCCCAACCAGCGGCCAAATAATCATCGACGGCACCGACATCGCAACGTTTAATGCCCGAGAATTAACACGGTTTCGCCGCGATGATATCGGGTTTGTCTTTCAGTTCTATAATCTTATTCCCAACCTATCAACTAGGGAAAATGTTGAACTGGCAACTTCAATCGTTAAGGATGGGTTGGATCCGGTAAAGGTTCTGGATGAAGTTGGCTTATCGGAACGGCTGGATAATTTTCCATCGCAACTATCCGGTGGCGAACAGCAACGGGTCGCCATTGCCCGGGCACTCGCTAAAAATCCAAAGCTCTTACCGTGTGATGAACCCACTGGTGCCTTGGATTACGAAACCGGTAAGCAGGTCCTTCAGCTTCTCAGCAACGCCAGTCGAACCTTTCATAAAACGGTCGTCATTATTACCCACAACTCAGAAATCGCTAAGATGGCCGATCGGGTCATTCATATTAACGATGCCAAAGTTCGCGATGTCGAAAACCATTCAAATCCAACCCCGGTTTCCGAAATTGTTTGGTAGGAGGTGAGATATATGGGAAATTTACTGTGGCGAGATATTCGGGCATCCCTAGGTCGGTTTATCGCAATCGCATTAATCATTTTTCTGGGGGTTGTAATCTTCGTTGGTGTGAAAGCAACCGGCCCGGGACTCATTGATTCCGCAACCACCATGCTTAATCAACACCAGCTATCCGACGTTTCACTTCTCTCGGATAAGGGCATCACCAGCGATGACGTGAAGGCCGCCGAAAAGGTCAATGGTGCCAAAGCCCAATCAGTTAAGTTCAAATACGTTCTGGGCGGTCAGAATAAGGACGCCGTTGCCCTTTACGGCTACACAAATAACCGCGGTCTCAACCAATTAGAAGTAACCTCTGGTCATCTGCCCCGGAAAAACAATGAAATCATCTTGGATCAGCGGGCCCAGCAGCAAAATCACTACAAGCTGGGGGACACGTATACATTTAAGAACCAAGCTCATTTAAAGCGGCAAACTTACAAAATTGTTGGGTTTGCGAACTCACCCCTCTATATCGACAATACAACCCGGGGATCAACGAATATTGGCACTGGTCAGGTGGCTTACTTTGCCTATATCAGATCTTCTCAGATGAACCTGCCAACTGCCACCCTACTCAACGTTCGGTTTGATTCCTTAGCAACGAAAGATCCCTTTTCTAAAGCTCATCGTCACGCGGTCAATCAAAAAGTTAACCAACTGAAGCCCATTTTTAAAGAGCGCAAACAACAGCGTCAAGCAGAAATTCTCGCGGAAGGTAATCGCAAACTCTCACCGGCAACCAAAAGATTAACGGCCGCCCAAGCAAAGATTACTCAAGCCAAACAGCAACTCAATAAGCAATCAAATTGGCGCCTCAAAACAACCGCTAAGTTGACAGCTGCTCAATCGAAAATCAATCAGCAGCGGGCAAAGCTAACCGCGGCGAAAACGCAATTGGCCAAATCCGCAACCCCAACCTATACCTGGTCAACCCGTGAGGATCTCGCTGGATTTTCCGCTTACGGAGACAGCGCAGACCGAATTGCGGCCATCGCAAACGTCTTTCCGGTTTTCTTCTTTCTGTTAGCAGCCCTTATCACCTTCACAACCGTCACCCGAATGGTAGAAGAAGCCCGAATGCAAATTGGCACCTTTAAGGCGTTGGGATTCTCAAATTTAGCCATTGCCAAGAACTATGTTTCGTACGCATTTTTGGCTGGCATCCTCGGAATTGCCTTAGGCTCATTTGTCGGAAACCAATATCTACCCAGGTTTGTGATTTCACTTTATAAGGGATATATCTTCACCGTTCCGATTATTTATTACCAGTGGGCCCAAATTCTCATCGCCGCCATTCTATCGCTGATTGCAACGGTTGGAGCGGCATTGTACGTGATCCTCCGCCAAGTTAAAGAAGTCCCGTCATCGCTGATGCGGCCCAAAACACCCAAATCAGCGAAAAAAATATGGCTGGAACATTTCACCTGGCTGTGGTCCAAACTTCATTTTTATCAAAAAGTCAGTTATCGAAACCTGTTCCGCTTTAAGTCCCGGGCATTCATGACTATTCTCGGCATTGCTGGTGGAACGGCACTCATTTTAACCGGCTTTGGCATCTCTGATTCAATCGGCGCTTCTGGCCATCGTCAGTTCAGCCAAGTGATCAATTATCAGGCGGTTGTTCAGGCCAACGATCCCCACCACTTGAATACCGTCGAAAAGACCGTTAGCCAAAGCCCCCAGTACAAGTCAAGCACACCAGTCGGCACTGACGTGGTCAAAGTTAAATCCCACGGTGATCAGCTCAATGACGTTACCCTGTACGTGGCCAAGAACCCTCACCAATTTACCAATTACGTTCACCTCCGCAGCGTTCAGACAAACACAAAGGTGACCCTTCCTAAAAGTGGCATTGTCATCTCTGAAAAAATTGCTAACACACTTGGGTTAAAAACCGGTAGTGATCTGCACGTGACAACCGCAAATGGGCATGAGGCGATCATTCCCGTCGCAAAAGTCGTTAAGAACTATATCGGCCACTTCATGTATCTCTCACCCACCGCTTACGAAAGGGCCTTTAAGCGGTCAATTCCCATTGAAACGCTGATGGTTCAGCTTAAAAAAATGACTGGAAAATCCCAAACAAATTTGAGCCAAAAGTGGTTAACCGATAATTCCCACGTTCTCGGTGTCAGCTTCACAAATGACCAAAGAAAGACCGTCAACAACATGTCCAATCAGATGACACCGGTTGTCCTGATTTTTATTCTGTTATCAGGGGTTCTTTCCTTCGTCGTCCTGTACAACTTGACCAACATCAACATTTCGGAACGAATTCGCGAACTGTCAACCATTAAAGTGCTCGGTTTCTTCGATCGCGAAGTTACGATGTATATTGCCCGGGAAAACATCGTGCTGGCAATTGTCGGCATTATTGTTGGGTTCGGATTTGGTAACCTGTTGACGCTCTATGTCCTTCATCAGGCGGAAACCGCGACGGTTGTCTTTCCTCTGACTATTCATTTTCAGTGGTATATCGTTGCAACGTTGCTCATGATCCTGTTTAACGTGATCGTCATTTTGGTTGCCCATCGCCATTTAAAGCGGGTCGATATGATCGAAGCCCTCAAATCCAACGAATAGCATTTTCTATTGTTTGGTACCAATTAATAGGGTACAATTCAATTAAGTGAGGAGTGATTATAATGACATCCATTTATGACTTTACCGAAACTGAAATGAATGGTAATCCTATCAACTTAAAAGATTATCAGGGAAAAGTTTTGTTAATTGTCAACACCGCTAGTAAATGTGGCTTAGCACCCCAATTAGAGGGGCTCGAATCCCTCTATAAGCAGTATCACAATGATGGACTGGTGGTAATCGGTCTGCCATCAAACCAATTTCACCAGGAATTAGAAACTGATCAACAAGCCGAAGAGTATTGTCAACTTCATTACGGCGTCACATTTCCAATGACCCGCCGCGTCACTGTTAATGGTGAGAATGAAGATCCACTTTTTACCTTCCTCAAAGCCCAATCAGGTCACGGAAACATTAAGTGGAACTACACAAAGTTTTTGGTTGGTCGAGACGGCAAATTGATCCACCGTTACGCCCCAATCACAAGGCCGGAAGCAATGGAAGATACTGTTAAACAGGCCATCGCTGCCTCTTAATTTAACAAATTCAACCAATGAGACAGTTGGCATAAAAATTCGGCTTGTCTCAACGACTTCATGTTTATCTGAACAAGACTTCCTTACAAAACGTGCGCCCCAAGACAGCTTTCTACCTATAATTCGGAAGCTGACCGCATTGGGCGCACGCTTTTCGTCGCGTCATTGCGGTTAAGGGCTTCGGGATCACTCATAAGCTCTGAATTTACTTTATTAAATATTTACATTTCTCGAATTGTGACTTAAAATTTAGAAGTTAATATATTTTTACTTTTATCTTATAGTTCACGGCATTTTGCAATTCGGGGGGGAGTTTGCGTGAAACTACTAAAGGGGCTTTTTTGTCTGTTGGGAATATGCATCACGTTTGCGGTTAGCGAACCAACCGCAAACGCTAAGTTTATTATTTATCATCAGCGGTCATCTGGATTAATTTATCATCGTCATAACATGCGCTTTCTTAATAACCGCAAAGTTCACTACATCCACGTTCCAAAACACTATCATCACGTGAAGCAGGCTTCCAATCCACATTCAATTAAAGCAACTACGGGGAGAAACGTTTCCTTTGCAACCCGTTACATATTACCGTCTCCGGGAAAGAATGGGCAGCACTGGGGAAACCCTCAATCAATTGCGATGACAGGTAAAAAGTACATGTACATCGTTTACTGTCCGACAAATCTTCACAATAAGGGCCGCATTGTTCGATTCAACACTCAGCGACTGGATCAATTGGGAGCCCGGTTATTTCCAAAGGAAGTCCGGGATGCGTACGTTAAACACCACGGTAAGTACAATCCGATGCAAAAGGAAATCCAAGCGGCCATCAAAGTGGGCCCCTTGTTTGTCACCGGTCACGGGCAATCACTGGCCTATAACTGGAAGAATCATGGAATGTATATGTGGCGTGATAAAGAACGCGCACCCCGTGTTCCAATCAACTATTGGGGATACATTCAACACATCAATCTCAAAAAGCTGCGGCCAGACCATGCGATTCGTTTTCGCTTATCAAGTCACGGGCTCAGCGTCCCCGGCGGCCATAACTTAACATTTGATCGGGCTGGGAACGCCTATTTCTGGACGAATCCCGGCTGGTGTGCCTATTTATTCAAGGGTAAAATCCACCACCGATCCGTCAAATTTCGGCTAACCAAACAGAAACTTCGTCACCAACCGGGAACCAGAATTCAAAGCATGGCTTACAACCCGGCTCGTAAACGGCTCCTTCTGATATCGGACGCCTCAGTTGCCAGTTTCCCCAAGGATCGGTTGGACGGCCAGGGGCATCTGACCAATAGTTGCTTTGAATGGAACGAATTTGGGCCAAAACGGGAATTTGAAGGAATTGCCTACGACGGCCATAGTGGTTTGGCCAACTTATTGGTTAACCACGTCCCCGAAGTATTAATTTCAAACCGTTCATTTTAATGTGTTTTAAAATCGCAAACCTAGTATCCGGTTTTGCGATTTTTTAGTCGTACTTCGCCATGCTATAATGGCAACTGTAAAGGAGTGACCCATCTTGAATCGTCAATCAATGAAGTCCCCACTAACCCTACTGTTAACGGTAATTTCGGCGCTCAGTTTTCTTACAGTCACAAGACCGACTCAAGCATCCTCTAACTTGGGAGATAATATTTCAATCACGTATGTTAAGGTGAAGCGGCCAATCTTTACTGGCCAGTATACCAAGGTAGATGGTCACCGTGGTAAGCGAATCTTGACACCAAAAGGAACCATTCTTAAAGTGCTTCTCACATCGGGCAATACGGCCGTTCTATCTCGCGGCTTAATGAGTTACAAAGCCCAACAGCATCTGTATGAAAACAAAATGGCCTCCTACCACACGAAGCATTACAACACCAAATACTTTGCCCCTTACCGGTTTAAATTGCCGGTTCGCGCTCGAGTAATGCAAGTTGGTTCTGGATATACAAATCAAGCAGCTTCGAATTACAAGCCGATTTTCTACATCACAATGGACGGCTACTTGCAATATTATAGTGGCGCCCGCCTCAAACATTACGATATTAAAAACAGCTTCGAATCCAAGTCAGGTTCACAAGATGAAAATCCGCTGTGGCGAATCAAACCAACCACCATGGTGAAAATTAATCATTTCAAGACAACGGGCAACACATCCTATGTCTACTACAAAAAGCCGATCAAGGGACTGCCTGACAGGAAAGTCTCTTCGAGATATTACCGCCTGTCAATTCAAAAAATTAAAAATCAACAACGTACTTGGCGAAATGGCGACTCGGCACTCACTGCCTGGTGGACCCAATACAATGTTGGCGGCCACGCCTTTTATGACTTAATCGAGATGGAGGCTGACAGTTAACAAATCCGCTTCATTTTTAAGCAGAAGAACAATAACGCCCCTTAGATTCAACGCTTGCTCGCGCTGATCTAAGGGGCGTTTTCTGGTTATTCAAATTGCGCTTCATAAAGTTTCTTATAGTAACCATCCTGAGCCATCAACGATTCATGGTTACCGCGTTCAACGATTTTTCCATCGTCAACAACCAAAATCTGGTCGGCATTATGAATCGTCGAAAGTCGGTGAGCAATCACTAACGACGTTCGCTGCTCCATCAAATTTTCCAATGCATGTTGGATCGTCTTTTCTGATTCATTGTCCAGAGAAGCGGTGGCCTCATCCAACACGACAATCTGGGCATTTTTGAGAAGCGCCCGAGCAATCGCAATCCGTTGCTTTTGGCCACCGGATAGTTTGATCCCCCGCTCGCCAACTTGGGTTTTCATCTTTTCGGGTAATCCCTGAATGAACGCGTCAATATCGGCTAACTTTGCGACTTCCCAAAGTTGATCTTCGGTTGCCCCCGGCGTTCCGTACTTAATATTATCAGCAATCGTCCCGTCAATAATGAAAATATCCTGCGACACAATCGCAATGTTTTGCCGTAACGACCGTAACTTAATGTCCTGGATCGAAACGCCATCAAAGGTAATTTGACCACTATCAATATCGTAAAGGCGATCCAGCAATTCGGTCAACGTCGATTTCCCGGCACCCGAATGGCCAACCAACGCGGTTTGTTTACCAAACGGAATCTGAAAACTCACGTCCCGAATCGCCGGCTCATGGGCGGCCTTTGGATCATCAACGTCATAGGTGAACGTCACGTGGTCAAATTCAACCCCTCGCTTAATTTCTGGAAAATCAACCGCGTTTGGCGCATCCATAATTTGCGGTTTGAGCGCCATAATGTCCATAATCCGGCCGTAAGAAACCAATGACTGTTGAAACTGATTCAGCAATCTTGAAAATGAACTAATCGGGCTTTGGAGGATTCCCACATAGCTCAGGTAGGCGACTAATTCCCCAAGGGTTAGCTGTTTCTTAAATATAAAAATTGTTCCTAACAGTAACACGGTTGCCGTTCCCAAATACTCAATAAAGTTGATGAGCGGTGAAAAAATCGCTTGGTTCCGCGTTGCTTCAATGATGTTATCCTTATTCATATTTGCGAGTTTGCTGAACCGGTTGGTTTCCAAATCCTCAGTGGTGTAACTCTTAATCAACTGAATCTCGGTTAAAGTATTCTGCAGCTGATTCGTCATCAAGGCTTGGGATTGCCGGGCCTTCCGGTATGATTCACGAATTCGGGTTCGAAAAACGCGCACCACCAGGAAAATAAACGGAAACGTCAAACTCACTGCCAACGCCATTTCCCAGTTAACGAAGTAGATAAAAAACAGCACGCCAACAAACGTAAACAAACTGCCGACTAATGACAACATATTGGGTGAAATCAGGTTTTGGAGGTTATTAATGTCTGACGTCAGTCGAACCATCAAATCACCAGTTTTACTGGACTCGAAGAAGTGGGTATCCAAACGGATGAGGTAACGATACAACTGGTTTCTTAGGTTTGTGATTGCCCCCTGGCTCATAACGCCCATCCAGTAGGTTGAAAGATAGGTAAAGATGCCTGAAATCGTCACCGTTAGAAGCAGGAGCCCCACGACAACCACTAGCTCGGCAACGCTCTTATTTGGAATCACGTGATCAATAATATATTGGTTGAATTGTGGCAGCAAGAAATCCATTAAGGATAGAATCGTTAATACCACTACGTTGAGGATCAACACCCAGGGGCGCTTGAGAACCGTCCCAAAAACGAACTTAAACATCCCCATCATTGTGACTTTAGATTGGCTTTCGGAATCGCTCTGTACCGACTGATTGGAAGCTTTTTGCATGTGATTGCCCCCTCATTTCTGTTTAATCATTTTAATTGCACACAATTAAAGCTAATCAATTATCGACCGAATCCGTTTTTAAGTCAACAAAAAGGCTCCCAGTGTGATGGGAGCTCAAAGTGATGCATGAGGATTTATTGAAAATGGTAGTTATCATTCATTAAACTAACGCTGGGCAGTTACTCCTAAAAAAACCGTAAAAAGGCTAACAGAAGGTTTATCATGCAAATCAGTTATGTTACACTTTGCCCACAAAATTAATTTGAGGTGATCATTATCGAATTAGCTGCAAAACGTGGTCTAACGAACTTCGATCTGAAGCTTATCGGAATCACGCTAATGGTGGTTGACCACATCCACGAAATGTTTGCTGGCGCCGGAGCTCCTGACTGGATGGACTGGTTTGGTCGGCCCGTGGCCACAATCTTCTTCTTTTTGAGTGTTGAAGGATTCACTCATACCCATAACCAAAAGCGCTACCTGTTCCGTCTGCTGATCGGTTTTTGGACAATGCAGATTGGAAGTCAGATTGTTCAGCACTTCTTCAGCGTCGGTGATCTTGGCTTGATGAATAATATTTTTTCCGACATATTCATTGGCGTTTTAACCATGTATGGTTTCCAATTAATTGGGACCGGGCGGACGACCCACCACCCTCGGCAAATAATGATTGGCATCTTGATGATTCTCACACCAATTATCCTGAGCGGTTTGATGATCGCATTCTCCTCCGCTCACTGGCTATCAATGGGAATTTATGTGCTATTTCCAACCGTTCTGACAGCTGAAAATAACGTGTTCCTCTATATTGGTCCCCTCATGTATCTCCTTAGAAAACATCGAAATTGGCAATTGATCGCGATTGCTGTATTTGCATTACTGGCAACCGGGTTTTCGGCGAACAACCTGCTCACTACAAACACGGAATGGATGCGCGTTTTCGCCATCATCCCAATTTACTTCTATAACGGAGAACTTGGCAAGTCAATGAAGGGATTCTTTTACGCCTTCTACCCGTTACACATTTGGTTCCTGTACATTCTCGCATCCCTTCTGGGGGTTAAGTCGTAGAAGCCATTCCTATAAGTACTTTTCTGGATCCCCAGGATTTGCCTTAGCCGTGTAATGAAGGACTTCGATTTTGATGATCCCGACATGGGCAACGGCCGCATCCGGCAAATCAGCCCATGGATGCCCAACCTCATGCTTGGTAATCTGTTGCAGGGCGTGGCGCTTAATTTTTAAATCATCTACTAATTCAGCATTCCCATAACCCATCACACTTCGGTACTGAAAGCTCGGGGTGTGATGTTGCGGGTCCTTTGGCACCAGAACCCGGCCATCCACGTCAATCGAAAACCCAACCTTGCCATTGTTTGCGATTAGTTCTCGTTTGTGGCCAACCGGCGCGCCATGAATATACAGGGTTAAATGATTTTGATCATTAAATTCAAACCCGTAATTTGTCGGCACAACGTAGGGGTACTCACCAGTTGAAAGGCCTAGGTGAATGACCTGCCCAGCCGTTAAAATTGATTTAATTTGGGTAATATCCGTTACTTCACGATCAGTTCTTCGCATTTCAATTCACTCCTATCAGCTCACTTATTCAAAATGGCCAGCTTTAATCTGTTACTTTGAATAATATCTAAGCCGGGCCACCAATGTTCCCAATTCAGGAACGTCGGTGGCCCGTTTAACTATTCTAAACAACTTCTGGTTTAACTAAATTTAATTGACTTGATGCAGTGACTGTTTCCCTTGAAGAATGGCATCGACATCGTTCAAAGTAATCTCAACCATGTTTTGAACAGCCACTTCCGTATAGAACCCAATGTGGGGACTGACATTCACGTTTGGCATAGCCAACAGCTTTTCCAAATTGTCATTGTTCAATGGTTTGCCCGTTAGATCATGATTGACAATTGGCGTTTCCCCTTCAAATGTATCAATCGCGGCGGCGGCAATCTCTTTATTCTCCAAAGCGGCAACTAAATCACCCGTTTTAACAACCGGACCCCGTGATGCATTAATGAAGATGGCGCTTGGTTTCATTTTCTTGAAAACAGCGGCATCGATCATATGGTGCGTTTCATCGGTTAGCGGCGTGTGCATGGTGATAATATCGGCCGTTTTATAAACCGTTTCGTGATCGACATAGGTAACGGTATCGTTTAAATCCGGGCGGTGAATGGGATCAGCGGCAATCACGTTTGCACCAAGGGCTCTAAAGATCCGCGCCACGGCGCTCCCGATTTTACCAGCCCCAATAATGCCAACAGTTAACGTGTGAATTTCTTTGGCTTCCGTATTAACCCAGGTGAAATCGCCGTGTTCTTCGCGAGCACGAACTTCACCGAGATGGCGCAAAAGATACATCACGTCAGCAAGCACCAGTTCACTTACGGATCGTGGTGAATAACCGGGCACATTTGTGACGACTAAGCCGTTCTTAGTGGCTTCTTTTAAATCAATGATTTCAAATCCGGTACTCCGAAGTGAAATTTGTTTGATGCCAAATTCCTTGAGCTTTTGATACACAACCGGTTCGGTAATTGACGCGTGTTGAAGAATCGCGATCCCATCATATCCCTTTGCAAGATCAACGGTACTGCTGTTTAGGGGTTGATTATTGGTATCAATTTGATAACCAGGGTGATCCTTCACCCACTGGTTAATGGGGCCTTTTTCATCTGGGCGAACGGTGTACATCAAAATTTTCATTATTATTTTCTCCTCTTTTTATAGATTAATACTTAGTTAGTGGTCGACTTAATCAACGGCCTTAGCTTTATCAGCAACGAATTTTTGGATCCGGTCAACGGCTTTATTCAAATCAGCTTCGCTGGCAGCGTAACTAATTCGAACGTACCCTTCACCACCAGGGCCAAATGAGGCACCCGGAATAACGGCAACCTTCGCCTGCTCAGCTAATTCATAACAGAACTCAACGCTGTTTTGGTTGAGACCAGCGGGAATCTTAGCGAAAATGTAGAACGCCCCATTCGGGTTCGGACACGAGAATCCGGCCTTCGA
This sequence comes from Lentilactobacillus parafarraginis DSM 18390 = JCM 14109, assembly GCF_001435895.1. Classification (GTDB taxonomy): domain Bacteria; phylum Bacillota; class Bacilli; order Lactobacillales; family Lactobacillaceae; genus Lentilactobacillus; species Lentilactobacillus parafarraginis. The sequence goes on along the minus strand of NZ_AZFZ01000017.1, from coordinate 5,174 downwards.
TAATCCTTTAATGAGTAAATCTCGCCGTTTAATATATTCCGCCTTCATCGCTGAACTATCGTCAAGGCCATTCTTAAACGCCTCTTCGGCCGCCGCCTGAGCGTTGGTCGTTGCCGAAGTGATCGTAAACTCGCTGACCTTGCCAATTTCACTAATAACATCCGCAGGGCCGCAGATCATCCCAATCCGCCAACCGGTCATAGCGTGAGACTTAGAAACCCCATTCATCACTAAGGCTTGGTCAGGGAGAATTGAACCCATTGAAACGTGGGTGCCATCGTAGGTTAACTCACTATAGATTTCATCACTGAGGACAAAAATGTCGTACTTGGAAATGACGTCGGCAATTTTTTGGAGATCCTCACGATGATAAGTAACCCCGGTTGGATTAGTCGGGTAGTTTAAAACGACCGCCTTAACCGTCTCTTTATTGTCTTCAATCACCTTCGCCAATTTTTCTGGTGACAGGATAAAACCGTTATCAGAGGTGTCAATAAAGATGGGTTTGGCACCGCCAAGCGTGGCAATGGGAATGTACAACGGAAAGATTGGGGTTGGAATAATCACGGTATCCCCAGGGTTCAGCATCGCCGTCAGAGCGGAATAGATGGCCCCAGTTGCGCCGGCAGTCATTAAGATCTGGGTTTCAGGATCGTAGTTCACACCGTACTTCTTACTGAGGTAACTTGTTGCGGCCTTGCGAAGCCCCAGCGTCCCCCGGGAATTTGTGTAGTGGCTGTCGTTATTGTTAATTGCGTTGATGGCAGCCTGCTTAATGTGGTCGGGAGTGTTAAAGTCTGGTTCCCCCAACGTCAGTTTCACAATGTCAGGAATCGTCGAAATCTTCTGATTAAAAGTTAAAATTGAAGATGGTGATAACGCGGCTACCCGTTTATTCATTCGATCAACTAATTTACTCATAATATGGATCTCCTCCTAAAAAAATAAGTCCTCTCAGTCATCATTGACTGAAAGGACTTCCCAAAAATGGTTTAATCCCGCACAGTCAATTGCTTGATCTGCGCGGCCTTTTAATTTTCATCACGAAAATCTCTTGGCTTTTACAGATCACATCTGAAAAAACCAAAAGTAATAACGACAAGTATTCAGTTGAGTTTTACTAGTGTTTGGCATAATTAAAGACTCCTTAGAATATCTTACGTTTTTATCATAACCGTTTTATTTTGTGAAAGCAAGGGGCAGTTTGGCAAAACGCCAAGTGCGAATAACTGCCAAAGAAACCGATACCAAAAAAATTGAAATTATCCTTGCATCCTCATCATTTTATTTTATACTAGTGAGTGAGGACTTACTCATTATAAAAAATGGAGGTGTTGAAAATGGCAATTACAATCCAAGTATCCAATCTTCAACAGGGATACGGCAAAACCATTGTCCTAAAAAATATCAATCTAACGGTTCATAACGGCGAAATACTAGGTCTCATTGGTCCAAGTGGGGCTGGCAAAACGACGCTGGTCAGCACAATTATGGGGATGCTAACGCCCCAGAAGGGAACGGTAACGGTGCTGGGCCAACGGATGCCCAACCGGAAACTCTTAGCCAAAATCGGTTATATGGCCCAAACCGATGCCCTTTACAGTACGTTAACCGCAAGAGAAAATCTTAACTTTTTCGGTTCAATGCAGGGAATTGCCAGCGATAAATTAAAAACGCAGATCCCATATGCGGCCAACATTGTCAATCTGGTGCCCGATCTAGACAAGTACGTCAAAGATTATTCCGGGGGCATGAAACGCAGGTTATCGTTAGCAATTGCTTTGGTTTCCGATCCGGAACTATTAATTCTGGACGAACCAACCGTGGGGATTGACCCTGAACTGCGCCAGCAAATCTGGACCGAGCTTCATAATATTGCCGACGAGGGCAAAACAATCCTGCTCACAACCCACGTGATGGAAGACGCCGAACAGTCTGACCAGCTGATGATGATTCGCAACGGCGCGGCAATTGCGCAGGGAACCCCCGATCAATTAGTGAAGGATTACCAAGTGAAAACCGTCGAAGAAGTCTTTTTAAAGGCAGGGAGGATGCAAGATGAGAATAATCGCAATGATTAAACGGGTGTTACGAGAAATGGTGCGGGATAAGCGAACGCTTGCCCTGATGTTTTTGGCACCGTTATTTATCTTAACGTTGATGTACTTTCTATTTCAATCCAACACAACGCAAACCGCATCGCTTGGTGTGCGAGGTGTTGATACGACGCTGGTAAACGCCGTTAAAAACAAGCATATCAAGATTCACCATATTTCTAATCAAGCCAGCGCCGAAACCAACATCCGGAACCATAACTATGCTGGGTTCATTTCTCAGAGCGGTGACAAGCTCACTTTAACCCTGCAAAACGCGGATCAAAGCAAGAGCGCCATCCTAAAGCAGAGCCTCCAAGCAGCCCAAATCAAGTTGCGCACTCAGGCGGCCGCGACTGCTATCAAATCGCAGCAACGCGCCCTGAAAGCTCAACAACAAATCATTCAGAAACTGCAAACCTCATTAGCGATGGCAAGTCGTGGTGCACGTTCGTCACGATCGCAAGCTGCGCCAAAGTCAACTGCATTGCCAAATAAGTCAAGAGCAACCCTAGCCAAGCAGTCGGTAAAGCCCGTCAACTACTCGGCAACCACTCACTACCTTTATGGCAGCAGTGATTCAACCTTCTTTGATACCCTGCTCCCCATCATGATTGGCTTCGTGGTGTTCTTCTTCGTGTTCTTAATTTCAGGCATCGCCCTGTTGCGCGAACGAACCACCGGCACTTTGAATCGTCTGTTAGCGACTCCCGTGAAACGTGGCGAAATTATTTCCGGCTATCTGGCAGGTTACGGTATCTTTGCCCTAATTCAGACGCTGCTGATCGTGGTGTTCAGTATTTACGCTTTCAAGATTCAAATTCTTGGCAGCGTGTGGAACATGTTTCTCATTAACATTCTTCTGGCGATTGTCGCATTAACCATGGGGTTATTCATCTCAACGTTTGCCTCATCTGAATTTCAGATGGTCCAATTCATTCCCGTGGTTGTCATCCCCCAGATTTTCTTCTCTGGGATCATTCCCATCAGTCAAATGGCGGGTTGGCTGCAGCCGGTCGCTAAGATTATGCCACTTTATTACGGCGCAACGGCCATGAGTAACGTGATTGAGAAGGGATCAAACTTTACTGATATTTTTGGTGATGTGATTGCTTTATTGATCTTCTTCGCGTTATTCTTAGTGTTAAACTTAGTATCGATGCGGCGTTACCGCCAAGTATAGGAGGCCAGTCACCAATGGCAATTAAAAATCTTCAGGACTTATTTTCTGAAAGTCTGGACGAAACCCAGTTAACTGCAAAACAAAAAGCGGTTTTAAGAGCCAGCCTCAAGCTGTTTTCGGATAAGGGCTTTGATCGCACCAGTACTAGTGATATCGCCCAACTCGCTGGAGTTTCCGAGGGCACCGTCTATAAACAATTTAAAACAAAGGACGGCATCTTGGCCGCAATCTTGGGGCCATTTGTTCAGCAAGTCATCCCAAGGGCTGCTTCGGAATTTTCCGAAACCATAACGGCAACCACTTATCCGTCCTTCGAAGAATTTTTAAGAACGGTCATTAAGAACCGAATCATCTTCGTAATTGATAATCAACGCCAGTTACGAATTGTGCTTCAAGAGATTATCACCGATAATAATATGCGTCAGACATTTACCAAACTCATTCAGGAGCTGGTTAGCGGCCCACTTGGCCAAGCAATTACTCACTATCAGCAAGCCGGTCTAATCGTTCAGTGGCCGGTCCTTCGGGTTTTCCACTACATTGCGGCAACCATCATGAGTTACGCGATTCCCGTTGCGCTGGCGGGGTCATCGATTAACACCCAAAAGGCAACGGATGAGGCGGCGGAATTCTTGTTGAAGGGGCTTAAACCTTAAGAAACTCCGTTAAGAATGTTATTAGTTACCCATTAGAAGGATTTAGAAAACAAATTCACGTTTCTTCCAAGGATAACCCCCGAAAGGATTAGTAGAAATTGACGTCTCATAAATATCATGATACCTTGATTTTGAGGTGTTACTCATAAAGCAATCGTTTTTGAAACCTTATAAAGTGTCATTCAAAGATATAGAAGGTCAAATTAGAATCAAATAACCTTTTGATCACATGAATTCGGCATAAAGGGCCTTATAATAAATGATAATTAAGATATTCTGAAAGGGGTATTCCATTATGAATAAAAAAGTTACAAGCCTTTTTTTACTGACACTGCTGGGGGCTGGGATTGGTTTTGCAACAACCCAGCCAACGACGCAAGCGGCTTACAAGTGGGTAAAAACAAAATCATATAATGACATTGCTTATCACGCCAAATCTACGAAATCCGCATATATATGGAACAAATATCACACAAAGAAACTGCATAATTTAAGGAATTATCCCTACGCTACTTGGCACCTATCCCAAAGTGTCAAGATGGTTAACGGCAAAAAGGCGGCCGTCTATTATAAGGTGGTTAACTATCGTGGCGGAGCAAACGGTTACGTATGGCGGGGATACTTGGCAAAGGGGCCTAATAATCGCATCAAAGACCCTGCGGCAAACGGCGGTGTCAAAACTAAGACGGCTGTGAGACAGGCAATTCTAACCGTCATGAAAGGCACCGTTCCAGATAAAGCCCTTCAAGCAGTGGCCGACACCGGCGATCGGTTAATTACGTCTGATAGCTATGAATACTTTAAAGGCCAATTGCCAAAGGACGAACAATCTCAATTCATTCTTCTGGGATCAACAAATGGGGGGCAATATGATAAGGCGTTGCTGACTGGGAAGATGACCTACAATGAATACTTAAAGACAAATATTACTAACCAGCTACAAGAAGAAAACTTATCTCTTTCGACCATTACTGGCTATCGAATCGGAATTAATGTTGGTACCAGCGGTGGTGCGTTTATCTTGTTACTACCGCCTAAGTAGTGTTGAAAATGCAACGAAAGCTTGAACTGAACCCCTTGAATTGGAGAAGTCTAATTCAAGGGGTTCAGTTCAATTGAGACATGTTAGTGTCTTTTACGCTTCAAATAAACTCAGACAATTACGAACGCTTTTAATAGACACTCAAATACGAAATAAAAATTTTTAATAACACTAGGGTCCGTCTGAAAACTTTATTTCAG
>NZ_AZFZ01000169.1 GCF_001435895.1 Lentilactobacillus parafarraginis DSM 18390 = JCM 14109 | reverse complement strand
CTGTTTTACTTGACTAAACGTAGAAAAAAAGACCACTCAAAATTTGAGTGGTTAAAATGGGTCACTTATTTAGTATTTGAAATTGCTTCCGTCAGTAACTTAGAGAAATTAACTTTTTTCTTTTTGCCCATAGCGTCTGCCCACTTGGGAATGGTTAAAGTCTTCTTAACAGGTTGATCATTATGCAAATATTTCGTTAGGTCAACAGAAACCATTGACCTAAATGACTGATGAGGATCATAGGTAAGGGTGAAATTCGAGTCTTGTTTAAAGGGATCATCATTAACTAAAGAAACATCGTTTAAATTTGAAGGTTCAGGCAATTGCCGGCCATTATCCAAATCATCGGCCGCCTCAATTCCTAACCAGTCCGCCGCCATTTTCATAGCATCGGTAATATCCGTTCCCTGAGTGCCGGATGACTTGAAATCGGGAAAGTAGACAAAGTATTTAGTTGCTTCACTAGGATCGTAGTAGAACAAAGCTGGATAGGCAATATCCATGACAATTCTCCTTTCATTGATGCTTCTCAACTCGCCCTATAAAATCGGTAAACAGCGCCCTCATCCGCTCATCATTCTGCCACATGAATTCCGGGTGCCACTGAACAGCGGTAATCAAATCACTGTCCTTCGTCTCCACCCCTTCAATGACACCGTCCCGAGCAATCGCGGTCAGTTGCAGCTGAGGCGCAATCGCCTTGACTGCCTGGTGATGGTGACTGTTGACGTAAATATCGTCGCCGCCACCGATGATTTTCTCCAGCCGACTCCCCGGTGTCACCGCGATCCGGTGGGTTCCCTGATCCATCGGCGCTTTTTGATAGTGCTGGAGGGTCTTCTTATCGCGCTGGGATTCGATATCCTGATACATTGTCCCGCCAAGGGCGACATTCATGATCTGCATCCCCCGGCACAGCGCAAAGATCGGGACCTGCTTCTCAACGGCCAACTGAACCAACTTGATTTCACTTTCGTCAAGTAACGCGTCTGAATCTCCCTGTTGGGGGATCGGTTCCTCACCGTAAAACTTCGGTGCCACGTCAGGGCCCCCAGGCAGCAGCAACCCATCACACAACTCAATGTAGGTGGCCATTAAATCCGGTTCCCGGGTTGGAATGGAAATAACCGCCCCACCGGCGGCGACAACGCCGGCAATCTCGGGTTGATTAATACTATTTTGCTGCACATCCTTAATCAGCCTGATTTCGGCTGGGATCCCAATTATCGGTCGTTTGCTCATAAAACCACTCCTCACAAGAATTAATTGTTTACCAAATAGTACCGCACTTTTCGCCCGTACAATACCCCTTAGGGTTGACACTTTA
>NZ_AZFZ01000168.1 GCF_001435895.1 Lentilactobacillus parafarraginis DSM 18390 = JCM 14109 | reverse complement strand
GCGTTCGGATTAATTTTACAATCTACCTTTTTAAATTGGTCACTATCAGTTAATTTTAGGATTTGCTGTTCAGCCTGGGCGACTAATTGTGCTTTCCAAGCCTTAACATCTGCTTTATTTGGCATAAGTTACCCCTCCTCATCTTCAAAAATATCATTCAGTATGGGAGCCACTTTTGTTTGAATTGAGGTCGTGCCATAAAGGGCAATGTAACCGTCAGACAATTTTTGCCAAGCCACTTGATAATAGGCTCCGTTACCAGTGATTTCTTTTAGATACTTGTAGGTTCCTTTAGCCTGCAAAACTGGTAATTCACTCCCAATGACTTCTAATTTATTATCCATTTTATGATCTCCTTTGCTTTGCTAATCTCACTCGTTGTTTAGGTTTACTTTTGGCTTTATAAAAGTCGCGCGTTTTATAATTAAGTTAGCCACGCAGCCAAAATGGTAAAAAAAAAACACCAAGACGAAAAATTCAGGTATCATTGAAGTTCCTACAACAAACAATGAAAGAAGTTTTCGTCTTGATGCAAGAACAGTCTATCACACCACGCCCAAAAGGTCACCATTTATCGGAAATCGAACGCGGTCAAATCGCCGCTTGGCACATTGAAGGATGCTCAGCACGGCAAATAGCGATTCGATTAGGCGTCTGCCACCAGACCGTCAATAATGAGCTCAAGCGTGGTCGAGTCACGCAAGTTAAACGCGTTAATAATCAGAAACACTACTTTGAAATTTACAGCCCTGAAGCCGCTCAGAATCGCTATGAAATAAAGCGGCAAAACTGTGGACGTCCATTAAAATTTAGCCAAGTGACGGCCTTCTTAGCCTACTTTGATGATAAGTTCTGCCATGAGGGCTGGTCTCCGGACGCTGCTGTTGGTTATGCCCGTAAGCACCGGTTATTTAAGCCGGCCAAAATGGTCTGTACGAAGACTTTGTACAACTATATCGATGCGCAACTATTGGAGATCCGTAACCTTGATCCGCTGGAAAAAACAAAACGCCGGACGACCCAGCACCACTCGCACCAACATCAGCGCCTACTCGGTCGTAGTATTGAAGAACGGCCAAAGCGAGTAGAAACGCGCCACGAGTTTGGTCATTTTGAGATTGATACTGTCATTGGCAAACGTGCTGGTAGCGAGAGTGTCCTATTAACGTTTACCGAACGTAAAACGCGCTATGAGATTGTCCGCTTGATCGAGGGTAAAGACGCTGAATCTGTGGCTTATGCCATGCAAAATATTACGGCTGAATTCGGTGACGTTATGCGGACAGTTACGGCGGATAACGGAACAGAGTTCACCACGCTAACGGCTGCGCTTGAGGGTGTTGCCGAGACTTATTATGCCCACCCTTAGAAACTGTTTGAGATCTAAATTGAG
>NZ_AZFZ01000167.1 GCF_001435895.1 Lentilactobacillus parafarraginis DSM 18390 = JCM 14109 | reverse complement strand
TTCAAAATAGCGTTTGTCTTCAGTCTGAACCAACTGAAATTAATCAGCTGGTTCTTTTTTACGGTACCTATATTGCTATAGATAGACTCCTTGGACTCCACAATCCGCTGAAGTCAGACACCACAAATCCGTGCTTAAAATGTGTCCCGTTATCTAAAAATGTCACCGAGCCGCTTGCGCGGACAACTAAAAGTTGCGTGACCTTTCTCGACTCATCGCATACAATCATTATTGCATATTATGGGGATAATATCAAGGCACCCCCAATCCACTTTTGCCTACTTTTTTTCAGCTGTTTTGCCGGTTGCCTTACGCGGCGTTGACTTGCGGGTTGACTTCTTGGCGGTTGTCTTCTTAGCAGCTGACTTGCGGGCCGTTGTCCGCTTCGGCGCTGCCTTCTTAACGGTCGATTTTTTGGCTGGGGCTTTCTTGGCAGCGGCGCTTTCTTCAGCTTCCTTTTCGGCATTGGTTTTCATATTTTCCTGAACAGCCGCCAAATGGTCAGCCACCCAGTCATTCATCATTGGGAGATAGGTATCTAAGTTCCCCACAAAATCATCCGCCGATGCGACCTCGTCGATCCGGAGGCCGGAAACGTTCACGTTTGGTGAGATCATCACCAGGTAAACGTTCAGTGGCAGCTCATCCTCATCCGAAATCATTTTATCAATTCGCTTAATTTCCGAAAGCGGCAAATTAATCAGGTTGGTTTCCAAACGCACCGACAAATCCGCGTCATCGACCCGAACTTCACCATATCCCAATTTGCCGAGGTTCAATTGCTCCTCAACAAAATCATAAATTGGCCTCATGATATCATCCGGATTGGCAATAAAGTCTTTGAGCGTTGCCGTCGTGATCTTATGTTCAACTTTTTCGTTCGTTACATCTTCAATAAAACTGGTTACGTCTCTATTCAAATTTTCCACCTATTTCTTAAGTTGTTTATTTTTCATCCGTTTTTTGATCATTGCCGTCTGCAGCACCGACCGCAATTTGAACGCCAATCCATACCAATAAAGATTGACGATAATGCCAAATGCACTGAGAGCGGCCACGGCCAGTCGAATCAGGATATTCGCACTGCTTCCCGTGAACATCGTGGTGAGCATCCCCACCAGTCCGACCGTATAAATGGCAACCACCACGGCCATTAGGTAGTAACTAATCCGCACCTTCAGCACCGCCAATAAAATGGTTGCAGCGTAGAAGGCCAGGGCAATGAACGTGACCTGCCAAGCCTCTGAAAGGACGACCCGCTGATTTAACTGCATCACCGGCAGCGTCAGCAGCCAATTAACCAGCAGGAAGATCCCCATTGAAATGATTGCCCAGTAGATAACCTTCTTTTCTTCGTTTTTCAAATTAATCCTCCCCCGATTTAAAATTGAAGTGCAACACTT
>NZ_AZFZ01000166.1 GCF_001435895.1 Lentilactobacillus parafarraginis DSM 18390 = JCM 14109 | reverse complement strand
ATTACTCCTCAAGAGACTCTAAACAGGTTCTAACGTAATTATCGCATGTAAATCTCATCTTTTTATATTGCACTTCTTGCGATATCTGATAAAAGTTGTTCGCTTAATACCGGTATTACGGGCGACGTCTACATCACTCATGCCCGTCTGATAAAGCTTAAAAGCATGTAGTAAGCGGGGATCATCTTCGGTATATTGGGGTTTGCGCCCATGATATTTCCCCTGCTGTTTGGCCAGGAAAATCCCCTGTTGTTGACGCTCAATAATCCGCTTCCGTTCACTTTCGGCCTGATACTTATACAGTTCAATGATTAAGTTAGTCATCAGTTGACGCAAGTTAAGATCCGTAATCCCCGTCATGGACGGCAAATTCAACACATCTAGGGTGGCACCTTTGTTCTGAATGGTGTTCATAATCTTAGTTAAGTCCTGGTTGTTTCGGCCCAAGCGGTCTAATTCAGTAACCAGGACAATATCGCCTTCACGGATATAGGCCAGCATTTTTTGCAGTTCAGGTCGCTTAGTGTTAGCCCCACTTAATTTATCCGTAAATAATTTATCAACATCTTTTAAAGCCGCTAACTGTCGATCTAAATGTTGCTCCTTGGAACTCACACGCGCATAACCGATTTTAGCCATTTCCAATTCTCCTTTTGGACAGTTCTAATGAACACTTATAATTCCTAGTATAGCACAGAAATAAAAAAGACCACTAGGGTATACCCTAATGGCCGTTTGATATGAACTTATTTTGTTTTATATTTATCTTGAACAGCAAGAATTTTTGTTAAATATTCCATATCTAAATCTTTTCCCAAGGAGTCTTGATAATCTGTTTCAACGACAAATTCCTTCACTGTGCCACTCATGGTCTGATATATGAAATAAATATAAACGGGCTTTTTATTAACGAAGCGCTTTAATGCTTTATAATTAGACGTAAGACGATTCTTAACTGCGTCTAAAAAGCGCCCTTTAGGAATAACAATAGTTCTCATTTCGTGACTTTTGATGGGAATAAAACCAGTCGCCGCAATTTCATCGCCATTTTGGATATTCACCATTTGAAGGTAAGGATATAAGTCCTTATCTTCATATTGCTTTTTATAGTTCTTAGACTTTATCTTATCTATAAACAATAAAAATAAGCGATATGTCCAAGACCTTGTCGTATGCGTAGTCTTACTATTGCTGTCTTTGCACAATCTAAGTTTTACTCGAATGATGTATGGCAACAACTTTCGATATAGATAGAATTTCTTGTCTGTAACCATTATTCCTAGCAGTTGAGACGCTTCAGTTCCTAAACTGTCATTATATATGGAAATAGCTGTTTCAAAATTGTTGTTTCCTGAGGAGTATTCAAAAGATTGTCTCAGCTTCCTGTGACGATTTCTTAGAAGCTGTTTAGTATCTTTTAAGAAG
>NZ_AZFZ01000165.1 GCF_001435895.1 Lentilactobacillus parafarraginis DSM 18390 = JCM 14109 | reverse complement strand
TGTGACACAACTAGCACAACGCGTTAACTAAAAAATTTGATTCCTTTAATACCAAGGGATAAGTGCACCCAAAATTCAGAAAAGTCTCGTTAAGTTGTCCCCAAGAATGACTGAAGTGTCAGTCAAGTGATCCTTAAGGTCAAAAATAGCCAACCATTTTAACGAAATCGTTAAAATGGTTGGCTATTTTGAAGCTATGAATAATTCGGGATATATTATATACTATAAATCAAGGAGGAATTTTATTATGGCAAAATCAGTTGCAGTTTTGGTGACTAATCTAGTCGAAGACGTTGAATATACTGAACCTGTAGAGGCTCTTAAGTCTGCAGGACACAAAGTGACAACGATCAGCTTTGAAAAAGGTACTGTTGAAGGTAAGCATGGTACTCAGATTAACATTGATAAATCCATTGATGAAGTGAGTCCTCAAGACTTTGATGCATTGTTCATCCCAGGAGGATTTTCACCAGATCAATTACGTGCAGACCAACGGTTTGTCGAATTTACCAAGTTCTTTTTGGCAACTAATAAGTTAACAGCAAGCATTTGCCACGGTCCACAATTAATGATTCAAACCGGGTTAGTGCAAGGTCGTACAATGACAGCATATTTAACTGTACAACCTGATTTGTATTATGCCGGTGCACGCATTGAAGACAAAGCTGTTGTGATCGATGGTAATCTAATTACCAGTCGCGAACCAAAGGATATCCCAGCATTTAATGATGCCTTCCTATCAGCTTTATAATGTTGATATTGATAAGCATTCAAACCTATAGCTTGATGAGTTTGCCTCTTTTAAAATAAATTTTTAAACAGTTACCGTTAAAGTAACTTATTCCTCGTGTTAGTAACACGGGGGATTTTTATATAGACGTTTTTAAACCCCCGTTGCGCAATTAAACTGAACTTATATTTCTAAAACATACTAATTAATAAAAGGCTAGTTACTGACCAATTTTTGGTTAGTGACTAGCCTTTTATTTTATTCATAAGGTAGATTGTNTTTCAAAATAGCGTTTGTCTTCAGTCTGAACCGTGTACCATAGTACACGTTCAAGTAAATTGGACTATTATATTTTTTTCACAAAGTATCACTCGTATGTGATTGATACTTTTATATAATACTATTGATTATCCTAACATCCCACCAGAAAATCCGATTTAAACACCAGTTGTTTTTAAACTATTAAGAAAGTAATTCCACTATATATTCCGAAGACCCNGTATAAGCATGGCAGTAATAGGTCTTAATACCATATTGTGATTCAAGTGATACTAGCCCACTAAACTCAGTGCCACGGTCCACAGTAAAGCTGTGCACCGGACCATTAAAAGTGGTTAGGAACTTAGTTAGTGCTTCATTAACAGTCGCTGTCGTCCGATCTTTTAACCGGTATGCCCAAAGGAACCGTGATTTTCGATCGATTA
>NZ_AZFZ01000164.1 GCF_001435895.1 Lentilactobacillus parafarraginis DSM 18390 = JCM 14109 | reverse complement strand
CAAGTAAATCTTTTAAATCAGTTTCTTTGGCCATTTCAAAAGATTATTAATCAGAACACCTTAGCCTTTATCAGCTGGAACTCGTTTATTATCATCAGTATTGGTTTTGCTGTTGAGCTTATTTTTCATTGGTTTGACCTCCCCTTTCAAAGTTGGTGGGTTCTTTTCATTCATTCGCTGACTTGGACAGTCCCAGCCGCGGTCACCTTTTCACTTCTTTTAAGTCCAGGGGTTCAAAGTGGTTTTACCAAACATTAAAAAGCCACCAACAATAAATTGAGTTCATGTTGGTGGTATATTTTTATATTCATATTTTATATAAACCAAGCAAACCAATCAGCGCCACTAACTACTTTTTGGTGTCCGGCCACTGATCAATACCGTTACCAACCGAGCCGTTTGGATTATGCCATTGAAAGTCATCATACCAAAGGCCGCGTTTTCCCTGATCCAACTCATTGATCTTTTTAACGTCTTCATCACTGAGCGAGAAGTCAAAAATTTGACTGTTTTGAATAATCCGCTTTTCATGAGTTGATTTAACGACCGTGATGATGTCTCGCTGCCACTCCCAGCGCAAAATAATTTGAGCTGCAGATCGATCATACTTTTTGGCTAACGCGTCGATCACTGGATTATTTAGTGCTTCGCCGCCACCCAATGGTGACCAGGCTGTCATTTCAATGCTGTGGCTACGATCAAATTTCAGAATGTCCGCTTCCTGATTGGTTGGATTAAACTCCATCTGGTTAACAGCCGGCACAATTTCAGCTTCTTCAAGCAGCTTTTCCATCCGGTCATTATCAAAATTGGAAACCCCAATGGCTCGGATCTTGCCTTCATGATATAAGCGTTCCATAGCGTGATAGCTTTCAATGTAGGTTGCATCTACCGGCCAATGCATTAAGTATAAATCAACATAATCCAATCCTAAATCCTGCAGTTGATGATTAAATGCTTTAGCTACCTGTTCGTAATCACCCTGCTCACCGTTGTAAAGCTTGGTGGTTACAAACAAATCGGAACGCTTCAGGCCCGCCTGCTCCAATCCAAGCTTGATACCGGCACCGGTTCCCTGTTCATTACCATATTGTCTGGCTGTATCAATTGAGCGATAACCGTTTCGAATGGCTGCAGCAACTGAATCCCGAGATGTGTGATTATCCGTCTTCCAAACACCGAGCCCCAATCGTGGCATTTCAACACCATTGTTCAGGGTAATTGTTGATTTCAATCCGTCCATTATGAAACATCTCCAATCATATTTGTCTACCAATTAAAGCGTAACATATCACCCACCGTGATTCCAAACAGAAAGTGGGGAGCAAACACAAGTTAGCAACGCAAAAAGTCGAGAGAGTGTCCCGACTTTTGATGATGTTATCGAAAATAGACAGTGATCATTATTAATAAACGCGTTGTGCTAGTTATGAAATATTGGTT
>NZ_AZFZ01000163.1 GCF_001435895.1 Lentilactobacillus parafarraginis DSM 18390 = JCM 14109 | reverse complement strand
CTCTGGGTCTGTACTAGAATTTCGGACAGAAACATAAGAGAATTGATTTATCCGAAAGGAGTCCTCAAAATGACCTATTCACGCAATCGCTACGACCAAGATTTTAAGAAAAATGCGGTACGTTTGAGTTTTAACTCTTCCAAACCAGTTAAAATCATTGCCTCCGAACTTGGTGTTCCTGAAAGTGCCCTGTATCGTTGGCGGAAGCTATATACCGAAGATGGAAAGCAAACGCCGTTTGCTTCTTTAGAAGCTGAGAACCGTTCCTTAAAACGTGAAAATGCCGAATTAGCATTGGAGCGTGATATGTTAAAAAAAGCCGCCGCCTACTTTGCCAGTCTCCAGAAGTAACCCCCAGCGATAAGTATGCTTTTATGTTGAGGGAAACCTCTGTTTCTGTGGTAAGGTGGGCGCGTTTGTTAGACGTATCAACGAGTGGTTATTATGCTTGGCGGAGAGCTTTGCCAAAGCGAAACGCCAAAGAAAGGCAATATCGTCAACGAATCAAACACTTTTTTGATCAAGGACAGGGCACTTACGGGCCCAAACGCATCTGCGGTTTATTGCGTAAAAATGGTAATAAAGCTTCCTATCACCGAGTTGCCCGTCTGATGGCTGATGGCGGTCTGTATTCAACGCTACGTTGTCGTCATCCGAAGAGTTTGACCGATAGCCGACTTGCTCGTCAAGGTGATTATCCCAATCTAGTGAAACACCAATCTTTTAAGCCGTTTGAAGCCTTATCAAGTGACATTACACAGACGACAACATCAGAAGGAAAAGCTTACATTTGCCAAATAAGGGATTTGACCAGCAACCTAGTGTTAGCTCATCAAATATCCAATCATATGGACACGGATTTAGTCTTAGCGACACTTAAACAAGCCTACCAAAGGTGGGCTTTGCCAGAAACGTGTATTTTTCATAGTGACCGTGGTAGCCAATACACGGCCAAAGCAGTGACAAAGTTGGTCAACCAATATCATTGGCAACGTAGCTTCTCAGCATTGGGAATACCGGGTGATAACGCTTGGAGCGAAAGCTTCTTTGCCATCATGAAGAAAGAGCTCATTTATCAGATACAATTTAAAGATATCAATGATCTGAGAGCGCAAGTCTTCGCTTACATCGAGACCTTTTACAACCGCGTAAGGGTACAAGCACGCTTAGACTATCTTGCACCAGTAGCATGGCTTTCCTTGTATGACCAAGCTTCACAAAAAGTCGCTTAGCNCAAACTGTCCGAAAAAGTGATGACTTCCCTCTAGATAGTATGGTATGATATGCAAAGTCCCTTTTAACAAGAAAGGACAGGCTTTTTTGTCTTGAGGGTGGTAACTTTAAATATGTAATCTCGTCTGTAATAATTAGAATTGGAATGCTTAGAAAAAGGGGGTGGCAGTGATGAAAAAGAACTGGCAACTAATGATGGTGCTTGCTGTAAGTGCCATTGC
>NZ_AZFZ01000162.1 GCF_001435895.1 Lentilactobacillus parafarraginis DSM 18390 = JCM 14109 | reverse complement strand
TGAAGTGAACCCTGCAAGTTGGACACTTTAATTTAGGCAACTTTTCCTAAGGCAAGATTCCGATATTTAATCGGCGTCTTGCCTTTTAATTTATGCCTTATTCGATATTGGTTGTAATATACAATCCACGCCTTCATGGCTTTAATCAATTCCTGTTTGGTTTGATAATGATGATCATAATACAATTCAGCTTTCATGGTATGAAAGAAGCTCTCCATTGATGCATTGTCTAAGCAGGTTGCCCGGCGTGACATGCTTTGGAAAATATGATGCTTCTTTAGTGTCTGGCGCCATGTATTTGTTTGATATTGGATGCCTTGGTCACTATGAACGGTCATGCGGTAGCTAAGCACGGGCCGCTTATTAATTAGCTCGATTAATGGTTTCATCACAAAATCAGTAGTCGGGTGATCGCTAATATTATAACTAACGATCTCACCAGAACACAGATCTTTAATTGGCGAAAGATAAACCCTTTTGTCCTGGCTCATATTACCATAGCGATACTCACTCACATCAGTTACCATTTTCTGATAAGGACGATCAGTGTTAAACCGTCGGTTTAACCGATTCATAGCCTTCTTACCTTGGGGGCCAATCGATGAATCATATTTACGGGTTTGACGATTATACATTAGTGACGATAGCCCATTTTCACTCATCAGACGGCTAACTCGTTTGTGATTAGCCTTGATTCCACGGTGGTGTAGTTCATCGGTTACTGGTCGATATCCATAGCCGGGATTCTGTTGTTTGATGTCTTTAATGACTTGGAGTAATTCTTGATTATCTTTAGCTTCATGACGGTGTGCTTGGTAATAGAACGTACGCCGCTTAATGGTGGCGTATGGCAAAATCTCCGTTAAGCTAAATCCGAATTCGTGCCTTAGTTCTTGGATGATTTGATATTCTTCTTTGACTGTCCGCGACGTTGAACTAAGGCTTCGAGTTTTTTTAGATATTCGTTCTCCACTTTCAAAGCCCGATTATCAGCCTTCAAGCGCTCTAACTCTGATAACTGTTTCCTAGCTTGGTGATTATGGTTAGTCATCATGTGGTTTGCCCGTCCTCTTCTGGTAAACAAGGCCTCAATACCACGTTCTTTAAGCTTCCTCTGCCAATTAGCGATGGTCCCGGGATTACTAATATCAAATTGGAGTGCTGTTTGTGGATACGAGGCTTTGTGTTGTTTTTTCCAGTTTAAGACTTTTAGCTTAAAATCACCATCATAATCAAATTTTGGTGAACGAATTTCTAGGCCTTGAATACCATATTTTCGATAACGAGCAACCCATGTCTGCACAGATATTTTCCCTTTAATGCCTAATCTTCGGGCAATAGTCGGTGAACCGATTCCAGCTAAATACATTTGAACAGCTTTAAGTTTAACTTCAAAACTAAATTTAGTCATAGTAAAACCCCCATAGTTAGAATTTTTCATCCAACTATGGGGGTTCACTTCA
>NZ_AZFZ01000161.1 GCF_001435895.1 Lentilactobacillus parafarraginis DSM 18390 = JCM 14109 | reverse complement strand
TGAGCTATACCCCCAAAGTTAAAGTAAAAACTTTAGCTTTGGAGGTATTTTTTATGACTAAGATTTCAAAACAACTTAAATTACGAGCTTTAACAGAATACTTCGATGGTCGAGGAGGTCTTAGAGCAATTGCGGGAAAATATCATATATCCCGTAGATTGTTTGAAATGCTTGTTGCCGCTTACCGTACTCACGGCCCGAATATCATATTGGATCCGCCTCAAGTAACGCCTGATTTTAGAGTTGCCCTTGCCCGATGGGCAATTACTAACAATGCTTCCTATACGCAAATCGCTGCTAAGTTCGGCTATCTCGGGACTGCTCAGATTTACCAATGGAAAAAGATTTATCGCAATGAAGGGCCAAATGGGTTATTGTCTATATCAAAAGGACGGAAACCCAAAATGACAAACAAACGAAAGAAACCGACTAAGAAGCGGTCAACTAAGAAGAAACTCACTCCGGAACAAAATCGGCTTAAACAATTAGAAGCTGAGAACCTAGGGTTACGCATCAAAAATGAAGCGTTAAAATTATTGGCCTCGATGAAGCAACGAACAAAGAACTCGCCCAAGTAATCTGCACACTCGAGGCCAAATTCAATCTGGCTGACCTTTTGCGGGTCCTGCCAATCTCTCCAGATACCTTTTTCTACTGGAAACGCCAATTTAAGAAACCAGACAAGGATTGCCAATTGAAACACTTTATTTCTCGTATCTGGAATCACGACCAACACATGGGGGTTCTGCGGATTACCCAGGCCCTCCTGAATGATTTTGACCTTAAGGTCAACCATAAGCGCGTTTATCGGCTGATGAAGGAGTTGGATATCCAAGGGGAAGGTTATCGTAAGAAGATCCGCAAATATGATTCCTCTAAAGGTCCTGAAGGAACTAGAGTCAAAAACAAGTTACGCCGCCGTTTTCAAACCGACCGGCCAAATCAGAAGATGGTTTCCGATGTCACTGAATTTAAGATCCCCAAAACTCAGGAAAAGGTGTATTTCGAACCAATAATGGATTTATACAATAATGAGATCCTAACCTTTGCCATTACTGCCGGCAGTCCCAATCTTGAATTTGCCATGAAACCATTGAATTCCCTAATTGAGTTAATACCAAACCAACCATACAAGCAGTTCCTGCACACTGACCAAGGTTGGCAGTACCGACATCGAACATGGCAGAAGAAGCTCAGAAGCGCTCACATCACACCAAGCATGTCTCGACGAGCAACCTGCTTAGATAACGCTTGTATGGAAAGCTTCTTTAACAAGTTAAAAGTTGAGTTAGGCGACTTATCCAATTACAATTCCGCTGAGGAATTGATAACGGCTGTCAAAAAGTGGATAATCTACTACAATACTGAACGAATTCAAATGAAACTAGGCGGCACATCGCCGATAAAATATCGACTCCGGGCCGCCTAGGAAAGACAAGCAAATATTTACTTTAACTTTGGGGGTACACCTCA
>NZ_AZFZ01000160.1 GCF_001435895.1 Lentilactobacillus parafarraginis DSM 18390 = JCM 14109 | reverse complement strand
CTGAAACTTGAAAGCTAATAATCACGCCAAAGGCGTGTGGTTATTGGCTTTTTTGGCAAAAAAATAAACGCAAGCTCTCCTGCGTTGTATACTTTAGTCGATCAAAACCAAGATACGAAGGAGACTTACGTCATGAATATTATAAGACAAAAAAATACAGAAAACGAGCTTCACAATATTGTTCATCAATTTACTTCCCTCATTGGTCTATCTAAACTCACCAAGTTGGTGAATTATCGCCGGAATTCAGAAATCAGCTTGATGAAGGTCATTGAATGGCTGCTCACGACAAAGTTCCTGGGACGCTCGCTTTATCGAGCCCATGAAACACCTAACTTTACCAGTCGCACCGTCAGAAATAATTTGAACGATGGCCGGATCAATTGGCAACGCTTGATTTGTCAAGTTGGGAGTCATTTAATCAAGCATTTACGACCGTTTATTGACCGCCGGCGGCGGTTAGCATTGATCATTGACGATACACTCTTTTCCCGTGAGTACGCCACCCAAACCGAATTACTAGCGCGAGTCTTTGACCATGACAAACGGTTATATATTAAGGGATACCGGGCTTTAACTTTGGGTTGGAGTGACGCCAATACATTCTTACCGATCAACTTTGCATTAATGTCTTCCAAGAAGCCACAAAACGTCCTTGGAAAATCAGCTAAAACAACCGATCAACGAACAATTGCTGGCCGGAGACGTCGCCAAGCACAGCAAAAAATGAACCTCGTTTCATTGCAACTTGTCAAGCAAGCCCTCGCAAATGGCGTTCTAGCTGACTATGTGTTATTTGATAGCTGGTATAGCTCACCAAAAATTTTCTATGAATTAACCAAGTTGGGATTAAACGGCGTGGGCATGCTTAAACGGTCCAGCAAAATTTACTATCAATATCGCGGACGGCAATATTCAGTTAAAGCATTATACAAGCGACTGCAGGCCTCAAAATATCAACCCAAGCAAGCTTATCAATACAGCTGCTTTGTCGAAGCGCACGTCGGGAACCAAAAATTCAAGCTTCGCTTGGTATTTGTGGCTAATCGGGCCCGTCAAGATGACTACCTAGTACTGGCAACGACTCAGTTAGGCCTTCAGCCACAAGCAATCATTCAACTATACGCCCGAAGATGGCAAATTGAGAATTACTTTAAAGTTGCCAAGCAATACTTGCGGCTCGACAAATCACAAGTTCAAAATTATGACGGGCTTTGTGGCCATTTAGCAATTGTCATGATGACTTATGACCTATTAGCTTGGCAGGAACGGCAAAATCAGGATGATCGCACCATTGGGGATTTATTCTTTATAATGAACGAAGCCATGCCAGATATTGAGTTGTCTCAAGCACTGGTATGGCTTCTAAATTCGTTAAAAACGATTATTAATCATGAAGTTTATGCAAGAAGAGCCCAAATTATTCAGATGATGAATCAGTTCTTCACATTTTTGCCGAAACGGTTAGTTTCGCTGTTAACAGCAAGCTAAATGGTTAAATTAATTAAAATATGTCCTGTGATACCAAGGGATCAGTCTGTCTTCATACTTTCAAGTTTCAG
>NZ_AZFZ01000016.1 GCF_001435895.1 Lentilactobacillus parafarraginis DSM 18390 = JCM 14109 | reverse complement strand
GGTCGGCAGTTCGAGACTGCCACGGCTCATTACAATTGAATATGATTGCGCATAACATTATATTGTATGCCGACTTAGCTCAGCTGGCAGAGCACCTGTCTTGTAAACAGGGGGTCGGAAGTTCGAATCTTCTAGTCGGCATTTTGCGGAAGTAGTTCAGTGGTAGAACATCACCTTGCCATGGTGGGGGTCGCGGGTTCGAATCCCGTCTTCCGCTTGTTATGCCGGGGTGGCGGAATTGGCAGACGCACAGGACTTAAAATCCTGCGGTCAGTGATGACCGTACCGGTTCGATCCCGGTCCTCGGCATATATGCACCCATAGCGCAACTGGATAGAGTGTCTGACTACGAATCAGAAGGTTGTAGGTTCGACTCCTACTGGGTGCATTAGTTTTAACGGGAAGTAGCTCAGCTTGGTAGAGCACCTGGTTTGGGACCAGGGGGTCGCAGGTTCGAATCCTGTCTTCCCGATTGGTAGATTTTATATCAATTTATTTCATCGCGGTGTAGCTCAGCTGGCTAGAGCGTCCGGTTCATACCCGGGAGGTCGAGGGTTCGATCCCCCCTGCCGCGATTATAGGTCTTGGACCTTTTTGGACCTTTAGCTCAGTTGGTTAGAGCAGACGGCTCATAACCGTCCGGTCGTAGGTTCGAGTCCTACAAGGTCCATTGGACTCAACATCTGTTTTACTTTATCATGTTACTTATGGAGGATTACCCAAGTGGCTGAAGGGGGCGGTCTTGAAAACCGCTAGGTGGGTCAAACCACGCGAGAGTTCGAATCTCTCATCCTCCTTTATATTATCGCGGGATGGAGCAGTCTGGTAGCTCGTCGGGCTCATAACCCGAAGGTCGTTGGTTCAAACCCAGCTCCCGCAATTTGTTGGTTCGTTGGTCTAGTTGGTTAGGACGCCTGCCTGTCACGCAGGAGATCACGGGTTCGAGTCTCGTACGGACCGCTTGCTTCTTTGGCTCGGTAGCTCAGTCGGTAGAGCAATGGATTGAAGCTCCATGTGTCGGCAGTTCGATTCTGTCCCGCGCCACTTTATTAGAATAATGCGGGTGTAGTTTAGTGGTAAAACCACAGCCTTCCAAGCTGTTGTCGCGAGTCCGATTCTCGTCACCCGCTTTTTCATGTTATAATGGGCCTATAGCTCAGCTGGTTAGAGCGCACGCCTGATAAGCGTGAGGTCGATGGTTCGAGTCCATTTAGGCCCATATTGGAGAAGTACTCAAGTGGCTGAAGAGGCGCCCCTGCTAAGGGTGTAGGTCGCGTAAGCGGCGCGAGAGTTCGAATCTCTCCTTCTCCGTTCAATGACCCGTTGGTCAAGTGGTTAAGACACCGCCCTTTCACGGCGGTAACATGGGTTCAAATCCCGTACGGGTCATTCACAAGCATTATAATATTATATTATCGCGGGATGGAGCAGTCTGGTAGCTCGTCGGGCTCATAACCCGAAGGTCGTTGGTTCAAACCCAGCTCCCGCAATTATTGGTTCGTTGGTCTAGTTGGTTAGGACGCCTGCCTGTCACGCAGGAGATCACGAGTTCGAGTCTCGTACGGACCGTCACATGAACGACTAAATTAAAGAATTAGAAGAGAAACGGTGATTTTTCAACCGTTTCTCTTTTGTTTTGAAAAATGCCGAAAAAGAACCCAGCTATCCGGAAGCAAATCAACCATCCGCGTAATAGACGGTTTAGCTGACCACAACATTTCTAGCTGGGTTCCATGGTTCATATTTAACGCGAAGTAAAATTATTTCCTAAACCTTTTTCTCAACCGGCGTATAGTACGCTTCATGTGAGAAGAAACTTGGCGAATTACGATACTCCTTTGGGATGAATTCATGAGAACCGTTTTTCCAAACTTCAAAGTCACGGTAGCTATCCCAAGTTGCCAAGATAATTCGTTGGCTAATATCCTTATGATAATTAAGCGAGTACAGTGAATGCATGCCTTCGGGTAAACCGTTACTGATCAATCGATTAATCCGGGCATCAAAGACTTTCTGTTGGTCAAAATTAAGATCCATTGCTGAAAAACTGATGAAACTGTCCCACTTATCAGTACCTCCGTGACCTAAAACATCATAAAGGACCGGTGCGTGAAAAATTGATTTTTCGCCAGAGTAGTCGAGCATCATTAGCTTTCCAGTCTGGTTTAGCGCTTTATAAACACCCAGTTCTCGATCGGGATACTTTTCCTTAATCTCTGAGAGAATTCGGTCATCACCAAAAGTCATCGATAGTTGTTTTTTCACGATCCCACCTCCTGTATTCAAATTAATTATACTTTTTTTCAGATGCTTAGCCAAACATTTACTTTTCAATGAGGGACACCTATACTGAAATCAAAACAACAAGGAGGAATGACATTGAAACTCACAGTCCTCGGATATCTTGGCGGGTATCCGGCAAATGGCATTGGGACCAGTAGTTATTTGCTTGAATCTAGCGGCTTTCATTTATTAATTGATTGTGGCAGTGGGGCGCTTCTTAGTTTGGAGGATGTCCTTGATCCCTTGAAGTTGAATGGTCTAATTCTGACACACTATCATCATGACCATACCGCCGACGTCGGCGTGCTTCAATATTATTGGCAGCTCCACTCAAAGCGTTACGATGAAGCCGTGTTACCAATTTATGGGCATCAACTCGATTCGCAGAATTTTAAGGGGCTTGACTGGCCCAACTCCACAAAAGGGATTGCTTACGATCCAAATGCATCATTGGATGTCGGCCCATTTTCAATCACGTTTTTGAAAATGCATCATCCGGTACCGGCGTTTGGGCTGCGAATTACAGAAAAAACAAGCGAAAAAGTGCTGGTCTTTACGGCCGATACGAATTATTTTCCTGAAATCGCGCCGTTTGCTCACGATGCCGATCTGTTAATGACTGATACGAACTTTTATGCTGGTAAAACCGGAACTAAATGGCATATGACATCGACGGAATCAGGTAGGGTGGCCAAAGATGCTGGGGTTAAAAAGTTGTTATTAACCCATCTACCGGCCGATGGTGATCAACACCAACTGTTGCTGGAAGCCCAGGAATCCGCTGGGGACGGGGTTTCAATTCAACTGGCCCGAAAATACTTAACAATTCAGGTATAAATTCTTTAATTGTGATGAAAGTTTAACCTTTTCTGGACTATTTTGTGAATCTTATGACTTTGATAACTTTTTGCTATATACTCAGTATAACGAAAAAAGTTATAGGAGATGAGTTATTATGACAGTCCAATTCTTAACAACCCCAAGTTGCACATCTTGCAGAAAAGCCAAGAAATGGTTGATCGATAATCACGTTGATTTTGAGGAACGAAACATTTTTGCCCACCCGCTTACCAAAGCGGAACTTAAGCAAATTTTGATGTTGTCTGAAGATGGGACGGAAAGTTTGGTTTCCACAAGATCATTTGCTTACAAGCAATTCCAAGACAAGATCAATTCAATGAAGATTGGTGAGCTATTGGAACTGCTTGAAGCTCATCCAGAAATGATTCGGCGCCCAATTATGGTTGACCAACGACGTCTCCAAATCGGGTTTAATGATGATGAGATTCGCCGCTTTCTGCCACGCGATATTCGAAAGAGTGACCTCGAGCGGATGATTCAAAGCGCGCAATGAGCAAAAAGAATGAATTGCTTGTCACCCACCATTTTTAGCCGTATTATTTACATGGACATTATTTGTGTTACAATGTTATAATAATTACCCTCAAAGATTGAAAGGGGTGGCTAACTATGGAAATGGAACGGATCAACGAGAATACAATTCGAGTTTTGATCGGTAATGATGATCTGGATAAGCGCGGTATCACGGTTTTAGACTTGCTGGGGAATCATAAACAGATTGAAAGTTTCTTCTACAGCATTCTCGAGGAAGTTGACAAGGATCATCAGTTTCAAAATAATGACGCCGTCACTTTTCAAGTTCTTCCAAATCAGAATGGTCTTGAACTATTTATTAGTAAAGATGTTAATATGTCTGACGATGATGAACCGCTGCTTGGTTCCGGTGATGACCATGAGAAGCATGACCAGGTTTCTAAATATATTAGTGAACACGGCACCAGTAACAAGCCGGAAAACGATAAAAAAACCAATGATGAATTTGGCCATCAAAAACGCACAGTCATTCTTGAATTTGATGATTTAAACGATTTTGCCGCGTTAGCTAAAGCTTTACGGTTAGAGAACGGCACGTCAGATCTCTACCTGTTCAACGACAAGTATTACCTGAAACTGGAATTGTTTAGTAACGATCCAGTTGATATGGTTGTGACTGATGAAGTTGCGATTGCTAACGAATACGGTAAGAAAACCACCGTTACAGAAGACGTTTTAAATGAATATGGCCAGCACATCATGGAGAATAGCGCGCTCGAGTTGAGTCGTTACTATTTTAAATGAGTTGCTGATTCGACTAAAGAAGCTGCTAATCACGATTGCAATCGTGGTTAGCAGCTTCTTTAATTTTGACTCATGATTTATTGGATGACTTGGTGGTTGGGTTGCCTGGCATAGTACCTGGCTTTAACAGCCTTCGTTTGGCGGACCCGGCGAATATCGCGCTCACCGGATTGAAACCCACTTGTCTTTTCGACGATGTACAGCGGCCGCTTTCGAGAGGCATCAAAGGTTCTGAAAAGATAGGCGCCCATGATGCCCAGCGACAGTAGAACTAACCCGAACATCAGGAATAACGCAAATACCGTAAATTCACCGGTCCCAAATCCAGTGAAAAGGGTGGTGATTAGATATCCTAGACTGAAAATGATTGAAAGCGAGCCAAACCAAGTTGCAAGCTGGAGCGGCAAAGTTGAAAATGAGGTGACCCCATCCATCGCAAGGCGAATCATTTTGGACAAGGGATACTTTGATGTCCCAGCGAAGCGTTCCTGACGCTCGTATTCAACGGCGGTTTGTTTGAACCCCACCCAACTGACCATCCCCCGAACGTATGGATCCGTTTCGTTCATCTTGCGAAGTTCACCAACGACGGCACGATCCATTAAGCGGAAATCACCGGTGTCCAAGGGAATATCGACGCTAGTAATCTTTTTGAGGGTGCGATAAAACAGTGAGGCGGTGAGCTTTTTGAAAATGGTCTCGCCGTCCCGGGAAACCCGTTTGCCGTAAACGACGTCGTAACCCTGCTGCCATTTAGCGATCATATCAACGATAACCGAAGGCGGATCTTGGAGGTCAGCGTCCATTACGACCACGGCATCACCACTGGTATAGCGAATGCCAGCCGAGATTGCCAATTGGTGACCGAAGTTTCTTGAGAATTTAACAATCCGGATGTTGTGAAAGTTCTGCTGAGCATTTGTGAGAATCTCGACGGTTTTATCATGGGAACCATCGTCAACAAAAATCAATTCAAACGTCTGCGGTTGATGGTCAATAAACGATTCAAGGGTTGCAACGGTTTTTTGAATGCCTTCCTCTTCGTTAAAGACCGGTAAGACGATTGAAATTAAGCTGGGGTTGTTTGCCATTTGAAGACCTCCTTATTTGTAAATTGTCGATAAATCATACAGGACAGACGATTGGCCACCCATGCCGCCACCCATTGATGGCTGAGCGGTTGGCTGTTTTTTGGTTGCCTTTGCTGAATTTGCCTTCGTGGAAGCCGCTTTTTTAGTAGTTGTTGGCCGGCTGCCTGGAGCCGTTCCCTTCTTTGCCGATGGTTTACCGGTTGGGACAGACCGTTTACCAGTTGGTCGCTGGCCCTTTGATCCCGTCGTTGGTGTCCCTGCCTTGGCCGATTTCTTGCCAGTACTTGCGGCGCCGGGCTGGCCGAACATGCCGGCTTGGGATTGAGTTGAATCTTGGTACAAACTGGTTTTAACCTTTGTGGCATGTTTCTTGATCCAATTGATAATCTTGGTGTTGCCGGACCTGCCAGAGTAGTAGAAGTACTTCAACTGGCCAGTTTTAACCAACTTTTTAAATTGACTCAGACTGATGGCCGGATCGGTTCCGTTAAAGCCGCCCATTGCCATCACTGCCTTACCGGTCTTGATGATGTATGGTGCCGCAGTGGTGGAGTCGCTGGTGGCGAAGAGATATTTGGCGTTGCCCTGATGCTTTTCCAGATAACTGAGCAGTTTCTTATTCACAGAGGAGTTGCCCATGCCCATTCCACCGCCGCCAGCGCCGTTGCTTTCAAGCAGGGAGGGACCGGCGGTTGGAATCATGGCGGATTCGGCTGCTAAAGTTGGCGTGAGTGACCACCATGCCGGAGCCGCTAAAATGCTGACGGTTGCCAAACCGAGTAGCGTCTGGCCGGCCGTGTTTCGCGGAAAGATCATGAGCAGAATCGTTGCGATAACCGCGACAATTAAAATCACCCAGGTCAACCAAGGATAATCGGAACTCACGTACCAGGCTTGAAGCCCTGCCGTTGTCAGGATTGCCAGCGGAAGCAGGTAGAAACGCCAATTTGTACGGGAATTGTCTCGAAGCATCCGGGAAAGGGCGACCATCCCGATCCCAAACAGGGCTGCAATTGGCGGTGCCAGCATAATTGTGTAGTAGGGATGAAAGAAGCTGGCAACCGAGAAGAATCCCGCTACTGGAACCAGCCAGCTGGCCCAGAGAACGAGGTGCTTTTGTTCGGTTGATAAATGCAGCCAACGCTTCCGCCGATCACGGTAATAAACCAAACCGCCAATCAGACCGATAATGGCGAATGGCAGCAGCCAACTGATTTGGGGCCCCAGAGCTGATTGGAACAGGCGCAATGGCCCGATTGTTCCGATGTTAAAGGCCCCGCCGCCACCGCCAGCGCCCATTTTTCCGGGACCGCCTTTTTAACCGGCTTGACCGCCTGGACCACCCGTTGGCATCTTTTGGCCGCCATTTTTACTGGTTTTGCCGGTTGGGGTCTTACCATTCTGCTTCATGGCAGTTGGCATTTTACCGCCACCCGGGCCACCGGTTGATTTCTTCTGGCTTTTAGCGTTCATCCCGCCGCCAAATGTGCCGCCGGTTCCGGTAGTCTGGCCTAACAGCCGTTCAGTCCCGTTATAGCCAAAGGCCAATTCGAGTTCTGAATTGGTTTCCGATCCGCCAACGTAGGGCCGTTGACTGGCGGGTGTCAAATCGACCGATACCGGATAGGCCAGGGTGAATACGGCCAATCCAACGGTCGCAAAAACCAGCTTTGTGATTTTTGACTTCCAAGACTCGTTGGCTGCCAGCCAGTAGAATAAATACATTGCTGGAAGAATCATGAACGCTTGAAGCATTTTGACGTTAAATGCAATTCCAATTAGTGAAAAACTGACGATTAGCAGCCAGACATTGTGTTTAGAGATTGATCGAACAAGCAACCAGACCGCGAGTAGTAAGAAGAATACCAACGTCGCGTCCATATTATTGGTTCTTGAATCGGCCACCACGATTGGGGTAATCGTCATGGCCAGCGCGCTCAGGCGGCCAGCGTTTTTGCCGAAAAATGGCGTTACCAGTTGATAGATTAAATAGACGGACCCAACCCCGAATAATACGGAGGGCAGGACGATGCTCCAGCCGTGAAGACCGAATATTTTTGCGCTGATTGCCATGAACCAAAGGGCGACCGGTGGTTTATCAACCGTGATGTAACCGGCGGGATCAAAGCTGCCGTACCAAAAGTTCTTAAAACTTTCCGTCATACTTTTGATGGCGGCTGTATAAAAGGCATTTGCCGAGCCGGCTTTCCAGATTTGCCACCCGTATAGAAACAGCGCGAGTAAGAGAATGATTGATAAAATCCAATCGACATGAAATTTCCTCTTGGATCGATTTTGAATGCCTCTCAAATAATGATTATTGGTTGCCAAAATGTTGTGCCTCCTTGGGGTCTGAGTGCTTGAAAACCCAGAATTTTGATAGTAAGAAATTGGTCGGCACCGTTACGGCTAAGCTGAATATCGGGATAAAGTGGGCGTTAATCCCGGTATAGGTGCTCAGCACGTCGGTGATGACGGTACTTAACAACCACGTTGACGCGTAGGTTGTGTAATATTTGACAACCACGGATTTAAAGTTGGCGTGAGCCTTGAATACCCAGTGGTTATTTAACGAGAGACTGAGTAGCGACGTTGCCCCATAGCCAATCGCCATTGCAATCGTGGGGCTGGTCGCATGCAGCAGAATCAGATAAATGACATAGGTTAACCCGGTATTGCCGGCGCCAATCAGCCCAAACTTCAATAATTGCTTGATTTCCGTAATTGGTCATTCCTCCTTTTATTTATGATGTCAATGAGTTTAACCGAACCAGCATAAACTAAGCTTAAAAATGACAATTGTGTAAAATTCCGGGGCAATGGTTGACGAACATCGGAAAAACATTTAATTTATGAGAAGGTGAAGTTGTTTAACAAAAGGAGAAAATGAATGAAAGAACTGCATATTTTAATCATTGAAGATGATGAGTCTCTAGCTAAAAGCCTCCAACTATTTCTGGGAGAGATTGCCCAAACGACGGTCTCTCACGATGGCTTTGAAGGTCAAATGCTGGGAGAAGAAGGAATTTACGATCTGGTAGTTCTTGATTTAATGTTGCCTCAAGTTAATGGCTATGACATTTTGAAGCATTGGCGAAACGAGTCGCATTTGTCAATGCCGGTTTTAATTTTGACAGCTAAGGATACGCTGGATGATAAGGTTCACGGCTTTGAGCTTGGCGCCGACGATTACTTAACCAAGCCGTTTCATCGCGAAGAACTGCTCATGCGTGTTAAAGCGCTGCTGAAGCGCAGCGGGCACATGGGCAATGATAACCAAATGGTGGTTGGCCCATTTACCGTTGATCTTAGTAATCGCACCGTGATCGTTTCTGAAAAGCCGCTGGAGCTTAATGGTAAAGAGTTTGATTTGCTAGTTTACTTTCTGCAAAATCCGGATACGATTATTACTAAGGAACAGATTTTTGACCGCCTGTGGGGATTTGAATCCGAAACCGCCATTTCGGTGGTTGAGGTTTATATGAGTAACTTGAGAAAGAAGATTAAAACAGCGACCGATCTTAAACCAATTCGGACGCTGCGAAACGTTGGGTACATGTTCGAAACGGAGGAACTTGCGTGATAAAGGGGGATCCGCAGCGAAAGCAGCAACTTTCGCTGTTTGCCAAGGAATTAATTGGGTTTGCGCTGTTGTTTGCGGTTTTGGGGCTGGTCGTTAACTTTTTGTTCCAGCGATCGATCTATCAAAATATTGATCGGGGATTGGAGTGGCAAAAAAACGGCGTGCTGACCAACCGGAAGCCGGCAACTTTTCGGTCTGGGCGGCCAGCAGTCAATGGCCAGGTTCCTAATCAGATTCCCGGGCAGAATACGCCCTTTCGAACCAACATTTTAGTGTTCAACAGTAAGGG
Source organism: Lentilactobacillus parafarraginis DSM 18390 = JCM 14109 (assembly GCF_001435895.1). Classification (GTDB taxonomy): domain Bacteria; phylum Bacillota; class Bacilli; order Lactobacillales; family Lactobacillaceae; genus Lentilactobacillus; species Lentilactobacillus parafarraginis. The sequence goes on along the minus strand of NZ_AZFZ01000016.1, from coordinate 37,456 downwards.
CCGAATTGTGAATAACACGATGTTGGGGAATCGCTTATATGACGTGTTTGCGGGTACGCGACTGGACGTGTCGCAGGTTAATAAGGTTGGCGAGATGACCCTGACATCTTCCGACGCGTCCGTCCACTATTTTCGGACGTTGCTAATTAAGGTCCCTAAATCAAATTCCAATCCGATGTATGCCGGCCGGTACGTTTTGATCTTGGAAAATATTGACTCGGATCTGTTGGCGATCCACGGGTTTCGAAAGTCACTGTTAACGACGTTACTGGTATTCTGGATTTTAGCGATTGGGATTGCTTATTTTCTCTCCCGATCCAGCATGCGGCCAATTTTGGCGTCATGGAATCGGCAGAAGCAATTTAGCGCCAACGCCGCCCATGAATTGCGGACGCCGTTGACGGTGATTCAAAATCAGATGGAATACATGTTGACGAAACCTAAATCACAGGTGATTGATCAGGTGGAACCCATCTCCACGTCTCTGGATGAAGTGCGGCATTTACAAACTTTGACGAACCGTTTGTTGACCCTGGCCCGTTCAGACGCGGATATCATTCAGATTAACCGTCAAAGCGTCAATCTGCAAAAATGGCTGGAACAACTGATCAAACCGTATCGTGATATTGCTGCCAGTCAGTCAAAATCGTTGGATGATCAGATTAAGGTGAGCGGGGAGGGCAAACTCGACCCGGATTTGATTCGCCAGCTCATTATCATTTTGCTGGACAACGCCATCAAATACACGCCCACTGGCGGTACGGTGACGTTTGCGGCCGAGGTTGTTCATGAAAGCCGACTTAAACTGGAGGTTCGCGACACTGGGCAGGGAATTGCCGACGTTGACAAAAAGCATGTTTTTGAACGGTTTTACCGCTCAGACAAGTCCAGAAACGCGAAAACTGGGGGTAACGGTCTCGGTTTAGCGATTGCCCAGTGGGTCGTTAAGGAACACCATGGTACGATTACCGTTAAGGATAACCATCCAAAGGGGACCACGTTTACGGTGGTCTTGCCCATTAAATAAGCATTAAAAAACGAGTTTCACTATTCATTGGTTGATGAATGATGAAACTCGTTTTTTCAATTATTACCATGCTTTAGCTGCGGCGTCCTTAATCTCTGGAAATAGGTCATACAAGTAGGCCAGCGGGTCGTTACCCACCTTATTGGCATAAACCACCTGAGTGACGTTGTCGTACGTGAACATTAGCAGTTCGGCGCCATTTTCGTCCCGGATTTCAAAATACCGAATTCCCAGCTGAATGGCGTGAAAGATTAATTGTTGGGCATTTTCAGGGAGATTGGCCATCGTGGGTAACAGCTGGTCGGAATTCAGACGGGCTTTCTTCCATTTTCGAGCGGTCGTCATGCCAAAATCAGCCAGGCTGCCATTTTTGATCTTTGGCAACAGCATTGCCGAGGCGGTTAGCTCAGGATGGGTAATTACCTCACTAAAGTCGTCCAGTGCTTGAAGCTGTTCGGAGTGAGCGTGCAGCTGCTTAGCCATGGCGATCAGCTCGTCAAAGATTTGGATTCCTCCATCCTGTTTGAACGTCGGCTGATCCGGCGCCTCAAGAGCAACCTGGTTATTATCATCGAAGGCCTGCTTGAGGGACTCATGAATGTGGGTTTCATCCACCGGCTTGACCAGCAGATACATTAAGAAGAATTTGATGAAGTACAGGGCGTGACGACTAATTCCGTTGGGGGTAAACGGGGTGTTATCCATCACCCGGAATTCAAGATAGGAAACGCCCCGGCGACGATAAGCTTCCAAGTCCTGCTGGCCCCGCAAGCGCACCGGCCCGTAAAACTCCGCTGGTGAGTAAAGCCGGTGGGTACTAACAGCCTCGGAAATCCGACTGATGTAGTTCCCCAAACTTGAATAAAGGGTGACGTTTACCTGATCATTGGGTTGATTAACGTAGCCGTAAATGCTGTTGCGGATACTGCGGACCGGAGCAGCCAGTGCTTCAGGGACATCACCATTTTCGAAGAAACCATCCTCTGCGATTGGGCTGGCGCCAAAGAGGTAGGTGAACAGCCAGCGGTACAGAATCACGTTCTGGGTAATTTGGAAATACAGGGCGTTTTTAAAGGCAACCAATGAATCAAATTGTTGTTCATAATGGGTATATAGACGGTTGATCACGGGTTCTGGAATACTGAAATTAACGTGCAGGCCGGTGACAATTTTTAACGGCACGCCATACTTATTCGTCAGATAATCCCGGTATTTTTGAAAGGGCGGCCGTTCAAAGTGTTCGGCAATGAAATTACGGTCATCTGCCGATATTGCGGGCGGCATGCTAAGGGGCCAAATATAGTCATCGGCCTTCATAGAGCGGTAAAGAACGGTCTGGATGGTGTCAAGCTGATCCAAAACCCCACCAATATTGGGATTTGGATCAGTAATGAGTTCGTTCATTGTCTCTGAAAAATCTGATTGAAGGTAGGGATGATACTTGCGTGATCCCAGGTTAGCTGGATAGGGATGACGACTGAGTTTGCCATCAGCGTCAACCCGATGTTCTTCGATCTCAATACCAATTAAGCTGTGATAGAGCTGTTCTGCAACGTCTTCTTGTTTGATGTATGCTAATAGGTTTTCAAGCATTGGTAGTCTCCTGGATGGATAGATTTACAAATAATTATAACCAAATTTGGACTGATTAATAGCATCTAACTCCTATTTTGGTGAATCTTTGCCGAAAGTAAACAATTTTGCAGTTAATTAATGAAAATTTGCGTATATCTTTTTAAATGGCGATTGGTAAAGGAGATTCCCATGTTAGTTGCGCAGCTTAATGGCCGGTTAATTGAAGCTCAGAAAGTTTCCAAGGATACCAGCAAAAAGTCCCGGGCAAATTTTATCTGTCCTCAGTGTCGGCAGTCCGTTATTCTTAAACGCGGTCAGTACCGAATTGCCCACTTTAGTCATCGGGGCCTATCAGATTGCCCCTATAGTGAAAGCGAGAGTGCCGCCCACCAAGCCGGGAAACTGCGCTTTCAAGCCGACATTTCTGAGATCGGCCATATGGCGGTCATCGAGCGGGATTTTGATGCCATTAAACAGCGGGCAGATGTATATGTTCCGGACTGGCAGCTGGTGTTCGAGTACCAGTGCAGCCCAATTTCATTTACTGAAATTAAGCGGCGCACGGCTGGCTACCAACAGGTAGCGGCCGATGTCATCTGGATTGTGGGTGATCGGCATGCCACCGGTCGTTATCGTCGGGAACAGATTGCCAAATTTGCCCGGTTTAACGATCGACTGGGCTTTTACTTTGTCAGTTATTCGTCCAAAACGCGGTTATTCGGTCTTCACTACTTCATTCAGGAAGTCGCTGGTAAGATGGTTGCTGAGGTTCAAAAATTTTCAAATTTGCGGGCGCTAATGGCCTTTATGAGAACCAGCCAAACTCACTATTCCCAGCAAATTGGCGGCCATTTTCAAGCCCGCCAGCGGATTCTTCACCAGCTGCGGACCATCCAGGAAAGTAACCTGCGGCGGGCAAAGACGTACCTTTCAAGCGTGAACGCCTGCTACGCGGCTGGCCGGCAGTTTGTTGGGTGCCCGATGATTTGTCATGGCCAAGCCGGCGGTGGCTTGCCCATCGTAAAGCAGGGGGTCCTTGGATGGAAGGTGTGGTTGGTGCTGCAGCTTTTTGAGCGTGGCCAGCAAGATTTTAGCACTTCGGAATTGGAAGCGATATTTGAGGCCGGCTGTGAGCAATTCTTAATCGAATTCGCGCAGGTTAGGGTTGGGCGGCAGCTGATGGCTGACCGGTTTCGCCAGTTCATTCGTGATTGCCGATCGGCTGGGTATTTGCGCTATACCATCGGCGGGATTGCGATTATTAACCGGCCGGAATGGTTCGATGATTATGATCAGAAACGGCGGTTTATTCTCACAAACCGCCAACTCTTGTGATACGCTAATAGTAATTAATTATGTAAGGGATGGTTACCAGATGGCAAAAGCACAAGAGTTACCGTTGCGAAAGGATGTCCCAACCGAATTGACTTGGGATTTGACAACCGTATATGCAACTGATGATGATTTTGAGGCCGATTTTAAGCGCGTTTCTGAAGATCTCTCATCACTGAAGCAACTGGCGGGGACGTTAGCCACGAGTGGCGATGCCCTCAGAAACGCCACTGAGAAGATGCTGACGGCGGCCAGACGGCTTGAGAAGGTCTACGTGTACGCTCAGCTCAAAAACGATCAGGATACCAGTGAGGACCGTTATCAGGCAATGTTTTCCAGAGTTGAGTCGCTTGCTGCGCAATTTGGGGCGGCAACAGCATGGTTTGACCCAGAATTGCTCACAATTAGTGATGATCAGATGACGGCGTTTTACCAGGATCAACCGAAATTAAAAGCATACAAACGACTGTTTGACCAGACATTTGAAAAGCGGGCTCACATCCTGAGTAACGACGTTGAATCCGTTCTTGCCGGCGCCGACGATATTTTTTCGTCTGGTGAAAAGACCTTTGGCATTCTGGACAACACCGACCTATCGTTTCCGACGGTTACCGATGATTCTGGTAACCAGGTTCAATTGTCCCAAGGGGGTTACGGGATTTTGCTGGAGTCGGCCAACCGGACCGTTCGCAAAGAAGCGTTTGAAAAGCTCTATAGTGTTTACAAACAATTCCAGCACACGTTAGCGGCAACTTTGACCACCAACGTGAAGAATCATAATTTCAAGGCCAAGTTGCGCCACTATGACAATGCGTTGGAATCGGCCCTTTCGGCAACCGAAATTCCGGTTCAGGTCTACGACAATTTGATCGCCGAGGTAAATGACCACTTGGATCTGCTGCATCGCTACGTGGCGCTGCGCAAGAAGATCTTAGGCGTCGACGAACTTCATATGTATGATATGTATACCTCTCTAGTCGGCAAGCGGTCGCCAAAGTACCGGTTTGACCAATCCAAGCAGATCGCCCTTGAGGCTCTCGCTGTGATGGGATCGGACTACATTAGCCACGTCAAAGATGAGTTTGATCATCGCTGGATTGATGTCGTCGAGAACCGTTACAAGCGTAGCGGCGGGTATTCGTCTGGAACGTACGATACGAACCCGTTTATTTTATTAAACTGGAAGGACAATCTGGATAACCTGTACACATTAGTCCACGAAACCGGTCACAGTATGCACAGCTACTATGCGACCCATAATCAGCCTTACCAGTACGGGGATTATTCAATCTTCGTTGCCGAAATTGCGTCGACAACCAATGAAAATATCTTGACGGATTATCTCTTGGAGAAGTTCAAGGACAATTCTGAAATGAAACGGCACATCTTGAATTACTACCTTGACGGCTTCAAGGGTACCGTCTTCCGCCAAACCCAGTTTGCGGAATTTGAACAGTACATCCATGACCAGGAGGCCAAGGGCCAGCCATTGACCGCCAACTTCATGGACGATTATTACCGTCAACTGAATCAAAAGTATTACGGTGATCGCGTGATCTCAGATCCCCAAATTGGCTTGGAGTGGTCGCGAATTCCGCATTTCTATTACAACTTCTACGTTTACCAATACGCAACCGGGTTTGCGGCGGCCTCCACTTTAGCCGACAATATTGTCAATGGCGGTCAGAAGAGTGTTGAAAAATATTTGAATTACCTGAAGGCGGGAAGTTCAGAGACGCCGATTAATGTGATGAAAAAGGCTGGCGTTGATATGACCAAGCCGGCTTATCTTGAACATGCATTTCAAATTTTTGAAGCGCGCCTTGACGAATTTGAAAAGCTATTTTAATTGGGATCGATCAAAAAATGCGTGACGACTTTATCATTGAAGTCATCACGCATTTTTGAATTTTATGAGTTTAAAAGAAATTCGATTGGGGATATAGAATCGTTGCCCCCTGGCGATTCTGGTGTTGCCTCACCAATTCTTCAAAGTGCGTCACGGACTTGAGGCTCCGGGCGCAGAAGCTAAATAGTGAATTATAATCAAAATCTTTAATTAAAACGCCATTGTTATCGACTGCTGAATTGAATAGGACCGCGGTTGCCGGATCACTGACTGACATTTCGTGGACCATTCGCTGATCACACCGGAACATGTTTTCTGCGAGTTCCGAGCGACGATCTTCCTTGAACATTTCACAATCCAAACCATTATTTTCTGCCAACTTATAAACCAACTGATCATTATACGTCTGGTGGTTTACGAGCATTTCATGCTGGAGATCCATCAGAAAACGGCGGCCAAGTTTCTTGCCCTGAAACGAAGCGGCTTTTGAATCTAACACAATGTTGTAAGGCAGGGTGTGGTCAAAGTTGCCGTTGGCGCGGGCAGCCATTTGATTTAAGATTTTAATGTTTAACATCGAGATAAACCGAACTGAGACTTTGTTGCTCAGCTTTTTAGAAATGTTATCAATCGTTTTTTCAGCGTCGTAACAATGTCGATTCAACGGATCTATGAATAAATAAATTTCGAGAACCATATTGCCCCTCCAATTTGTAATCGACAAGTAAAAGTGATATACCAATTATTTACTTATCTAAGAATACCAAATTTTGAGCTAAAAACAATATATTTGCTCAAAAATGTTCGTTTTGATTTTGGGGGAACGCTTGTTAGTATGTTAAAATAAAGTCTGATTGTAAAATTTGCCAATGATGGCAATTTATCAGAGTAAGCGTGTGGTTTTCCCCATGTCGTGAGTGACACGGCAATGAAATTTTAGGTTACCACATTCGTAAACAGATTGGAAGTGATAGCTTGATTGAAGATTGGGACAACTTTTTAATTCCCTACAAACAAGCTGTTGATGAATTAAAGGTAAAATTACGGGGAATTCGAGCTCAGTTTTTAAAAATTGATGGTCGAAGCCCCATTGAATTTGTGACCGGGCGAGTAAAGCCGGTTGATAGTATTAAGGAAAAGATGGTTCGCCGTCATATTTCCGAGGACCGCTTGGAAGAGGACATGGAAGATATTGCCGGACTGCGGATTATGTGTCAGTTTGTCGAAGATATCTATCAGGTTGTGGACTTGTTAAGAAAGCGGACTGATATTAACATCCTCGAAGAGCGTGACTATGTTCACAATAAGAAGCCCAGTGGTTATCGTTCCTACCACATTATCTTTGAGTATCCCGTTCAGATGCTGGACGGGGAGAAGGTAATTTTGGCAGAAATTCAGGTTCGCACATTGGCCATGAATTTCTGGGCAACGGTTGAACATTCATTGAATTATAAATATCAGGGCGAGTTCCCTGATGATTTAAAGGGGCGGCTCGAAAGTTCCGCTGAAGCAGCTTTTAAGTTAGATGAAGAGATGTCAGAAATCCGCGATGAATTGCAGGAAACTAACGAAGCAGCCCCAGACAATAAGTTAAGGAAGTCCTCTGATGAGAATAGCAATTTACAGTAATTTAGGGGAGACGTCCAACATTGTGGCGACCTCACTACGAAAACAAATTGAAAAGTCTCAGGATCTTAACATTGATGGGTTAAACCCCGAGATTGTGATTTCAGTTGGGGGTGATGGCACATTACTGTCGGCGTTTCATCACTATCAAGACATCAGTGATAAGGTGCGGTTTATCGGAATCCATACCGGTCACTTAGGCTTCTACACGGATTGGCGCGACTATGAAGTCAATGATTTGGTGGCCAGTCTTCGAAACGACAACGGTCAAAGCGTCACCTATCCGTTGCTGGATATTAAGGTGAACTACGTTGGCGGCGATTCCCCGGACATTGGGTTGGCGCTTAATGAATCCACGCTCAAGCAGATTAGTGGGTCAATGGTCGCTGATGTCTATATCAAGGACTTTCTCTTTGAAGGCTTTCGGGGCGACGGCCTCTGTGTATCGACTCCCAGTGGGTCAACTGCTTATAACAAGTCGGTCGGTGGGGCCATTATCAATCCGCGCTTGAATGCCATTCAGATTGCCGAAATTTCGTCGATCAACAACCGGGTCTTTCGGACGTTGGGCTCGCCGCTCATTGTGGCCCCTGACGAGTGGATTAAGATTGTTCCCAAATCAACCAACCGGACCATCTTGACCTGTGATCATCAGGTGATCACAACCCGAAAAATGGCGTCGGTTGAGTACCGCATTTCTCAGAAGCGAATTTCGTTTGCCCAATACCGTCACAAGCAGTTCTGGCGGCGAGTCAGCAACTCGTTCATCGGTGAGGCTGACCTGGATGACTGAGTTTACATGGCAGTATCACGGAACCGTCCCCATTAAGGTCCGAACTTTTATTATGGGATACGGGATTTCAAGGACCCTCCTTAAAAAAATTAAGTATCACGGCGGCCAAACCCTGGTAAATGGTGAACCGTCCCGGGTTAACCGCGTGCTGGTTTCTCAGGACATCGTGAAGGTGGTGTTACCGCCGGAACCTGAAAATGATCATCTACCAGCGTCTGATTTGCCGATTCAAATTGTGTTTGAAGATGAGCATTTTTTGATTGTCAATAAGCCGGCCGGCGTGGCGTCGGTTCCCGCGCACAATAAGGCCAACGATTCCTTGGTTAATCGGGTTAAGGGCTACTACGAACGCATGGGGTATGCTAATCGCAAGATTCACATTGCAACCCGGTTGGATAAGGACACCAGTGGGTTAGTGATTTTTGGTAAGCACCATTTTGCCCACTCCGTTTTGGACAAGCAGCTAAAAGATCGGCAAATTCAGAAAACGTACCTTGCCATTGTGGCCGGTACGTTTTCGTCCGCTCATTTTGAAATTTACCTGCCGATTGGTCGGGTTCCGGGATCGTTAGTGAAACGCCAAGTGATTTGGCCAGGAAAAATGTCAGTGACCGAAGCTTGGCCGGTTAAACGCTTGGTGGGCCACACCCTGATTCGACTGCGAATTCATACCGGCCGAACCCACCAAATTCGCGTCCATATGAGTGCGATCGGCCATCCGCTCGTTGGTGATTGGCTGTATAATCCAAGTGATCAGTCATTTCCAAGACAGGCGCTGCACTGTGCAGAAGTTCGGTTCTTCAACCCATTTAGTGGGCGGTATATTGATTGCCACGCGCCGCTACCTGATGATATGAAGAATTACCTGGCACGCTATGAAAGATGAGGTTGACAAAATCGTGAAAAAGATTGATCTCGCCAAAGCATTCGTGACCACCCACATTGGTTTGTTTCGGTGCCCGGTCTGTGGCCAGCCATTTTCCGAGGTGGTCGGATATAGTCTCCGGTGTCCCAATCGGCATGGATTTGACTTGTCCAAGAAGGGGACCCTCTATTTTTTGACCAAGAACGCCAACAATGAATATGATCGGCAGATGCTGGCATCCCGGCAGCGAATGCTCGGGGCCGGGTTGTTTGACCCGATTGTCAAAGCAATTGCTGCTGAGATGAGCAGTTCACCCGAAACCATTATGGACGTTGGCTGCGGTGAGGCGACCCCGTTGACGAAGTTACTCAAGATGCGGGCTAAAAAGGATGTTGCGGTTGGGTTTGACATTTCAAAGGACGGGATTAATTTGGCAACCCAGCAGGATGTTGAGGCATTTTTCTGCGTGGCCGATTTGGCCCACCTGCCGTTTAACGATCACCAATTTTCAACAATCATTGATTTATTTTCACCATCAGCGTATCAGGAGTTCAACCGGGTGGTGGCACCCGGGGGTAAATTGATAAAAATTATCCCGAATAGTGGTTATTTGCATGAATTACGCCAATTGTTATATGGTGGCACTGGTGAAAATAGTCAGTATTCAAATGAAAAGGTGTTTGATCTTTTTAAAACCCACTATCCCGATGCGCGCATTGAAACCTTAACCTATCAGTTTCATATTCCGGAAGGGATGCAGCGAGACATGATGATCATGACCCCGCTTCACTGGGGCCGCGATCAGCGAGAAGACGTTGACCAGCAACTAAGCGAACTGACTGACATTACGGTTGACGTTTCCATTTTAACGAATCATTTTTAATTTGATGGAGGACTATGATGACGAATCACATCGTGTTATTTGAACCATTAATGCCGGCAAATACCGGTAACATTGCAAGAACCTGTGCCGGAACCGATACGGTTCTTGACCTGATTAAGCCATTGGGGTTTGATTTGGATAACAAGCATTTGAAGCGGGCCGGCCTCGATTATTGGAATAAAGTTGAAATTCACTATCATGATAATCTGCCGGCGTTTTTAAAGACCGTTCCGAATCCGAAGAACCTTTTTTTGGTCTCAAAATTTGCCAATCAGGACTATACTGATCCGGACTACTCTAAGCCGGATGAGGACTATTATTTATTGTTTGGTAAGGAGACGACCGGCTTGCCCGAGCCATTTATGCGTCAAAATCCTGAGAAGGCCATTCGAATTCCTCAGGATGATGACCACATTCGGGCTTTGAACTTATCAAACAGTTGCGCGATTGTGATATATGAAGTTTTGCGCCAGCAAAGTTTCAATCATTTGGAACGCACGCATCAGTATCCGCATGATAAGTTAAAGTGATGGCGACTGATTAACGAACAAGGAGTATTAAAATGGCGGCAAAAAGGACTCGCAAACGGACAACTAAACGACGGCGACCTGCAAAGACCCAGAAGCAGACGACCTTCTTTTCGAAGTATGCCGTTAACATTTTGGGCTTCGTAACGGCCATTCTGGCGTTGCTTGGCCTTTTTCACGCTGGAATTGTTGGGGTTTTCATCATCAATGTCATCCGAATTCTTGTTGGGATTGGCTATCCAGTGGCGTTAATGGTGCTGATTGTCGCCGGATTCTGGCTAACTGGTTTTTCCAAGCTGCCTAAAATTAAACCAAGGTATTTGGTGGGAACGGGGCTTGTGATTGCCGGCATTTTGATCTTGATAACTTTGGTTGAGTATCTGCAAACCGCCCAACCGGTTGACTTTGTAGCCGTCAATTGGGGAAAATTGACGGATGATATTGCTTCTGCCAACGTGAATGCCAATATTGGCGGCGGCATTTTGGCAACCATCTGTTTTGATGTTTTACATATGCTGGTTGGCAAGATCGGCACCGGATTGGTGAGCGGTTTGCTCATGATTGCCGGTGGATTTGTTCTGTTCAACGTTTCATTTAGTAAGTTATTCACAGCCGTTCGTGACAGCCTGGTGGTTGTTAAAACCGGCTGGGCAAAAATGGCTGCAGCTTGGCAAAAACGAAAGGTTTCTCGGCAGACGAAGGGCCCCGTTTCAGATGATGATCGGGATCAGAAGCATCCGGGGGCATCGCAACCAGAAACTCACTCAGATCCCAAGTTCTCGACATCGGCCATTACGATTTCCGGCATGCCCGTGAAATCCGGTGATGAACCGGATAAAGGGTCTGATCAGTCAACGGGCTCGTTGGACACGAAGGTCCGTTCTGACAGTCATGCAGCCAAGAATGAGCAGGAATCCACCGTTGATTTGGTAAATGTTCAAGAGGATGATTCATATCAGCTGCCAGGCGTTGATTTGTTAACCCAGGTGACGCAAGATGATCAGTCGGGTGAATTAAAATCAATTGACCACAATGCCAAGGTTCTTCAGCAGACCCTGGATAGTTTCGGGGTAAAAGCTGAAATCAAGCATGTCAGCCTGGGCCCCTCAGTGACAAAGTATGAAATTCACCCTGATATTGGCGTGAAGGTGAGTCGAATTGTTAATTTAACTGACGATATTGCCCTCGCCTTGGCCGCTAAGGATATTCGAATTGAGGCGCCAATCCCAGGGAAATCGCTAGTTGGTATTGAGGTGCCTAACCGGAAAATTGCCACGGTTTCGTTTCGCGACGTGGTTGAGCACCAACCGGACCATACCGGCCATCTTCTTCAAGTCCCGCTTGGTAAAGACGTGAATGGGAATGTCATCACCGCTGATCTGACAAAGATGCCGCATTTATTAATTGCCGGATCGACTGGTAGTGGGAAGTCCGTGGCGATCAATGGGATTATTACCAGTATTTTACTGAATGCCAAGCCTAGTCAGGTAAAGCTGATGCTCATTGATCCTAAGAAAGTTGAACTAGGGGTTTATAATGGCATTCCCCACCTTTTGAGCCCGGTGGTTTCGGAGCCTAAGAAGGCGTCCAGAGCCCTTCAAAAGGTCGTCTCCGAGATGGAGAACCGCTATGAACTCTTTGCGAAGTACGGCCAACGGAAGATTAGTACGTTTAACGCGTTTGCCGCTAAGAACAATCAGGAAAAGGACGTTAAGATTCAGCCGATGCCCTACATCGTCGTGATTGTCGATGAATTGGCAGATTTAATGATGACCGTGTCCAACGACGTTGAAGCCGCAATTATTCGGCTGGCCCAGATGGGACGAGCTGCTGGGATTCACATGATCTTAGCAACCCAACGACCGTCCGTGGATGTCATTACGGGTTTAATTAAGGCCAACGTCCCATCGCGAATTGCGTTTGCGGTTTCCAGTGGCATTGATTCCCGAACGATTATTGACACCAATGGGGCCGAAAAGCTGTTGGGTCGTGGGGATATGCTTTTTCTACCAATTGATTCCAACACGCCGATTCGGGTGCAGGGCGCCTTCATCTCTGATAAGGACGTTTCCCGCGTGGTTAAATTTATTACGGATCAGCAGTCTGCTGACTACGATGAATCCATGATGGTCAGTGACGACGAAATTAAGCAGGAAGACGAAGAGGATTCTGAGGATGATTTATTTGATGACGCCCTCGAATTCGTGGTTAATGAACAAAAGGCCAGCACGTCACTGCTTCAACGACACTTTCGAATTGGCTACAACCGGGCTGCCCGGTTGATTGACGATTTACAAAATCGCGGTTATATTGGACCACAAAATGGCAGTAAGCCCCGGGAAGTGTTCAAAAAACCATCATAGTTCCAAACTGAGGGCAGAAAAAAAGACCGGCATGATTGCCGGCCGCTAGCCTCATGATGAACTGGGTGATTACTGTTGTTCCATGATCGTGATGACGGCGGATGCTAGTAACGAACCGACGGTGGCAATAATCATAATCCATACAAAGACTAAAGTAATTTTTTGAAATGTTGATCTCTTTTTACGCGCCAATATTTGCACCACTTTCTGATTATATTCAATTGTTAGTCTAACTTTCATTATCATGCATTGCAACACGTTTTGTCAAAAATTGGAGGTGAAAACGATGCCCATTCCATCGTGGGTGACCATGATAGCAACGGTTTTGCTGCAACTGGTGATTCTATTAATTGCCGCCGGGATTATTATTTTAATCCGTCAACATTTCCGCTTTTTTAAACGGCTTCATGTGGTGCCAGTTGATGTTTGGCCACCGTTTTTACTGACCTTTATCTACTGGTTGAGTCATCAGCAGGTCGGCGGCTCATTAATTCCACAAGTTGCCATTATTTGGCTGACTGCCGGACTGATTGCGCTGGTGTGGCAAATTTTTACGGATCCGAAGATGACCTATCGGCGCTACCTGGTGTTGTTTTGGCGGTTGAGTGATTTGCTCTTGGCCATTAGTTGGCTGGTCGTCGCGATATATATGGTTGTCGAATCATTTTAAAACATTAAATGAAATCCTTTAAAAACAGCCTCCGTTAGAAAACTGATCATTGTCAGTGCTAACGGGGGCGATTTTTTAAGGGATTTTTTTGGAAAAAAGGCAAAATTTCAGAGCTAGCCGTTTCAAAGGCTTAAATCGAAAAGGTTTGCCAGTCTGTGGTCACCACTTTTTCGTCATTTTGGGAGACCAGATAAGCCCCACGACTTCCCCACCAGGGATTAAATGCTTTAATGGCGGGGCTTGTGAACCATCGAGTGATCCCATTTGGGCGCTTATGACATTATTTTTACAAAAATCGGGGCGTTGTGGTTGGTAGTGGTGAATTGTGGTAAACTAGTCTCGTAAGCTGAAATTAGGGGGATGACGGTATGCTTTTGGGTGAATATCAACATAATATTGATACCAAGGGTCGAATCATTATTCCCGCTAAGTTTCGTCAGGATCTTGGAAGTAAGTTCGTTATTACACGAGGCATGGATGGCTGCTTATTCGGCTACCCGATGAGTGAGTGGAAAAAAGTCGAAGACAAGATCGATTCTCTTTCGGTCAATAAAAAGGACGTTCGGGCCTTCACCCGGTTTTTCTTCTCCGCTGCCGTTGAGTGTGAATTTGATAAACAGGGGCGAATTAACATCCCTGCTATTTTGAGAAACTACGCTTCAATTGAAAAAAAGTGCGTCGTGGTGGGGGTCTCCAACCGAATTGAAGTTTGGAGTGAGTCCGCTTGGACCGCCTTTACCAGCGATGCCGCAGAACATTTTGATGAAATCGCAGAAAACATCATCGATTTATAATTATTGAGTTATAATTATTTTAATACTAACTGAAAAGTGGTGATTTGATGTCTGGCTTTGGGCATGTAACCGTTTTACTGCATGAGGCGGTGAATGGTTTAGACGTTAATCCTGACGGTACATATGTTGATGCAACGCTGGGTGGTGGGGGACACACCGCAGAGATTTTGAAACAATTGAATAAGGGGCATTTGTATTCCTTCGATCAGGATGAAGAAGCAATTGACTATAATCAGCAGCACTTAAAGGCACCGATCAGTGCTGGGAAATTAACGCTGATTCATGATAACTTCCGTCACCTGAAGGCCGCATTGAATGACCAGGGCGTTAACAAACTAGATGGGGTTGTTTATGACCTCGGCGTTTCGTCTCCTCAATTTGACGAAGCCGACCGTGGCTTTTCCTACCGAATGGAAGCCCGCTTGGATATGCGAATGGATCAGAGCAACCCGCTTGATGCCTGGCAGGTCATTAATAAGTGGCCCTACGAGCAGCTTGTCCGGATCTTTTATCGCTACGGGGAAGAAAAGTTTGCCAAACCAATTGCGCGGCGGATTGAAAAGACCCGCGAGCAGCACCCCATTGATACGACAACTGATCTAGTTGAAGTCATCAAGGAGGGAATTCCCGCGGCCGCCAGAAGGCACGGCGGTCATCCGGCTAAGAAGGTCTTCCAAGCAGTTCGCATCGCGGTTAACGATGAACTGACGGCCTTGGAAGATTCATTGGAGCAGGCCCTTGATTTGTTAGATGTCGGTGGCCGAATCAGTGTCATCACCTTTCAATCGCTTGAAGATCGGCTGGTCAAGACAATGTTTAAAGAGCGGGCATCACTGCCCGAACTGCCACCAAATCTGCCGGTAATTCCTGAAGGGATGAAACCGAAATTCAAGTTAGTCACGCGAAAGCCAATCACGCCAAATACCGATGAATTGACGGAGAATCATCGAGCTCACAGCGCCAAACTACGAATTATTCAACGAATTAAAATCTAGAGGAAAGAAGCATACATAAGGATGGCACAAAATAATTTAGCGAGAAACCTGACTTCTCAAGAGGAACCGCAGATTAACGTTTCGGCACCTGAGCGCGCCATAAATCCGGGGACGGTTGCCAAGCCGCATCTGAAATTAAACTCTTTTGAAAAATTACTGATTGTGTGTGGAAGTGCAGTGCTAACTGTGCTAATGTTATTAGTTGTATCTTCCAAGATAGCGTTGTCTGACTCTCAACACCAATTACAGCATTTGGATAGCCAAATTACGAGGGTGAACAGCAACAATACAAACCTGCAGCAGCAGGTCGGGGAACTGCAAAGCAGCAGTCGGCTGCAAAAGATTGCCAAGGAAAATGGAATGTCACTTTCCAATGGAAATATAAGGAATGTTACTAAATGAAAGAACCATCCAATCGTTCTGATAATAACTTAAAGGCACGACAGAATCGAAAGCTCGTTGGAATTTCACTGCTTTTGATTTTTTTCGTTGTCTTTTTTGTCTTATCGTTGCGGCTAATGGTGATTGCGGTGGGCAAGAATGTCAAACACGTTAATCTCAATGAGCGGGCCGAAAAGTTATACAACCAGACGCGGACCCTCAAAGCCAAACGGGGAACGATTTATGACGCCCACGGCAATCCGATTGCCGAGGATACCAGTACATATTCGATTTACGCGGTTTTGGACAAAAACCAGCGGGGGCTGGATGACAAACCGATGTACGTCAAGGATAAGGCAAGAACGGCCCGCGTCTTAGCGAAGTATCTGCCAATCACCGAAAAGAAGGCTTTAAACACGCTGTCTCCGAAGCACGGGAGTCCTTTTCAGGTTGAATTTGGCAGTGCCGGCGTGAATATTTCTCTAATTACTAAGGAGAAAATTGAAAAACAGCACCTACCAGGAATTAACTTTATTCAGCAGCAGGCCCGTCTATACCCCAACGGCATGTTTTCTTCAAATCTGATTGGGGTGGCCACCTCTCAAAATAATAAGAAAACCGGATTGGCCAACCTGGTCGGTCAAATGGGGATCGAAAAGGCCTTTAATAAAGAATTAGCGGGACGAAACGGGTTTCGAAATGCGGATTATGACGTCTATGGGTACAAGATTCCCGACAAAAAGCAACGTGAGCGAAAGGTCAAGAACGGCGATAATATCTACACAACCATCGACTCGCGGATTCAAACCTTACTCGAGAGTGAAATGTCATCCGTTCAGTCCCAAGTCCACCCAGCTTCAATGAACGCAATCTTGATGGATGCCAAGACCGGCAAAATTGTGGCCCAGTCCCAGCGACCGAGTTTTAACGCTTCGACTTTAAGCGGAATTGGCAAGGCTTGGACAAATAACTTAACCTCAGATATGTTCGAACCCGGTTCCACCATGAAAATTTTCACGTTGTCAGCGTCAATTGATTCAGGTAACTATCACGGCACTGATACGTACGAGTCTGGTCGTTATTCTATTGATGGCAAGATTGTGCCTGATTGGGATACCGCCGGGTGGGGATACATTACCTATAACAAGGGGTTTGCACTTTCCAGTAACGTTGCGATGGCCCATCTTGAACAGCAAATGGGTCCTAAAACCTGGCATAAATACATTAAGCGATTTGGCTTTTTGAAGTCGACACATTCGGGATTACCGAATGAATTGACTGGCCAGCTGCAGTTTAAATATCCGATTGAGCAAGCTGACACCGCCTTTGGTCAGGGGATTGAAATCACCCCAATTCAGATGATGCAGGGATTGACGGCGGTTTCCAACAATGGCAAGATGATGAAGCCCTACTTCATTTCCAAGATTACCGATCCCAACACTGGGAAAACGGTTAAGAAGTATCAGCCAACTCAGGTCGGTCACCCAATCAGTGCGGCAACCGCAAAAAAAGTCCGTCAGCATATGCAGGACGTTGTCTATAAGTCCTATGGAATTGGTGGGGATTATAAGATCAAAGGTTACCGGGTTGCCGCTAAGACCGGGACGGCTCAAGTTAGTAACGGTTATGGGGGGTATGCATCAGGCGACGACAGCTATCTATATTCCGTTGCCGGGATGGTACCCGCCAATAATCCACGTTATGTGATGTATATCACCATGAAGCAACCGAAGTTGACCGGCACGAAGACTGCCACTCAGCTGATGGCTGAAATCTTTAAACCGGTGATTGTCAGGGCATTGCAGAACTCCAATACAAAGCAGGCCACCGTGCATGTTTCAATGCCATCGGTTGCGTACCAAACAACGACCGAAGCAAAACGGGCGCTAAACGAAAAGGATTTAGATGTTGTGACAATTGGTAGCGGCAGTACGGTGCTTAAGCAGTCCGTGACGGCCGGCCAAAAGGTTGCCGAGCACTCCCGGGTTTTCATTCTGACCAGTGATGGTTGGAAGATGCCACGAATAATTGGCTGGTCGAAAAAAGATGTCCAGGCATTTTGTTCGCTGACGGGAATGAAGCTGCAATCAACTGGTTCGGGATACGCTGATACCCAGAGCGTCAGTGCATCAACGGCTATTAAGAAGGGCCAAGTTCTCAAAGTTAATTTTGAATAGTTCCAACGATTTCGTTAAGTTCAGGAATCGTTTAAATTAAGATGGTTAAGGATGGTTAGTAAAGATAATGGTAAACTGGTTAGTTGGAACGGTTGTGGCGTTTGCGATAACAGCATTACTGATGCCCAGCCTGATTAAGTATTTCAGAAGTAAGCATGAAGGCCAAATGATTCGCGAAGAGGGGCCTTCATGGCACGAAAAAAAATCCGGGACCCCCACAATGGGTGGTATCCTGTTTATTATTGCCATTGTGATTGCTGATCTTGGGGTAGCGGGGGTTAGCGGTGGCGTTACCGCCACCCTGTTGATCCTGCTCTTCGTTTTGGTTGCCTATGGACTGTTAGGGATGTGGGATGACAGCATTAAGCTGTTTCGCCGCCAGAATGAAGGCCTCAAGGCATGGCAGAAGTTTTTGGGGCAGATTGTCGCTGCCGTTGTGTTTTCGGCGGTTTACATTCATGAAGGGTTACCGATGGCGATCAAGATGCCATTTTCAACAGATTGGCACATCGGTTATTGGTACATCTTGTTCATCGTTTTTTGGCTGGTTGGATTTTCAAATGCGGTCAATCTAACGGATGGCTTGGATGGTCTAGTTGCTGGGTTGGCAGCAATTTCGTTTGCCGCATATGGCATTATTGCGGCTGTTCAGCATCAAGCAGACGTCGCCCTGTTCTGCTTTACCGTCGTTGGCGGCTTACTGGCATTCTTTATTTTCAACCATAAGCCTGCTAAGATCTTTATGGGCGATATGGGGTCGTTGGCCCTTGGCGGCGCCCTTGCCTGTGTGTCGATTTTGGTCCAACACGAGTTTTCATTGCTCATCATTGGGATCATCTATGTCGGCGAAACACTGAGCGTCATGATTCAGGTGGCTTCGTTTAAGACGACTGGTAAACGGGTCTTTAAAATGACCCCAATTCACCACCATTTTGAAATGTCGGGTTGGTCGGAATGGAAGATTGACACGGTATTTTGGAGTATTGGGCTTGTTGGGGCCCTCGTCAGTTTGATGACGATTATTTAAAAGGCTGGGGTAGGGCGATGGCTTCTACCACCGGCCTGTTTGGCTACATAGTCACGTTCAAGTGCAAATTAAGGACAATGAAAATCTGGACGGTCTGGAATGGTAGGTTGATTTTAAAACCGTCTCAAGGAAGCAAAAGGGGATATTATCCATTATGAAAATGATTGACGATTATAAAGGCAAGCGGGTGCTGGTTCTCGGTGCTGGAAAAAGCGGCACCCATGCCGCGGAATTGCTCCAGACACTGGGAGCTTCCGTGACTTTGAATGATTCTAAACCCAGCGATCAGCTGCCAGAAGTTGCTGAACTGGAAGATCGCGGCATCCATACGGTTACGGGTAAACAGACCGCAGATATTTTGGATCAGGGATTTGATTTAATGGTCAAAAATCCAGGAATTCCCTACGATAATGCGGTGGTCGCCCGCGCCGTCAATGATCACTTGCCGATTATCACAGAAGTAGAATTGGCTGCTCAGATTACGGATGCCCAAATTGTGGGGGTTACAGGCAGTAACGGGAAAACAACGACCGTCACCATGATTACCAAAATTTTAAATCAGGAACGCCAAAAGGGGCATGCTTACGCCGCCGGAAACATTGGTATTTCAGCGACTGAAACGGCGATGAAAGCCACGGCTGATGACACAATTGTCATGGAGCTTTCGAGTTTCATGCTGTTGGGCATTAAGAAGCTTCACCCCCACGTCGCGGTTTTAACCAACATTTTTTCAAATCATTTGGACTACCATAAAACGCGCGAGAACTACGTCAACGCCAAGATGCGGATTACCATGAATCAAACGGCTGACGACTTTTTTGTGGTTAACTTTGATGCGGATGAGTGGCGCCAGCTCAGCAAACGGTCATTAGCAACCGTGGTGCCATTTGCCAGAACCGCCGATATTAATCGCGGCGCCTATGAAAAGAACGGTAAGCTTTACTATAACGACGAATTTATTATGAACGCCAATGATATCAAGGTGCCGGGGCAGCAGAACGTTGAAAATGCTCTGGCTGCGATTGCTGCTGCCAAGATTTTGGGAAAATCCAATCTGGCAATTACCAATGTCTTGGAAACCTTCACGGGAGTCCGCCACCGGCTGCAGTTTGTATTGGAAAGTGACGATCGGCGGTTCTACAACGACTCAAAGGCCACCGATATTGAAGCAACTCAAACCGCGCTGGAAGGCTTTGACCAACCAGTGGTCCTGCTTGCCGGTGGATTAGATCGCGGCTATACTTTCGACAAACTGATTCCCCAGTTTAAAGATCACGTGAAAGCCGCCGTTTTGTTTGGCGAAACCGCCGATCTTTTAGAGGATTCGCTGCAAAAGGCCGGCGTTGAGCAGATCACCAAGGTTAAGAACATTGACGAAGCCGTTCCGGTCGCTTATCACGACAGCGCTGAAGGCGACGTCATCTTGTTATCACCGGCAAACGCCAGCTGGGATCAATTTAAGACGTTTGAAGAACGCGGTGATGAATTTATTAAGGATGTTGAGAAGTTGACGCATAAACAGGAGGCGCACGAATGAGGCTGATTATTTCTGGCGGCGGCACAGGCGGCCACATTTACCCAGCGCTGGCAATTATTGAGGATTTAATGAAACAGGAGCCCAATTCCGAAGTGTTATACGTTGGCTCTCACCGGGGGTTGGAAAGTACCATCGTCCCCAAACAGGGCATTAAGTTTACCGCCCTTCGAATCCAGGGCTTTCGCCGATCGTTGTCCCTGGAAAACTTTAAGACGCTGGCACTCTTCTTCAAGAGTGTTCACGAATCCAAAAAGATTGTGAAGCAATTTAAACCCGACGTTGTTATCGGGACCGGGGGATACGTTTCCGGAGCGGTGGTCTATGCCGCGGCGAAGGCCCACATTCCAACGATTATTCATGAACAAAATAGCGCGGTCGGGCTCACAAACAAGTTTTTGAGTCACTATGTTGATAAAATTGCGATTGGTTTTCATGAGGCCAAGGACCAGTTTCCGGCTGAAAAAGTCATTTTTGCCGGTAATCCGCGGGCTCAGCAGGTTGCTCATATGCACAGTGATTTTCAATGGTCATCAATTGGGCTTAAGGATGATCAGCCAACTGTTTTGATTTTTGGCGGCAGTCAAGGGGCGCCGGCAATTAACAACGCCGTTATTGCGGCGATTAGTGAATTTAACCGCCGTCAATACCAGGTGGTCTTCGTGACCGGCCAGAAGCGCTACGCCGGCGTTATGGCTCAGCTGGAAAAAACAAACGTTAACGATAACATCAAGATTTTGCCATATATTGATAATATGCCGCAGGTGTTGCCAAAGGTTTCCTTAATTGTGGGCCGTTCAGGCGCAACCAGCATTGCTGAAATTACCGCGTTGGGAATTCCATCCGTGTTGATTCCAAGTCCATACGTGACGGCTGATCATCAGACTAAGAATACGATGAGTTTGGTTACTCGCGGCGCGGCATTGATGATCAAAGAACCGGCCTTAAATGCTAAAAGTTTGTTAAAGGCTGTTGATCAATTAATGCACGATCCGGCAGAACGTGAGAAAATGTCTGAAAATTCAAAAGATCTTGGCGTTACCAATTCAGCTGATCAAATTTTGGATATTGCCCGCTCGTTAATTCATAAATCGGCCAACCGAAATTCGAAATAGGATCAATTACTGACTGGGGAGGTAATGACTTTTGGGCAAAAAAGGTGATCAAAAGGGGCATCTCACACCGTGGCAGCGGGCCGCACAACAGACTCATAAGCAAGAGGCTGAGCCCTCGCAACCTAAGCGTCATTTGTTAGCGGACTTTCAGATTCAGAATTTACAGCGAATGTGGCCGTTGTTGGTGGGGTTGGTCGTTATCATTGGCGTGATGATCTTCTTTGTCTCTCCGATCAGTAAAGTTCAAAAGGTGACGATCAGTGGCAACGAGATTGTCAGTGTTAAGGAGATTAAACATTTCTCGCCGGTTAAGAAGGGGACCCCATTGCTGTCGGTGTGGGGGAAGCGAAAATCGCTTGCCGCCTCGTTGAAAAAACGAAGCCAGCGAATGGCATCCGTTAAGATGACGTTGCCCAGCTTCAATACCGTTCACATTCAGGTTGAGGAGTATCCGACAATTGGGTATTTGTACCGTGATCGGGGATACCAGCCAATTCTTAAAAGTGGTGTGATTATTAAAAACAAGGTGCTGAATCCACGAGATGGGTTTCCGATTTTGCGAAAGTTTCAAAATCCGGCTAAGCTTCGGCGAACGATTCGGCAGTACCGCCGGATTGATCCGCCAGTTCGGGCAGCCATTAATACTATTAGCTACTCGCCGGTTAAAAGTAATCAAGATCGGGTATTCATTCAGATGAATGACGGCAATCGCGTGTATGCGTCAATTAGCAGTTTTGGTGACAAGATGGATTACTATCCAAGTATCAACGCAAAGCTCAAAACCAAAAGTGTGATTAATTTGGAAGTCGGGGCTTATTCATATCCAATTACTAAAAGTCCATCAAAATCGACGGTTAAAAGTAAGACTAGTTATTAGCGTCAATTAATCTTTTTCCGGCGTTATCATTGTGTTAAACTTATGTTATGTTTAGAAAATATTCTAGATGTGGAGGTTCCTTACATATATGGATAATTCGGGTTTATATGTGGGACTTGATATAGGAACTACCTCAATAAAGGTCATTGTTGCAGAAAAAGTTAAAGGGCAACTAAATGTTATTGGTGTGGGGAATGCGCCTTCAAACGGTTTGAGTCGCGGTGTGATCGTCGATATTGATCAGGCTGCCGAAGCCATTAAAAGTGCAGTAAATCAAGCTCAAGAAAAAGCAAGTATTGAAATTAAAGACGTTGTTGTCAGTGTCCCGGCAAACATGTTAAGAATCGAAGACTGTAATGGTTTAATTACCTTGGATGATCAGTCCCGAGAAATAACTGATGAGGATGTCCAAAATGTTGCGGCATCCGCTTTGGGCACGAGTTTACCTCAAGAGCGTGAAGTCATTGATATCCAGCCGGAAGAGTTTATCGTTGATGGCTTTGACGATATCAAAGATCCAAGGGGGATGGTGGGTGTTCGCCTAGAAATGCGTGGCAAACTCATCACAGGTTCCAAGAGCATTATGCATAATTTAAAGAAGGCCGTTGAGAAGGCCGGGTTAACCATTATTTCAACCGTGTTGACACCGCTTGCTGAGGGTCACGAAATGTTAGATGACGGTCATCAAGACTTTGGAACAATTATTATCGATTTGGGTGGTGGCCAAACAACTGCATCGGTCATTCACGATCACGAATTAAAGTATGCGACGACTGATCCAGAGGGCGGCGAGTACATCACCAAGGACATTTCGATTGTGTTAAATACATCAATGGAAAATGCTGAAAAAATCAAACGGGATTATGGCTATGCTGATTCACTTCAAGCATCTGCTGATAACGAATTTCCAGTCGATATCGTTGGTCAAGCGGAGCCTAAATACATTGATGAACGTTATCTTGCGGAAATCATTGAGGCCCGGTTGAGTCAAATATTTGACCGGATTAAGAACCACCTTGACCAAATTCGCGCCTTGGAATTACCGGGCGGAATTGTTTTAACCGGTGGGGTTGCCGCACTTCCAGGAATTGCCGAATTAGCTGCTGATCAGTTCAATGTTAACGTCAGTGTCTATATTCCTGATCAAATGGGGTTGCGACACCCATCGTTTACAGCTGGGCTGTCACTGGTATCTTACTTCTCCGATTTATCGGATGTCGATATGATTGTTCGCTCGGCTGTTGGTGCCACATCAACCAAGATCTCCAAGCTAACAAATGCTCAAAATAATCAAGTCCCTGTGTCGAGTAAATCTGAAAAGCAAAAACCAAAAACTCAAAAGAAAAAACGCGGCGAAGGAATTAAGAGCTTCTTTAGCGATTTCTTTGATTAGCACTTAAACGGAGGTAAATACAATTATGGAATATTCACTTGATTCCACCGAAAACCACGGTGCAGTGATTAAGGTTATCGGCGTCGGCGGCGGTGGTAGTAACGCTGTCAACACGATGATTAGTTCAGATGTAAAGGGTGTTGAGTTTATCGTAGCCAACACCGATGTCCAAGCACTTTCAACTTCAAAAGCAGAAACTAAGATTCAGCTTGGCCCGAAATTAACTCGCGGCTTAGGGGCTGGGTCGAACCCTGAAATTGGCGCTAAGGCCGCCGAAGAAAGCGAACAGGAATTGTCAGAGGCCCTTGAAGGCGCTGACATGGTTTTTGTTACCGCCGGAATGGGTGGCGGTACCGGTAACGGGGCTGCGCCAATTGTGGCTAAAATCGCCAAGGACCAGGGAGCGTTGACTGTTGGGGTTGTCACCCGACCATTTACGTTTGAAGGCCCTAAGCGCAGCAAATACGCCGATGAAGGGGTTAACCAGTTAAAGGACAACGTTGACACATTGATTGTCATCGCTAATAACCGCTTGTTAGACATGATTGACAAGAAGACCCCGATGATGGACGCCTTCAAGGAAGCTGATAACGTGCTTCGTCAAGGGGTTCAAGGAATTTCGGATTTGATTACCAGTCCTGGATACGTGAACTTGGACTTTGCCGACGTGAAGACGACCATGCAGGATCAAGGCTCCGCATTGATGGGTGTCGGGGTTGCCAACGGCGAAGATCGCACGAAGAAAGCCACAGAAAAGGCAATTTCGTCACCATTGCTCGAGGTATCCATTGACGGTGCTGAACAAGTATTGTTAAACATTACCGGTGGCCCAGACCTGTCCTTGTTTGAAGCCCAAGCTGCGTCAGACATCGTTGCCCAAGCCGCAACCAGTGATGTGAACATCATTTTCGGAACATCAATTGACGATTCGCTTGGCGATGAAGTTCGGGTCACGGTTATCGCAACCGGGATTGACAAAAAAGCTGAAGAACAGGGACGATTGGCGAGTCGGCGGACCCGAACCGCAAGACCTTCAGCTCGCCCAACTACTAGTGCGCACCCCCGGTCAGTCGATCGCGGTAATCAACGTTCAGATAATAATCAGCAACGGACGACGGCAACCAATAATGGCGAAAATGGCGATCCGTTGGGAAACTGGGATATTCGCAAGCCGGCATCGTCAGCGCGGCCCGCAGTCCCTCAAAATGATGAATTCAGCGACGTCGAAAAAAAAGACTTTGATCCGTTCCAACCAGATGTTAGTGCGGATGATGACGCTGGCAAGTCCAGCAGTGATGACTCACAGAATGATATTCCACCATTCTTTAAGCATCGGCGGCGGAACAAGAAGTAATGACTCACTTTAGCGGATCTGCCCGAGAATGGTGAAATTCGAAAGGAAGCAAATATGTCTCAAAAGTTCAATTTTGCCAACTTTTTTGGAATGGAATCAGACAAACCAACGAATGAGGATGGAAAACCATTGGATAATATTGTGCCTTTGACGCGAAAAGACTTAGTCAGTGATAATAATATTGTCGTCTTCGAACCGATTAACTATACGGATGTTGATACCATTGCTCAGAAATTGCTTGAGGACAGTGCTGTGATTATTAAGCTCGATAAGCTTGATATTAAATCGGCTGAACGAATGGTTGATTTCTTAAACGGTGTTTTATTCGCGATTCATGGTACAATTAACAGGCTCGATAAAAATATATTTATTTGTTCACCTAAGAATTTTAAAGTTTCTAAGTAGTTTCGATTTAATAATCACAGATAGGAGTTTTTATTTGGCATCTGTAATCGTGTTTATAGTTTGGCTGTTAAACAAGCTCATTAGTATCTACATGCTCGCAATTGTGATTTACGCGTTGATGAGTTGGTTCCCAAACGCATACGGGACTGCCTTTGGCCGCTTTTTGGGTCGGATTGTTGAACCGTTCGAAAGCCTGTTCAACTTTGCCTCTGTCGGGATGATTAGTTTCGCTCCCGTCGTGGCATTGATTGTACTGGGACTTGTCCAGGGCGGTATCTCATATTTAGGGCAGTTGCTGTTATATGGGTTTTAATGAGCAGAACGTCTAAAGTGGGGTAAACATTTTGGTAGATTCAACAATTTCTCAGCATTTTCGTCCAGACGAAGTGCCATTTTTGGAGTCTATTGATAATTTAAGTGGTCAGGTCGAAAATGAATATCGACCGATTCTAACGGGTTTTTTGAATCCGCGTCAATTATTCATTTTGGAATCGATCATTAATCGCCATGACGGCATTCGATTTTCGACCTTCGGCGGGTATGAGGGAGCCGAGCTCAAACGGGCAATTGTCTATCCCGAGTATTTCACGCCAAAGAACGAGGATTTTCGTATTACGTCATTTGTGATTGATTACCCAAGCAAATTTGCGACCTTGTCACACGGGCAAGTATTGGGATCAATTATGGGCGCTGGGATTGAAAGAGACGTGATTGGTGATATTATCACCGATGGGCTTTCTTGGCAGTTCCTTTGTCAAAGTGAGATGGCTGATTACATTAAGGCGCAGGTTGATAAGGTTGGCAAGATCAAGGTCAAACTTGAAGTCATTCAAAGCGATCAGTTGGTGACGCCAGTTGATGAGAGTGAAGAGGTTTCAACGACAATTTCATCATTACGGGTTGATGCGTTGGTTAGTGAGGGATTTCACATCTCCCGTCACCATGCCAAGGAGTTGATTGACGGCGGTGAAGTTCGGATTAATTGGGGTGAAACCCAGCGTCCGGACCTTGAAGTATCAATGCACGATATCGTGTCGGTGAGGGGATATGGCAGAATTGTGATCCGTGAAATTGACGGCATTACAAAAAAAGGAAAGATTCGACTTGTAGTCCGTGTCTACAATCGGAACAAATAGGAGGATTGGTTCATCATGGTATTAAGTCCACAGGACATTCATAACAAAGAATTTTCGACGAAGTTAAGAGGGTACAATATCGATGAGGTCAATGACTTTCTTGACCAAATCATCAAAGATTATCAAATTATTTTGGAAGAAAATAAAGATTTACGCTCTCAATTGAGTGAATCAAAGGATAAGCTTTCTTACTTCAATGACTTAAAGGATTCGTTGAACCAATCGATCTTAGTTGCTCAGGAAGCTGCTGACAAGGTTAAGAATAACTCGAAGAAGGAAGCCGAAATCACAAATCGTGAGGCCCAGAAAAAGGCTGATGATATTGTGAAGACTGCCAGTGATAAGTCGACACAAATCTTGGAAGCGGCTTCCAAACGGGCTAAAAAGTTAGCCATTGAAACGGATGATCTTAAGAAGAATACCCGGGTATTTCGTCAGCGGCTTCAAGTCATGCTTGAAAGTCAGCTTGAAGTAATCAAAGGGTCTGACTGGGATCATTTGGTTGAAGATGGGCCCACAACCACCTATGAAGATATTGAAAAGGTCGTGGGGGATCTTGACAAGGCAATAAATTCCGATGTAGAATCAGGAAACAAACAGGGTAGTGATGAGTCAGCCGATAATGGATCGTCCAATAATGACGATCTTCAAACGGTTGTCATTTATCCCGATGATCAAAAAAATAATAACTAAATCGATTAGAGACCAGAAAGTCAGTTGGTTGAAACATCAGCGAGCTAATGTTAGTGGAAGGTTAGCAGTCACCAATCAATTGACAGATCACCTCTAGTACATATCGATTATGAAAATGAAGATAGAATTTTAAATTCTAAAATTGGGTGGTACCGCGAAGATTTCGTCCCTTGGGCGAAGTCTTTTTTTGTTTTCATGAATTCATGGCAGTCTTTTGATCGTTGGGTAATCACTATTCTATTAAATTATCAGGAGAAAGGGAGTCAAATAATGCGGGTTAAGGACACATTAAACTTAGGCAAAACAAAGTTTAAAATGCGTGGCAATCTTCCGGTTAAAGAAGTCGAACGGCAAAAGGCTTGGGAAGAGAATCGCGTTTACGAACAACGGCAAAAATTAAACGAGGGCAAACCGACCTTTGTGCTTCACGATGGGCCACCATATGCCAATGGGGACATTCATATGGGCCACGCGTTGAACAAGATTTCTAAGGACATCATTGTGCGATACAAATCGATGACCGGCTATCGGGCACCCTACGTTCCCGGATGGGATACGCATGGATTGCCAATCGAACAAAAGCTGACTCAGGCCGGTTACGACCGTAAGAAGATGTCAACCAATGATTTTCGCAAGCTTTGTCAAGAATATGCGATGAAGCAGGTTCAGCGACAAATGACCGAGTTTAAACGACTGGGTGTCGCTGGCGATTGGGATCATCCTTATCTGACGCTGCAGCATCAATTTGAAGCCGCTGAAGTTCGGGTATTTGGGGCGTTCGCAAAGCGCGGCCTGATTTACAAAGGTAAGAAGCCCGTTTACTGGTCATGGTCTTCCGAATCAGCCTTAGCTGAGGCCGAAGTTGAGTATCATGACGTGACATCACCAACTGCCTTTTACGGTGAAAAGGTTATCGATGGCAAGGGCGTCTTTGATGATCAAAATACTTACATGGTTGTCTGGACAACGACGCCGTGGACGATTCCAGCTTCTGAAGGAATCACTGTGGATGCCGGGTTTGACTATGCGGTTATCCAGCCGGAAGACGACGACCGTCAGTTTGTCGTTGCCAGTGAGCTCGTCAGCAAGGTCAGCGAACTGGTTGGCTGGAAGAACGTCAAGGTTGTCAAGACCGTTAAGGGTGCTGACATGGAAGGCGTTCTGGCTGAGCATCCATTTGATCATAATCGTAAACTTCTGACGATGCTTGGAGATTTCGTTGATCTCGAAGAAGGAACCGGACTTGTCCATACGGCTCCTGGATATGGGGAAGACGACTACAATGTTGGTCGGAAATACGGGCTCGATATTTTCGCTCCCGTTGATAATAAAGGTTATTTAACCAAGGAAGCCGGTCCTGATTTTGCCGGGGTCTTCTATGATGACGCCAACAAGATTGCTTTGGATAAGCTAAAAGCGGCTGGATTGCTCCTGCATTACATGCCATTGAAGCATAGCTATCCATTTGACTGGCGAACCAAAAAGCCGATTATTTTCCGAGCAACCCCCCAGTGGTTTGCTTCGGTTGATAAGATTAAAGATGACATCTTAAACGCGATTGAGGACGTTAAATTTTACCCTGGATGGGGAAAAGTGCGGCTCGCAAACATGATTAAGAACCGGGGCGACTGGGTCATTTCTCGTCAACGGGTTTGGGGCGTGCCGCTTCCAATCTTCTATGGCGAAGATGGCGAGGCAATTATTACTCAGGAAACCATTAACCACGTGGCTGATCTGTTTGATAAGTACGGCTCGGATGTCTGGTTTGAGCGTGAAGCAAACGATTTGTTGCCTGATGGATTCAAGAGTGAGCATTCACCAAACGGCAAGTTTACCAAGGAAGACGATATCATGGATGTCTGGTTTGACTCCGGTTCGTCTCACCAGGGCGTCCTTGCTGATCGACCAGAACTCACCTACCCGGCGGACATGTATCTTGAAGGATCCGACCAGTATCGTGGCTGGTTTAACTCCAGCTTGATTACCAGCGTGGCGGTTTCGAATAAGGCACCATACAAGTCAATTCTTTCTCAAGGATTTACCCTGGATGGTAATGGCCATAAGATGAGCAAGTCTTTGGGGAATACGATTGCCCCGATTGAAGTGATTAAAAAGATGGGGGCTGAAATTGTGCGCCTCTGGGTCACTTCAGTTGATACATCTGCGGATGTGCGGGTAAGTATGGATAACTTCGCCAAAATTTCTGATTCTTATAAGAAGATTCGCAACACAATGCGGTTCCTACTTGCAAACACAACTGATTTTGATCCCCAAACCAATTCAGTTTCATTTGATGAAATGGACAGTCAGGATCAATATATGACGGTTCTTCTGAACAAATTCCTCAAAGAGGCTCGGGATGCCTACGAAAACTATGACTTCCTAACCCTTTACAAGAAGTTGCTGGGATTTGTTACCAGTGATCTTTCCGCATTCTATTTGGATATGGCTAAGGACATTGTCTACATTGACCGTGCCGATGGCCATGCCCGCCGTTCCATGCAGACGGTCATGTATAATGTCGTGACGACGCTAACCAAGCTGATGACGCCTGTTTTGCCGCATACGGCCGAAGAAATTTGGGAATTTCTCAAGGAACCCGAAGATTACGTTCAGTTGAGTGACATTCCAGAACCTAAGCATTTTGACAACGATGCTGCCATTCTGAGCAAGTGGGCCAAATTTATGACCTACCGGGACGACGTTCTTAAAGTTTTGGAAGAGGCTCGGGATGCCAAACAAATTGGGAAGTCTTCTGAAGCAGCGTTAACCACCTATGCCACTTCTGAAGTTAAGGATCTTCTGGACTCACTTAACGTTGATTTGAAGACGGTCCTGTTGGTATCACAATTGGACTTCAAGACGTTTAACGATGCTCCGGATAGCAGTACCAAGTTTGACAGTCACGGTCTCGCCTTGCTGGTCCAACCCGCTGAAGGGAAGACCTGTGAACGATGCCGGTTAGTTAAAACTGACGTTGGGGCCGATTCTGATTACCCAACATTTTGTCAGTCATGTGCCGAAATTGTCCGCAGTGAATTTCCAGAAACTGCGACTGCCGGTTTCGACGCCAAGTAATGAGAATCTGTTAACATTCACTAAAAGCATTTCAAAATGGCTCATAAACCGTTACAATAAAGAGGTTGACCCCGGCACATGGCCGGTCAGCCTCTTTTTGTTTGGATTAATTAGGAGGAAACAGAATGCTATACGGAACAATTAAAACGTACAATGCTAAAAACGGGTTTGGCTTCATCGACCAAGATGAGGGTGACACGTTATTCTTCTTTAAAAATGCGTTTCATGAAGAAGATTATCGCCGCATTCAACCAGGCGCCAAGGTTTCTTTCGTCGTCGTTGAGGGGCAAAAAGGTCCCCAGGCTGCCAAGGGGCAGATTGTTGACGACTAGGCGATTAATTGCAATTGATCGCGTTTATTTGTAAAATAATATTAACGCAAAGAAGGGTGATTCCGTGGATTTTGAGGAACACGTGATTGGATCAGAAACGATTTATGATGGCGCCATTATTAATGTTGAAAAGCAAACCGTCAGATTGCCGGATGGCCAAACGTCATTTCGAGAAATCGTTCATCATTCCGGGGCAATTGGCGTCTTGGCGCTCACCCGGGATAATAAAATCATTTTAGAAAAACAGTGGCGGGCACCGGCAAAGGCCACAACGATTGAGATACCTGCCGGAAAGTTGGACAGTCGGGATTCCAACTTCGAGCATGCGGTCATTCGCGAATTGAATGAGGAAATTCGCTATCAACCGGCCCACGTTGAGGAACTGTTTGGATTTTATTCATCAGTTGGCTTTTCAGACGAGTATATGAAATTGTATCTGGCCACTGATCTTGAGCCGGTCACTAGCGAACTTCCCCGTGATAAGGGCGAATTTCTTCAGATTATTGAAAAAACTTTACCGCAAGCGGTGGCGATGATTGCCAGCGGCGAGATTAAGGATGCTAAGACGATTATGGCCATTCAACACTGGCAATTAATGCAAAAGTAGGTGAGAAGCCCTTGGCAACTGATCACAATGACCATCAAGATTCAAAACCACTTACAAGGGAACAGTATCGCAAACAGCAGCAGCAACAAGAATTAGATTTTAAGCAACGGGATAAACGGCGTGTCGAGGTTGAACGGCAGTACGCCAGAACGCATCAACAACCGGACGATAACGAAACGATGGTCGATCCCAATAATTTTAAAACGGAACGGTGGCGGCGAACAAATCGGCGATTAAACTGGACAATTGGTGTCTTGATTGGCCTCATGTTGATCACCTATTTAGTTTTGTTCTTCATCAATTAAGGAGAAATGATATGACTTATGGCGTAATTTGTGCGATGGCCGAAGAATTAGCGATTTTAAAGCAGGCGTTGAGTGATGAAACTACCAGAGTTTTTGGCCAGATGACATTTTTCAGTGGTCAAATTCATGGTCAGTCAGTCGTGCTTGTTCAATCAGGCATCGGTAAGGTTCAGGCTGGCATCACAACGGCAACGCTGATTAATGAATTTCACGTGGACGCGGTGATTAATTCTGGATCCGCCGGTGGAATTGGTGAAGGATTGGCGGTTGGCGATCTTGTGATTTCAACCGAGACGGCCTATCACGATGTCGACGTGACCGCCTCAAATTATCAAATTGGCCAATTACCAGGATTTCCAGCCCGCTTTCCTGCGGCAACTGAATTGGAAGACGCCATTGCGACTGCTGCCAAGGACAGCGGGGTTCCCGTTCACTTTGGTCTGATT
Source organism: Lentilactobacillus parafarraginis DSM 18390 = JCM 14109 (assembly GCF_001435895.1). Classification (GTDB taxonomy): domain Bacteria; phylum Bacillota; class Bacilli; order Lactobacillales; family Lactobacillaceae; genus Lentilactobacillus; species Lentilactobacillus parafarraginis. The sequence goes on along the minus strand of NZ_AZFZ01000016.1, from coordinate 5,297 downwards.
GTCTCGGGCGATCAATTCATTGCCGACTCGGCAAAGATTGCTGAAATTAAACAACATTTTCCAGACGCGCTCTGCTCTGAAATGGAAGGCGCGGCGGTTGGTCAAGTCGCTTACCAGAACCACATCCCTTACGTGGTCATCCGGGCGATGTCGGACGTTGGCGATGAAAACGCTGAAGTTAGTTTTGATCAGTTTATTATTACGGCGGGCAAAAAGTCCGGCCAAATGTTGATTGACCTATTTAAGAACAACGCATCAAGGAAGTGATCTTACTTGGAAGAGATATATTTAGATAACGCGGCGACAACCCGCGTTTCAGACGAGGTTTACGCCGAGTTGATGGACAAGTATAAGAACGTTTACGGCAACGCCTCAACCTTATATGGATTGGGACGGCAGGCCAAGCAAGTAATGGAAGGTGCCCGTGACGTAATCGCCAAGTCCATTAACGCTGATCCCGAAGAAATTGTCTTCACCAGCGGCGGTTCGGAAAGTGACAATACTGCGGTTATGCAGACGGCATTTGCCCGTCAATCACTCGGCAAACACATTATTACCACTGCCATTGAACATGAAGCCATTTTAAAGCCGATGCACGCCCTGGAGAAACTTGGCTTTAAGGTGACTTACCTCCCGGTTGACCAAAACGGCAATATCTCCTTAGATGACTTTAAAGCCGCTTTGGACGACCAAACGATCTTGGTATCGATCATGACCGGTAACAATGAGGTTGGTTCCGTGATGCCGATCCATGAAATTGGTGAAATCTTGAAGGATCATCAGGCTTGGTTCCACACGGATGCTGTTCAGGCTTACGGTTTATTGGATATCGATGTTCAGCGTGATCATATTGACATGCTGTCAACGTCGGCCCATAAAATTAACGGTCCGAAAATGATCGGTTTTCTCTATCGGCGAACGGGAATTAATTTTCCTAGTTTGATTAAGGGCGGCGATCAGGAAACTAAACGCCGGGCTGGAACGGAGAACGTTCCGGCGATTGCGGGCTTTGCAAAGGCAGTTGAAACCATCACTTCCGAAGAGAAGGCCCGCCGCCAGCAAAAGTATCTGAAGTTTAAGCACTACATTGCCGATAAGTTAACCGAAAACGGGATCGATTTTGCGGTCAACGGTCAAATATCCCCGGATAATCTCAATCACGTGTTTAACATCTGGTTGAAGGGCATTTCGACCTATGTGATGCAGACAAATTTGGATTTGGCAGGAATTGCCGTTTCCGGCGGTTCGGCATGTACGGCTGGCAGCATTGAGCCTTCCCACGTGCTGGTAGCAATGTATGGGGCTGACAGTCCGCGGATTAGCGAGTCAATTCGAATTAGCTTTGGTCGGTACAATACTACTGCCGACTTGGATAAATTAGTTGCGGCGATCACTAAGACGGTTGCCCGACTTAAGCATAGGGAGGTGGAACACTAATGGCATTCTCAACTAAGGCGACGATTCTTGGTGATCCGCATAGTTACCAGATTCATCCAGAGATTAAGAAGTACACTTTAAAGGACTTGGGCTTTACAGAAACCAAGGCCGGGAATTATTCTCTGGAGCGGTCGTTGGATCCCAATTCTCCCTATGGGGCTGGTTACAAATTCAAAATGATGGTTTCAAAGGACCTGGATGGCTTTCGAATGTCGGTGACGACCGGAAACGGGTTGAAGAAAATGGATATTTTCAAGTCACCCGACACCCAAGAAAGTGTTGAACAGTATCAATTTTTAATTAATAACCTGATTAATCGCGAAGTTTTAAAGCGAGTGGATTAGTTTTTACTAAGAGAATGAGGGTCGGCGCGACTAGATGTGGCGCCGGCCTTTTTGTTTTGGGCAATCTCATCTGGGCGCCGATTGTAATTTACTTGTTGACAGCGGTTTTTAAAAGGGCTAAATTAGATATTAATTAAGATATCATGATAAACGAGCAAGAAGGATTTGTTCGTTTTATCAAGCGTCACCATACTTAGACGGCTCGTTTACCTATGTACCTTAATATTTAATATGAGGAGGTTGCTTATAAAATGGCAAAACAAGACGTTAAGGACCTGGATTGGTCTAATTTAGGATTTACATATCGGGATTTACCATATTCCTACAACGAAGAATTCAAGGATGGCAAGTGGCAAAATGGTGGGTTGACGACTAAGTCAACGCTCACATTCTCCGAAGCTGCCGAAGAATTACATTATGGTCAGGAAGTTTTCGAAGGGATGAAGGCTTATCGGCGTAAGGACGGCGGCATCAATTTGTTCCGGCCTGACATGAATGCCAAGCGGTTAAATAATTCTGCTGAACGATTGGTGATGCAGACCTATCCTGAGGATAAATTTGTCGAAGCCGTTAAAGCGGTTGTCAAGGCTAACCAAGAATTCGTTCCCCCATATGGTTCCGGCGGTTCACTGTATATTCGGCCATTCATGGTTGGAACCGAACCAGTTGTTGGTGTGACGGCATCAAGTACATACACCTTCCACATTTACGCCACCCCAGTTGGGGCTTACATTAAAGGCTTAAAGCCAATGCCTTACGTTGTCAGTGAATATGACCGGGCTGCTCATGCTGGAACCGGTCAGGCAAAGACTGCCGGTAATTATGCTGCCAGCCTCTTAGCTGGTAAGAAAGCGCATGACGCCGGCTATGCTGGTGAACTTTACTTGGATCCCCGTGAGCACAAGTACATTGATGAATTCAGCGGGGCTAACTTCTTCGGGATTGGTAAGGATGGTAAATTTTACACCCCAAAGTCAGAATCAATCTTACCTTCCATCACAAAGAAGTCGATGTTAACCATCGCTAAGGATCTTGGATTAGATCCAACTGAGACCCACATTGATATTAACGATCTTGATCAATTTACCGAGGCTGGTGCCATGGGAACCGCCGCCGTTGTTTCACCCGTTGGTTCATTAACCTATAAGGGTAACAAGCACGTCTTCTTCAGTGAAACCAAGCCGGGTCCCGTTACACAGAAACTTTATGATACGTTATTCGGCATTCAAGAGGGTGACGTTGAAGATAAGTATGGCTGGGTTGTCCCGGTTGAACTTTAATGATTCATGAATACGTTTGAAAGAATCGCTTCCACCTATTTAGTGGGGCGATTCTTTCTTTGTACACCATTTAGCCGCTTTCAGGTCGAAAAGATTAATTGACATCGCTTCTTGAAACTATTAAACTATGAGAAATTGGTTAGACCACGAGCAACCGTTTTTTCATTAATTGACAGTTTTTCAGGAGGATGATACTTATGGCTAAAGCACAACCAGCTTCAGAAATTGATTTTAACAACTTAGGGTTCGACTATATGGACCTGCCGTATCGTTTTATTGCCCACTATACCAATGGTCAGTGGGATGCTGGCGAACTGAGTGAGGACAGCACACTACATATTTCAGAGGGGTCCACGTCACTTCACTATGGTCAAGCCGATTTTGAGGGGCTTAAGGCTTACCGCACCAAGGATGGCAGTATCAACCTGTTCCGTCCGGACATGAACGCCAAACGAATGCATAACAGCTGTGAACGGCTGTTGATGCCCGCATTTCCAGAAGACCAGTTCATTGCGGCCGTTAAACAAGTTGTTGCCGCCAATGCGGACTATGTCCCGCCATACGGCACTGGCGCAACGTTATACCTGCGCCCCTTAATGATTGGGATTGGTGGTAACATTGGGGTTCATCCAGCGTCCGAATACATTTTTACAATCTTTGCCCAGCCGGTTGGAGCCTACTATAAGGGTGGCCTTAAGCCAACGAATTTCACCACCTCTTACTATGATCGTGCAGCGCCACACGGTACCGGTCAAAGTAAGGTTGGCGGTAACTATGGCGGCAGCTTGCTTCCCGGTGATGAGGCCCATAAAGCCGGATTCTCCGACGTGATCTATTTAGATCCGGCAACCCATACTAAAATTGAAGAGGCTGGGTCCGCTAACTTCTTCGGTATCACGAAGGATCACGAGTTTGTGACTCCCAAATCGCCATCGATTTTACCAAGTATCACGAAGTATTCCGCCCTTTGGATTGCGGAACATCGCTTGGGACTGAAGGCCATTGAAGGTGACATTTTCATCAATGACCTGGATCGATTTGAAGAAGCAGGAGCCATGGGAACGGCCGCCGTCATTTCACCAATTGGCGGCATTGAGTACAAAGGGGACCTTCACGTCTTTTACAGTGAGACCGAAGTTGCCCCGCTTACCCGAAAGTTATACGATGAACTCACCGGGATTCAATTTGGGGATGTCGAAGCACCGGAAGGCTGGATTCAAAAGGTGCCAGTTAAATAACCGAACAAAAAAGTCGGAACTCACCGGCTTTTTATTGTGGTCGGATAATAAATAATTTGAAAGGAGTGGTGGATTGATGCGCAAACGAGAAGGCCATTCACATACGGAGTTTTGCCCCCATGGCAGTGGTGACGATGTGGAATTGATGATTCAGAAAGCCATTAAGCTGGGATTTCAGGAATACAGTATTACCGAACATGCTCCGTTACCCCCGGCGTTTAAAACGATGTATGCCGGTCAGCCAACCGGGTTAACCGAGGCGTCGATGGCGATGGGGGATCTGGAGGCATACTTTGCCAAGGCAAACCGGATGAAGGCCAAATATGCTCAGCAAATTCACATTCATATTGGCTTTGAAGTCGACTTCATCCCCGATTTTGCGGATTGGACGCGGGCATTTCTTGACGAGTATGGTCCTAAAACCGATGACGGGATTTTGTCCGTGCACTTTATGAAGGGGCGAAACGGCAAGTATTGGTGCGTCGATGATACGCCGGAAGACTTTGCGACTGGGCTGTTGGAACCGGCCGGGGATTCCCAAACAATCTTTGCCCAGTATTTTAAGGCAGTAAAACAGTCGGTGACAACCGATCTGGGCCAGTATGGGCCCCAACGAATTGGTCACATGACGCTGGTTCGAAAATTTCAGGATCATTTTTCACTTGATCCGGATTATTCCCAACAAAATCAGCAGCTGATTCAAGAAATTCTGAAGGCCGTTGCCGATTCTCATAAGCAGTTGGACTTTAACGCGGCGGGCTTGTACAAGCAGGACTGTAACGAACCGTATCCAAACTTTCCGATTGCCACTACCGCCAAAAAGCTGGGGATTCCGCTGATTTATGGAAGTGATGCCCATAGCATCGCCGAGATTGGTCATGGCTACCACGCCCTGGCACCGTTTCTTTAAATCATTTGATCCAAACGGCTTGACATTTTTACAAGCCGTGGTATGATTTCTTATAAACCTCGATTTAAAATTGAAGTGCAACACCTGC
>NZ_AZFZ01000159.1 GCF_001435895.1 Lentilactobacillus parafarraginis DSM 18390 = JCM 14109 | reverse complement strand
GGGGGGGAAGGGAGCGAATTTTGCGACCGTACTACGACCCCCCCTTTGAGTGCCGAGTGCCAAAACTGAATTTTAGGTGTGATAACCCTTACTCTCCCAAGGGTTACAGCGATTAAAAAAAAATCAACAAAACGCCAACAAAATCGGCAAAAAAACGTGTAGACGTAAAATGGATTGACAAAAAAAGCGAATAAAGGTAAAATTTGTTTACAATATTTAAGAGGAGGATATTATGGCTGAAAATAAAAAAAGAGTTTCGATTGGTTTAACTGACGCTCAATATGCTCTAGTTCAAAAATTTGCTAAAGAAAAAGGTTTTTCTAAATCTGCAATTTTTGTATTAGCGTTAGAAGAATACGCAAGAAAGGAATCAGAGCAAAAAAATAAGTGAGAACTCATTCCCTTCAAGAAATACGAGTTCTCACTAATGCTTGTTCTGTCAAGGTGATTATAACAAATGGCAAAAGAAAAGGCGAGATACTTCACTTTTTTACTTTATCCAGAATCGATACCACAAGATTGGCAAACAAAACTTGAAACTTTAGGCGTTCCAATTGCAATTAGCCCGCTTCATGATAAAGATTTGAGCAGTGTTGAGGGGCAAAAGTATAAAAAAGCCCATTATCATGTTATTTATATCTCTAAAAATCCTGTCACAGCAGAAAGCGTTCGCTTGAAAATCAAGCGTGCTTTAGGCGATAAGAGTGTTGCTAAAGTACAAATTGTTGTCCAGAGCATGGAAAATATGTATTTGTATCTGACGCATGAATCTAAAGACGCTATTGCTAAAAATAAGCACAAGTACAGTAAGCATGACATTGCTTTACTGAACAATTTTGACATTGATCGCTATATTACGCTTGACGTTGAAGATAAAGACGACATGCTGAATGATGTTTGCGATTTGATTGATGACCATAATTTGGCGAATATGCGTGAACTGAGACGCTTTTTAAAAGCTCATGGTTCAGAATATGGCATGCCCAGCATGAAGGTGATTAATTCAGTCTTGCAAGCCCACACTGGACTGATAAGGCTTTATTTCGATGCCGTTTATCAGGAGCGCAAGTATGGCAGAGGCGATATAAACAAAGAGACTGGCGAGATACAAGATTAATTAGCGAATGGAAAGTAGGTGCTCAATTTGAGCACCTTTTTTGTTGTCGGCTAGCCGACTTCTGACACGGGAAATTTAGCACAAACACCAGCAATTTTAATTATGGTGTGTAAGTGCGCATTGCTTTAAAAATAGCAATGAAAAAATCCGAAGAAAATGTCAAAGGTGCACTTACACTTCAAATAAATTGGAGTTGTGATAAAACACTTAAACCTGTATCAGATTTCGCTTTGCTCAAACAAAACTGACTTGCGTCAGTTGGAATCTTCAAAGCCAATAAAGTCCAGTCGCCAACTCCTTCAGACTTTATTAACTTTGAAGATTGCTTTTAAATGCCTCTAATTTGCTCTCTAAGCCATTTTAGCTATTACCCGTATAATTTACTGTCTGTCAACGGTAAATCGACTTAGAGGGGCTTAGAGAGCCTTATAGGCGATATTAGCCCCTCTTGGAGGCTTTAAGGAGTTGACGGACTCACTAGGCCAAGACACTTTTGCGCATGCAAAGAAAAGC
>NZ_AZFZ01000158.1 GCF_001435895.1 Lentilactobacillus parafarraginis DSM 18390 = JCM 14109 | reverse complement strand
ATGTGTCAACTTGACAGGGTACAGTACCATTCTATTGTGGACTTTCCACGGCGTTTTTATGATGTTTAAATTCGGCGATGTACGCTTCTGATTGGGCTTCATTGAATTCTTCTTCAGATTTGCCAATAACAACTGTCGCCAGTGAATTCCCAACCACGTTAACGGCCGTTCGACCCATGTCAATGATTCGATCAATTCCAGCAATGAAGGTCAAGCCAGTGACTGGAACCCCAATTGTGGAAATGGTAGCCAGCAGCACCACAAATGAAGCCCCTGGGACCCCGGCCATTCCCTTTGAGGTAATCATTAAGACAACCAGCAAGGTGATCTGTTGCCCAATTGAGAGATGAATGCCGTATGCCTGCGCCAGGAACAGCTCGGCGAGTGACTGATAAATTGCTGATCCATCAAGATTAAATGTGTATCCAGTTGGAATCACAAAGGAAACAATGCCCTGATTGGTTCCAAATTTATCCATCTTTTCAATCATCTTCGGTAAAACGGCCTCTGAACTGGCGGTTGAGAATGCCAAGACAATTTCATTTTTAATAACCCGAAGTAAGTCAGTGATATGAAATTTGAAGATTCGGGCGACAATCCCCATCACCACTAAAACGAACACGATCATCGTGGAGTAGGCAATCAGAACAAAGTACCCCAGTGGAACCAAGGCGCTAATTCCCATTTCGGCAAGCGCAACGCCAATCAAGGCACAAACCCCGATAGGTGCTGCGTGCATTACCCAATTAGTCACTTTGAACATGACTTCCTGGACGGCTTGAAGAAAGTCGATGAGAATTTTTCCTTTCTCACCAATCGCAGCAATTCCTAACCCAAAAAATACTGAGAAAAAGATAACCGGCATCATATTCCCATTTGAAAGCGAATTAAAAATGTTGGTTGGAATAATTCCCAACAAAGTATCCCAGAGTCCCGTATGCCCAGCTGATTTAGCCGTTGACATATACTGACTGATATCTGAACCGTGGAGTGAATGAATATCGATCATCGTTCCAGGATGCAAAACGTTGGCCACAATCATTCCCAGTGCGATTGCAACGGTCGTCATTAGTTCAAAATAAATGAGCGTTTTAAGACCAACCCGCCCCAGCTTTTTGATATCTCCAATACTGGCAATCCCGACGGTCAGACAGGAAACCACGATTGGCAACACAATCATTTGAATCAGATTGATGAACATTGTCCCAATATTTTGCATGGTCGTAATTGCAATTTGATTCTTATAGAAAATAATTCCAAAGACGATTCCCAAAATAAGGCCAATGACAATTTGCCAACCCAGTGTGATACGGTACGATCGATAACGCTTCATCGTTTTTTCACCTTTTCCACATTAGTTTTTATCTTTTCCAATATATAACAAAACCCACTATTAGTAAATACGATCAGACACTTTGATCGCCCCAAACAACCAATAATCTTAAGGATCTATGCTCGTTGGTAGTTGTAAAGTTCAGCTTGTCTGTGGTGTTCCTCTGCAGGTTCAATTCCTGCAGCCGGCATATTGCCCTCTATTACTAGCCGACAACCATGCTAATAAAGTTAGACAAAACAAAAGCCCTTGACTAGGTTTCCCCAATCAAAGACTCTTAATTTGCGTGGCAACGTCCTACCCTCGCAGGGG
>NZ_AZFZ01000157.1 GCF_001435895.1 Lentilactobacillus parafarraginis DSM 18390 = JCM 14109 | reverse complement strand
GGTACTGTACCCTGTCAAGTTGACACATTAAATAATAAAAACTAGTTGGCCTTGCCGAAGCGGTATTCTGCTGCGGTAAGGTCATTTCTTTTGCCTGAAATAAAGGAATGCGTAAAGTAATCGATACCTTCTGTCACCAGCTGTTCTAAGTCTTCAAACGTTTGTGGTTGTGGTGAGTGTGCTAACCAGATAGATTTAAAATCAGCCCACCAGTGCTCCATCACCGCATTATCAGCTGGTGTTCCTGGGGCTGAGTAACTATGTTGGCTGTTATTACTAGCCAAGTAGTGGTTGAATGCTTTGGAAGTATATGCTGCTCCGCGATCAGTGTGGATTAGCGGTGCCAGACCTCCGGCTTTCTGCTTGGCCATTTGAAATACTTTAATAGCCCCAGTACTCGTTTCTGTAGGCGTAATAATCCAGCTAAGTGGGTATTGACCGTATAGATCCAGGACAACGTGTAGACGGACTTTGTACTTACGAATGTTGTAGGCAATTTCCGTCGTGTCCGTCACCCACACCTGATTTGCGGCAGCTTGTTCAAACTGGCGGTTCAGGGTATTCTGTGCTTCATAAGTTTCCTGCTCCTGCACACGTTTTCTCTTAGGCTGACGATAGTCCGCTTTAATACTGTGTTCCTTCATAATGCGCATGACGCGCTTCTTGTTAACTGTGTATGATAATCTTTCCTGCTTTATCAAACGGGTCATCTTGTCATAACCAACGCAGTGTTTATGTTGTGCTTCTAACTGTTTAACGAGCTTTAGAATTTCTTGATCTTGAATATCATGAACCGTCGGTTCATGGGTAAGCCACTTGTAGTAAGCCTGCCGACTTACCCCGGCTGCTTTAACTAGATCAGATACATTATACCCACTTTGGCTCATTTCCTGAATCGCTTGATATCGTCCGGCCGTTCCACCTCCCGATTGTGTATTTCGACCAATTTTTTTGCGAAGGCAATCTGTACCTCCCGTTCCTTCGCTTTAGCTTTCAGCTGCCTTACTTCTTGTCGTAATCTTTCCACTTCATTGGTTGGTGTTTTGCCTTTATGGCGACCCCGGTTATCCTGAAGGGATTCCCAATCGTGAGTTCTTTGGTACTTTTGTACCCATGAATAGACCCGTTGATAGCTGACATTAAATTTTTCTGCCGCGGCTTGATAGTTATACTCGTGATCAATTGTCCATTGAGTAATTTGCCGTTTCTCCTCAAAAGTAACTTTTCGACCCACTTTCCTAGCTCGCTTTCTTGTTGCGTAAGCAACACTTAATTGTCCACTATTGTACCGGACAATCCATTGATGTAGTTGGGAAAGACTACGAATTTGATATCTATTGAGAATTGCTTGGCCTGACAGGGTACCTGAAAGGTAAGCTTTAACGGCTGATCGCTTGGTTTGAAGTGTGTACCTGTGATTGTGTTCAGGGCGAATCAATCCAGCCAAACCAGCCGTTAAAAATTGTTTAATCCATCTGTTAAGGCTAGAGGTCCGCACCTGGTGATAATCCGCGTATACCCCGAGTGAGTAGTCTGAATCTTGGTAATTACTGAGTAACCTTAATTTTTCCGTCGTTGAATATGTTCCTATTCAAAACACCCCCTAGAGATGACACTTTTATTATTTAAAGTGTCAACCCTAAGGGGTATTGTACG
>NZ_AZFZ01000156.1 GCF_001435895.1 Lentilactobacillus parafarraginis DSM 18390 = JCM 14109 | reverse complement strand
AGTTTAACCCATTGGCTTTTCGGCTTGTCAAGTGTTCGCTACCGCCATTTGACGATAACGAACCACCGGGCTCCAATTACCAAAATCAAGCGGTTGGTAGCTGTTCTTGAGCGAGTTTGATGAGTCTCAACCACTTGTCTGGCATGCGGGTAAGTCCCGTTAATTCAGGAACTTCAACTGGTGGATGGTATCCCAGACTTTGATGGGGGCGTAAAAAATTATGGCAGAGTGAATACAGCGTCACGTAAGTGATAGAGCCGCTGGCTGACTTAAAGCCCCCCATTGGGCGATAATTAGCTTTCAGTGAGCGATTTAAGCGTTCAATGGTTTGCTTGGCGGGGCGATATTCCTTCGCCACCTCGGTTTCGTTGGTTAAGCCTTTAACGATATTAAGGTCGAAGTTGATGCCTTCCTGATGTGCATAATATAGTCTGGCCACTCGATAGATGGGATTATCGTCAACCGTGAACCGCAGGTTCTCAGGAATCACTTGATACTTTTTGAGGACTTGATAGATCGCGATGCACGCTGATTCAGTGGTTCGCTTGGGGGTCACGTAATCTGCCAGGATAATTTTTTTGTTCACGTCATAGAAGTAGAACAGATAGTGCCATTTTCCTTTCACGCGCAGATAAGTTTCGTCACCCACCAATTGGCTGGAAAGCTGATACGGATAATTATCCAGGAAGGGTCGAACATTGGCCGCCACGGCTTGTGCGTAATTGAGAATGGTTTGCTTGGAAATCTTGATGCCATGGATGTCGTACATTAACGCGGCAGTCTTGGCAGCGGAGATGCCATAGTTCACATAGTAGCTGAGGATTAATCCCAGCACTTGTGGTGAGGCCTGAATGCGACTGAGGTCAACCCGAGATTGCGCGGATGATTGCGGGGCTATTTGGCGAATTTTAAAAGCGTATTCCCGATAGATGTACCGTAACTTGAATTGTGATGGCCGCTTTAAGTATTCCTGGTATTGACTGGAATTTAGTTTGGCCAGCTCACGTTTGCGATGAGGGCAGTGACGATTATTGCACCGCCATACCTTGAAGTTGGCCCGCTGCTTCGCAAGTTCCAGTTTGTTTTGGCAGTCGGGACAGCGAAGCACGACTTCTTTACGATAACGTTTTTCCGGGTTGAAGCTGGTTTGGCAAATCTTGCAGAGGAGTAATGAGCTCTTATCACCACCGCCATTGGCATACAAGTATTGACTTGGTGCGCCACACCCGGGACAGGTTTGTCGCGGGAAGGCAAACGCCTGCCGATGGTTAACCGGTTTTAACGGCTTGCCGTGCTTTGCTTGATAAGCTACTAATAATTCCTGGTAATTCAGTTGGTTTTTGTGGATATTTGCCTGGAGAAGCGGCAGCTTATCATCAGCTTTGAATTGGTTGAAACGTCGATAGGTCGGGCTTTCTAGCCGTGGCGTTTTGGAATGAAGATAAATATTTGCCAGTTGGGTCATTAGAATCAAAATAAATTGTTGTTGAAGCTTGATTATCTTAACTAAATACGCTAATAATTGTGTAAGCACTTGTCTAGATCCCTTTCTGGTTCAGTTTTTGTGTTTGTGTGGTGCTTACACTATGCTGGAACTTTAGGGGGAAGGCAAGTGTTTTTTGTTTAGCGTTGATATGACAAGGATAATCGAGGATAAAACTTAGGAACTTTAGACATTACG
>NZ_AZFZ01000155.1 GCF_001435895.1 Lentilactobacillus parafarraginis DSM 18390 = JCM 14109 | reverse complement strand
TAATGATGGTGCTTGCTGTAAGTGCCATTGCGCTAGTCTTTGCTTTCGTTTTAAAGCAACCACTGATCGCGCAAGGGCTGATCACGGTGATGGGGTCAATCATTGCTTTAATTATGTTCTGGGGCATGGTGAAGAAAATTCGTTCTGGTAACTTCGGCGTTGACTTGCTTGCCATTACGGCGGTTGTTGCCACCTTGGCGGTTGGCCAGTATTGGGCTGCGATGATCGTGTTATTGATGCTGACTGGTGGCGATGCGCTTGAAAGCTACGCAGCAACAAAAGCAAGCAGTGAATTAAAGCAATTACTCGAAAATGCACCGACAACCGCGCATCGTATGGTTGATGGACACGTTGAAGATGTTGACGTTGAGGCCGTCCAAGTTGGCGAAACGATTTTGGTTAAGCCGCAGGAAGTCGTGCCAGTTGATGGTACGGTTTTGGCAGGTGAGAGTTTGGTGGATGAAGCCAGTTTGACGGGTGAATCTAAACCGGTTGCCAAAAACGCAGGTAGTGACATTATGTCTGGGACCGTCAATGGTGACGCTGCCCTAACTGTTAAGGTCACGCAACGGGCTGAAGATAGTCAGTATCAAGGGATTATTAAACTGGTTAAGGAATCTGAAGCGCGGCCAGCACATTTTGTTCGGATGGCTGATCGTTATGCGGTACCATTTACGTTGATTGCTTATGTGATTGCGGGTCTTGGCTGGTTCTTCTCTGGCGACCCAGTTCGCTTTGCACAGGTATTGGTTGTGGCCTCGCCTTGTCCGCTGATTCTGGCCGCGCCAATTGCGATGGTCTCCGGCATGAGTCGTAATAGCCGCAACGGGATCATTGTCAAGTCAGGGACTACGCTAGAAAAGTTAAGTGAAGCTAAAACCTTTGCCTTTGATAAAACCGGCACCGTGACACGCGGTATTTTAAAAGTTGCGACGATTTTGCCACAAGCCGGTTTCTCACAGGATCAGCTTTTGAAGCTAGCCGCAAGTGCGGAAGGTCAATCGACTCATATTTTGGCGCGTTCACTGGCAGATGCTGTGCCGACAGCTGATCGGCTGCCAGCGACAGATGTGTCGGAAACCACTAGCTTTGGCGTTAATGCCACGGTGGATGGCCGCAAAGTCAAGGTCGGTAAAGCCGAGTTTGCTGGGACGAAGGCTACGGTTGATACGACTGCCGTGTATGTGAATGTTGATGGCCAGTACGCAGGTGCGATCACATTTTCCGATCAGATTCGTCCAGAAGCAAAAGAAACGATGACGAAACTGCACGAATTAAATGATGCTAAGCTGATTATGATTTCTGGCGACCAGCAGTCAATCGCTGATAAAGTGGCGGCACAGGTCGGCATTGACCAAGTCTATGCGGAACAATTGCCACAACAGAAGATTGAAGTTTTGGATAACGTCCCTAAGGATGGCCGGCCAGTTGTGATGGTTGGTGATGGTGTCAATGATGCACCTTCATTGGCGATTGCTGATGTCGGCATTGCAATGGGTGCACATGGGGCAACCGCGGCAAGCGAATCGGCTGATGCCGTGGTTCTGCGCGACGATTTGGCGAAAGTTGCTGCGGCCACTTTAATTGCTAAGGAAACCATGGCCATTGCCAAGCAAGCGGTCCTCATCGGCATTGCGATTTGTACAGGTTTGATGTTAATCGCCAGCTTCGGTGTCATTCCAACAATTATTGGCGCAATGCTGCAAGAAGTTGTCGATACCGTGAC
>NZ_AZFZ01000154.1 GCF_001435895.1 Lentilactobacillus parafarraginis DSM 18390 = JCM 14109 | reverse complement strand
ATCAGTCTGTCTTCATACTTTCAAGTTTCAGGAATTTAAATAGTATTTTGGGCTTTCTTAATTCGGGCGGCTTTTTAGCGGCTCTTTTTATTTTTGGGTATGGCGTAAAGAAAATCATCGATGTGGCACAAGTGATTGTCGACCACACTAAGACCAAGGCTGATAATGAAGTTTTAGATAAAATTAAAGCCTTTGCTAAAACTGCTGTAACAGCCGCTCAGGCTTTGCCAGTTCCTGGTAACGAACAAATGGACGCTTCTAAAAAATCGCTTATTCAATGGGCTAACTTGGCCAATTACGATCTGTCAGATGACGAGGCTCAAAAGTTTGCTGAGGAACAATATCAACTGATTTTTGGACAGCACAAAGCAACTGTTAAAGTAAGCGACACGCCGGAGCAAAAACAGTTGTTGGAAACCGTCCAAGAATCTGCCGAAAAGGTTGATCCGGCTAACTATCCAATCCCGCTAGCCAATGGTGATCATATAGAAATTAACCACAAACAGTTTAAATTAAGTACGGATGATGCTGGTAAGATTTATCTAACTCCCGAAGGGAAGTGAGCTTATGACCAGCTATTTTAATGATGTGGCAGTTTGGCAACCCCATGACTTAGCTTATTTTAAACGTTTGAAAGCTTACGGATCTCGTGGTGTAGTCGTTAAGTCCTCTCAAGGAGGTTATGGCGGAACACCCTACATTAACAGTGTTGGCAAGCTTCAAGTTATTAATGCTAAAAGAGCCGGGCTTAAGGTGGCTTTGTATCATTATGGCACTTTCAATTCTTTGCGCTATGGACAGGCTGACCCCGCCAGTGAAGCTAAGTTAATGGCCAACACTGCCAAGGCTTGGGGGCTAGGCAAAGATACTTTAATGGTACTAGACGCCGAAGATTCATCTTTGCGTACTAAAGCTAGTGCTGATGCAGCTTTATTCTTTAATGAGCTGAAAAGACAAGGCTTCCACAGTTTTGATATTTATGGCCCGGGTTCATGGTTTTGGGCTGGTCGTTTGAAGATTGGCACCAGTTACAAACTAGGTGGTTGGCCAGCTTCTTACGGTAGTTCATCAAGCGGCGTATCAGGTGCTAAAGCTTGGCAGTATACCGACAATTGGAAAGGTCTGGGAGTAGATGGTTCATTAGATTATGGTGGACAATATACCACCAAAAGTGCTGAACCAGAACAGAAGCCGGAGCCGAAACTGACTAAGCAAAATGTAGATGATTACTACTACACTTACAATCCTAAGCGGGTTATTGTTAAGCGTACAATCTACCAGCACAAAAATAATCAGTTGGGTAGTCAAGCCAACCGTGGACGTAAATTAAAGCCGGGAACAGCAATTGATATTGCTTCTGTACACTTTAGCAGTGACAAAGTGCCAGTCCCATATTTTAAACTGGCAAACGGAACGTATATTACGGCTAACCGTTGGTTTGTAAATAATGCCTATTACGAATTGTCTAATTTAAAAACTATCAAAGTCATTAAACCTACTTATCTGTATCGTGACCTGCATCGGACTAAAGTTGTAAAACGTTCAGGCTTTAAGTCGAATAAATGGCCGAAAGGGACACTATTTGATGTGAAAAAAGTAATTCACTGGCAAGGTGGTTTTGTATTAAAACTTACCAATGGCTTTTACTGCACAGCCTATAAAAAGTATGTAAAGAAAATTAAATAATATAAATATAGGCCTCTGAAGTGAACCCCCATAGTTGGATGAA
>NZ_AZFZ01000153.1 GCF_001435895.1 Lentilactobacillus parafarraginis DSM 18390 = JCM 14109 | reverse complement strand
AGGCGCTTTGTAAGGTCTGTTTTAATTGGGCCTGCGAGCTGGCGTTGCTGCTGTCTAAGTTGTTTAAGGTCGTCTGAAACTGTTGGTTGACTTGTTGGGCGGTCTGTTCGATCTGATGAAGTTGTTGATCGAGGGACGTTTTGGCTGTGGCTTGCAGTTGAATCTGAGTGCCCTGGTAATTCCGGAGTTCGGCTATGGTCTGATTGAGCTGGGTCAATTGTTGGGTTAACGGTTCGTTCTGGTTGCTGGTTGGTTCTTGTTTGGTTTTGTCGGCTTGCCAACTCATTAAAAATCGTCTCCTTTTCATAATCAAGCCCGAGTTTGGTTCCCCGAGACTTGTAATTGGTCCCTAATAGCTGATAGGTGAGATTTTTGCCCCGTTCCCATACTTTAACTGCCTGTTGTTTCAAGTCGTCCTGAAAGGCCTGAAAATCGCGAATCAGGGGGTTCTGCATGGTGTGATCGACGGCTTGGCGGATTTGATCTTTCCAAGTGGGCTGCTGTTTAGCCCGGAGCTTAATTTCGGCCATTGAGCGTTTCTCGTGACGGTTAGGATCGGGCCGGGTGACCATTAAGCCATGTTCCTGGCACACTTGATCCGTGATGTGGACTAAGTGATCGCGATATTGGTGCCAATTACCGTGCATTTTTTGCCCGGTTTCCAGGTTAATCGCGCCAATGACGGCATGGACGTGTAACGAATCGGTATCGGCATGTTCATAAAGGGCCACCTGTTGATTGGGATAGGCTTTGGCATAAACTTCTTTGGCAACGGCTAAAACCGTTGCCTGATCATGAGGATCTTGGGGATTAAATTCCAACGGGCTAAAGGCAATCCGGCTGGCATACGCTTGGGTTTTACCAGGATTGCCATAGACGGCCCGCACTTGTTTAAATTCGCTTTTAGCGTACTGAATATCTAAATTGAGGCCATCTTTTTTGATGGCTCGTTTTTCAGCGTAATTGACTAACCTAGATGCACTGGTGGAACGTTTTATGTGAGTTGTTGCCATACGCGTTGCACCTCGTTTTGTAAATCCTTTAATGCTTGGGGATCGATTTGACCACCTTGATTAGCATGATGGGCCAATTGATTAAGATTACCGCCAATTTTAGCTAACTGATGAGTGATGTTCTGGGCATCTTGGGCAGTAATCTTAGGGGCAACTAAGCGCGCCCCCTGGGCCTTCTTTTTGACAAAAGCCGGCACGGACAGATTTAAAGTTTGCGCGGAACGCGCCAGCTTTAAATAGTCCGGTTCACTCACCCGAAAATTAATTTGTTTGCTAGCCTGACGATGAACCTGAGTCGTCTTTTTTGTGCTAGCCAGATTTTGTGGTTCGTTCACAAGTCCCACCTCCGTTGCCCTGCGGGCAAAGTTATTCGAGATATCAAAAGTCGGATCAGCCGACGGCTGACGACCTCCTAATGATAATCGAATAACAGAGGCTTGGCAAGCAACCCGCATGCTAGCCACAAGACTATGTTTGTGGCAGCTGCGGTGCTTGCAAGGGGGACAGCTAACGCTCCCCCTTGACCCCCAAGTTCGCTGCGCAATGCCAAAATGGTTAGCCGGTTGGCTAGCCACTTTTTGGCAAAGCTTCGCGTTTTTTACTCAAAATTGCTATCGGAATTTGAGTAAAAAAGTCTTCCAGACAGGGGCTGTCGGCCGAATGATTTTGCATCATGAGCATGCCTTCAGCAGGAGCCTTTCAGGCGGAGTTTTGCGCAAACGGCGCAAGCTAATTTAGCTTGATCAAAAAAG
>NZ_AZFZ01000152.1 GCF_001435895.1 Lentilactobacillus parafarraginis DSM 18390 = JCM 14109 | reverse complement strand
TGTGCATCAGTGCTCCAAATATCGCAATAATCTGATTGAGCAAGATCACCGTTTTATTAAGCGGCAACAAGTTCGTTCCGCAAGTTATCAGAGCACTCGGACAGCAGCTAGGACATTATACGGCATTGAAACCATGCATGCGATACACAAAGAAAGCCGAAAGAAGCCAGGCCTCTTCGGCTTTTCAGCGTATCAAGAAGTCGACCAATTGTTAGCGGCATAGGCTACAACCACTAAACACAGTCACTTTGATCTACGCTTAATTTCAACTTTGCACCAGAACCTTTTGTCTTAATAACAAAGTATATAAGGGACTACCATTCATACCGATCAACCAATCACTAATTTGACGGGTTTGGGCTTCTTTATAAGCCAAATAGTCTTTGTGCCAGTCACCAAGATTTTTAAAGCCGGTAATAATGGCGTCTTTTTCCAAACTATTCAGCCATAGACGCTTAATGGTCTTCTTTTTAACGTCAATCTGGGCTTGGCTCATGATCGACCAGGCAATATTAGAACCCTCTCGGCCACTATCGGTGGCAACAATAATGGTATCGGCCTTCGTTAACAGGTCTTTGACGACCTTGAATTGATCTTTTTTACTAGCTGACACCACAAACTTGTATTTGTTGGGGAAAATCGGTAAATTAGATAGGGCCCATTGCTGATATTTCTGATCATATTTATCCGGTGTGGCTAGTTCAACTAAATGTCCGAGACCATACGTGACAAGCGTATTTTCGGGCAAAACAGGGTCGCTAACCGTATAGTAACCCTGTTTTTTTGTGCCCTTTTGAAAGGCTTGAACGTATGAACGGGCTTGACTAGGTTTTTCAGCTAAGATAACAGTGGTCATGTTCGTTCACTCCTTGTGATTAAGTTTCTGTTCTAATTCTGTTCTACCTTGTTCAGCCGCTTTTAACCAGGTTTAACGGTGCATTTTTTATTCCGATTACAAGTGCATGCCACCATCCTCATGCCGGTTTCGAGTTTGGTGTTGCCGTTGCTTTTTCGTCATTTCCCACTCGGTTTCTTTCAGTCCACGTTCTTGCTTTTGCCGTTGGTAATCTTCATCACGAGCATATAGAACAGTCATGATCGCATCACTAAAGGCCGTCTTTAAGTAGTAGCTTGGACTAACTGGCTTGTAATTTAGCGGTTGATAATGTCCAATATTTGCTTTTCTGTACTGGTCGTCCTTGGCTTGTTGCTCTTTTAACTGCTTTTGGATTTTCTCGATTTGACTGTTCTTAATCGTTGGATCGACTTTGCATTCGCCAAAAAAGAGTTGTTTAGTGCCATCATGCTTTAAAACCCGTTGTAAGTGATGATTTTCTAACTGATCTAAGCTCAGCTGTCCCGACAAATAAGCTAACCCTAATTGATGTTCTTGGGTACTGAAAACCTGTGGTGGATTTGATTGCCATTGTTCCATTGTTTCGACTTTTAATGGCTTTAAAGTTGGATCATAGTACATCACGGCTGTATAAGCCTGTTCCTGTTTAGTCAATGGCAATCCATCTAAATCGCCTTTGGGAAAGGCCCTTCTTAAAACTTCCTGGTATTGGGTTTGAATAACTTGCTTAACAGCCATGATTGTTCGCAAATCTTTGACTGCGCGAGTAATCTTTTGCTGTTCGATTGGTGAATATTTCTCTAGTAACCCTTGATCGACGTGTTCTAGACTTTCTAAGTTATCGTCATGAATCATCAGCGTATATTTCAGTTCGATTTTGACTTCCTTTTCCTGTTGCATTAATAACTTCCAGCCAACGTATG
>NZ_AZFZ01000151.1 GCF_001435895.1 Lentilactobacillus parafarraginis DSM 18390 = JCM 14109 | reverse complement strand
GAGGCTGGGACAAAAGTCCCAGCTCACGCAAAAAAGCTTCGGAAATTAATTTTTTCCGAGGCTTTTTTGCATTTTATGTAGCACAGAGAATTCAACTCTGCTATTCTTAAATCGATGAAAACCCAAGGATAGGAGTGAATCTCTATGTACAGACATTATAACAATAACCAGACCAGTTTAACATTGCCATTAGAAATTTCAATTTCAGAAACGCACATTGTCCGCGCCATCAGTGCTTTTGTGGACACGATTCCATATAAATTAGTTTATGGAGAAGAGTCAGCCTTTGGCCGACCACAATATTCACCGTTGATGATGCTCAAAATGATGTTATTTGCTTACTCACGGAAAGTGTTTTCGGGACGGAAAATTCAACAAATGGCCGAGGAAAACATTCCGATGAAATGGTTAATCGGTGACCCTGACGTGGTGCCCAGTTACCGGACAATCAATCGTTTCCGGACTGATCCACAAACCACCAAGCTAATTGCCCTCATGTATCTGCAGTTCCGTCAATCATTGATTGATAACAATCTGTTAAGTGATGAGGCAATTTTCATTGATGGCACTAAAATCCTCGCCGATGCCAACAAGTATTCATTTGTCTGGCGAAGAAGCACGGAAAAATTTGAAAGTAAGTTGGACCAAAAAACACGAAACTTGTTTAAAGACCTGATTCAAAACAAAGTCAATCTAGCAGTGGAAAGCGAAATGGATCCGACGGATCTTCAGACGCTGGAAGCTGAAGTAGACGCATTGGACACAGAGATTGACGAATTAGATCAGCAAATCAAAACCGAAAAAGTGATTCCCGGTGGTTCACCACGTAAGCAACGCCGGCGTAAGCTAAAACATCTTCGGCATCTAGTAAGAGATGAATACTTACCTCGCAAACAAAAGTATCGCCAATATCATGAGTGGTTTGGTGATCGGAACAGTTTCTCTAAAACGGATCATGACGCCACTTTTATGCGGATGAAAGAAGATCCGATGCAAAACGGCCAGTTGAAGCCGGGGTACAATCTGCAAATTGCCACCCAATCACAATTTGTTCTCTATTACCAAGTTAATCAACGTCCTACGGACCAACGTACTTTAATTCCATTTTTAAAAGCGATGAACTTCGCACAAACCCCAGTCAACTATATCGTTGCCGATGCGGGCTACGGCAGTGAGCCAAACTATCAATTTGTTAAAGAGAAATCGGGTAAGATCCCCTTGATTCCTTACACCATGTATCTGAAAGAACAATCGAAGAAATATCGCAGCGATCTTAGCAAAGTGATGAACTGGGAATATCATGCCGAAGAAGATTACTACGTGGATAATCACCACATCCGCTTTTCATATCACGGCATGAGCCATCGAACTGATAAAAATGGGTTTACCCGCGACTTTAAAGTTTATCGGGCCGACGATTACGATGACCCCGAAGGGTATTATTGGTCGACCACCCGTATGGGTAACCAACGAAGAATTAACATCAATCCCCATTGGGAATCGCAAAAAGCATACGTTCGTGAACAGCTTTCAAGCCCAGAGGGCAAGGCCATTTTCGCTAAGCGAAAACTTGAGGATGAGCCAGCCTTTGGTAACCTGAAGGCTAATTTGCGTTTCCGTCGATTATCGGTACGTGGATTAAGACAAGTAAATAATGAATTAGGAATTATCTTGATGGCAGCAAATATGAATAAATTGGCCAAAATGATTGCCAATTTAAGTCATATTTTTGGTTGGATAGAAAAACCGAGCCGCATCTTCCAAAAGAAATGGAAAATGCGGCTCAGTTTATTTATGGGCGGGACTTATGTCCCAGCCTC
>NZ_AZFZ01000150.1 GCF_001435895.1 Lentilactobacillus parafarraginis DSM 18390 = JCM 14109 | reverse complement strand
TTAAAGTGTCCAACTTGCAGGGTTCACTTCATTGCGTACGCGTCATTCTTAGGGCCGCTGGGAAAAATAACCCCGTTTTTAACTTGTTCATTTTTTGCCATGATATTGCTTCCTTTCTTTAGGCCTGCTTGGTTGGATAAATTGTAAATTCGTTGACGTTAACCTCTTCGGGCTGATCAACGGCGAAGTTCACGACTCGGGCAACCGCGTCAGGAGTAATCCCAACTGAATCATATAACTGATCCATTCCGGACCGGGTTGCCTGATCGGAAATTGTGTGCAGCAACTCGGTGTTAATCGCCGCTGGATACAGCGTTGCGGTGCGGATATTGGTGCCTTCCTGGGCACTTTCCATTCGAATCACTTCCATTAAATTACGAACGGCAAATTTAGTTGCTCCATACACCCCAGCGCCGGGGAAACTCTTAATGCCGGCAACCGATGAGGTCGTAATAATTTGACCGTGCTTTTGAGTGGTGAAATCAGGCATCACCGCCGCCACGCCATTTAAAACGCCCTTCAAATTAATATCGATCATCGCGTTCCACTCATCAATGTGCAACGCGCTAATTGGTGAACTGGGCATGATCCCGGCATTATTGAAAATCACGTCAATCCCACCAAAGGTTGCCTTGGCTTGGGCTACTAGCGCCTTTAAATCGTCTGGCTTTGTGACATCGGTTACCCGGTAGTCGGCCTGGCCACCCGCCTGTTTAATATCGTTTACAATCGTCTGCAGGCGACTTTCTCGGCGGGCTCCCAGAACAACTTTAGCGCCATTTTTCGCCAATAATTTGGCACTGGCTTCACCAATCCCTGACGACGCGCCGGTAATCACGATCACTTTATTTTGTGTACTCATACTTTAATCCCCTTTCCGATACAATTAACTTTACAAATCACAGGTTACATCTTAAAGTGGACTTTAAGTCAACAGCTAATTTCGAAAAAGATTGGAGATTATCATGCAAGAAATGAGAACTGAACCAACGTACGCCATCGGTGAATTTGCAGCTAAGGTCGGCCTCAGTGCCCCGACCATCCGTTACTATGAACGCGAGGACCTCTTGAAGTCCCACCGTGAGGCAAATGGGCGGCGGTACTTTACAGACACCGACGTCAACTGGGTGCGTTTTTTGCTTCATTTAAAAGGCACCGGCATGAGCATCCAAGATCTCAAACAGTACGTTGAATGGCGGGCCCAAGGCGATGAGACGATTCCCAATCGGTTAACGCTCCTCAAAGAAACGCGGAACGATTTTATGGAAAAATATCGTGAAGTTCAGCACCACCTGCAAATCCTCAACGACAAGATCAACTGGTACCAAAATAAAGAAGCCGGCAAGACCACTTCAACGGAACCGTTTGCCGAGTACCTCAAACGGATTGGCCACAGTGAATAATGGTTTACAAATTCGATTGGACACGATAAGGTTAATAGTGATCATTTGTTTTGAACGTTAGCGAAAGGATTCCCCAATGAAAAAATTACTATTAGCAGCATTACTTTTTGGCTCCCTCATTGGGATTGCCGATTACGCCATCATGACAACAAACGCATCCAGCACTGATCATTCCAAATCAAGCCGTCTGGCTGCCAATAATCCGGCACGGCAAAAAAAGTTCCAACAGATGAAGCACGAATTTACCGGGAATCTGAAATTTTATGACCTGAAACACGACTCGGTCATCACCAAGGACATCGTTGTTCCAAAAAGCACCCGCTTGGCTCACTGGGGGATGCGTTACTATAAGGATTATGTCTTCAAGAAGAGCTTTCATTTTCGTAATTTGAATCAGGTATTCGAGAAACCGTCCCTCACCAATCGCCCGACGGGATCGGCGCCGAAGATTTCGTCTCAGGTGCCGGTAAACACTTCACAGCGTTCCCACCAACAAGGCGCGTCGCTGCCGGCCGATCCGATGGCAAAGTGACAATTAAATTAGGGTCCGTCTGAAAACTTTATTTC